>CAXUIU010000354.1:0-2258 GCA_964250955.1 uncultured Chthoniobacterales bacterium | reverse complement strand
GTCAGTTCCAGTGGACGCTCGACCAACCCGCCGACGCGCAGCCGGTACGCGCGGGCGTCGAGCTGCGGCACCTCGCCGTGGCAACGCACGTAGAACTGCTCGGCCGGGGTGACGTACTCGCCGCGCAACGTCCGCGGCAGCGGGCCGCCGTTGCACGGCTCCTGCCCGTAAAAAACGAACGTCGCGTGCTTGGAAGGAATCGGGTCGAAGGTGGCCATGCCTCCTGATTCGACGCTGCCGCGCGCGAAGGTCGCCGTTGCATTCGCCTCCCGGCGGGGTTTGCTGTTTTCACCACCGATGTCCGAACCCCTGCCCGAACTCGCCGCCCACTGGCCCTACCTGCAAACGCTCCTGCGCCTGGGGCTGGCGGTCGGCACCGGCGTCTTCGTCGGCCTGGAACGCGAACACCGCGGCAAGGCCGGCGCGCGTACCTTCGCCTTCGCGGGCCTGCTGGGCTGCCTGGGCGGACTGGCGGGCACGCCCTTCGCCCTCCTGGCGCTCGTGCTCATCGGAGGGCTGGTGGGCTTCATGAACTGGCGGCAGATGGCCCTGCACCAATCCCTCGCCCTGACGACGAGCATCGCGCTGCTCATCGTCGCCTACGCCGGCGTGCTCTGCGGCGAAGGGCACCAGTTCACACCCGTGGCGGCCACGGTCCTCACGGCCGCGCTCCTGGCCTGGAAACAGCCGCTCACCGGCTTCGCCACCGGGTTGACCCAGGCCGAACTGCGCTCGGCCATCCTCCTGGCGCTGTTGAGCTGCGTCGTCTACCCGGCGCTGCCCGACTACCCGCTCGACCCGTGGGGCCTCGTCGAGCCGCGCTCGACCTGGGCGACCGTCGTCCTCATCGCGGCGCTCGGGTTCGTGAACTACATCCTCTGGAAAATCTACGGTTCGCGCGGGACGGCGATCACGGCGTTCCTAGGCGGCCTGGTCAACAGCACCGCCGCCGTGGCCGAACTCGCCAGCCGCGTCCGGCAGACGGACGGGGCGTTTGCGAACACGGCCTACCGCGGGGTCCTGCTGGCCACAGGCGCGATGCTCCTTCGCAACGCCGTGGTCTTGGCGTTTCTGAGCGTGGCGGTCCTGCGCGGCTGCGCGTTGGCGCTGGGGTTGATGCTCGTCGTCTGCGCGGCGTTGACGTGGCGGCGGCCCCGCGCGCCGGCGGGTCCCGCGGCGGACGTGCCGGCCTTGCAACTGGAGTCGCCCTTCTCGCTGTCGTCGGCGTTGAAGTTCGGCGGGGTGTTCCTGGGGCTGGAAGTGGCGGGCACGCTCGGGCAGCGGACCCTGGGTACGGTGGGTTTCTACGCGGTGAGCGTGGCGGGCGGGCTGTTTTCGAGCGCGTCGGCGGTGGCGTCCGCGGGGCAACTGGCTGCCCACGGCGCGCTTCCCGTGGCAACGGCGGCCAACGGGGCGGTGCTCGCCGCCCTGACGAGCGCGCTGGTCAACCTGCCGCTGATCGCCCGCGTGGCCGGCCAGCCCTCGTTGACGGCCTCCCTACGCAACGCGCTGTTGCAGATCGTCGTCATCGGCCTGGTCGGCGCGGCCTTGCAGAGCCTGTGGTGAGGCCTTGCCGTGGAACAATCGCCACCGGCATAGAGGGTCCTAGCGACTGGAGGAGGCATTTGCCAACACTTCATCCACCAACCGCGCCAGCCTCGCCGCGTGTTGAAAGCCGGGCGTCTTCCCAGTGCCATTCAGGATATCGTCGCGCAAGGCCGCGTACACGCCGGCGACGTTGAGCGCCGCCTCTGGTAGTCCGGCCAGTTCGCCCTCGTCCACGACGACCGGCTGCCCTCCTACCGCCAACGACAATCGACCCGACTGAAAACCGCGCATCGCCCCGCCCGCCAACACGAGGTCGCCCGCCTCGCCGGTCACCTCCAGCCGGAACGGCGTCGCTCCGGCCGGCCGCCCACCGGCCACTTCCACCGCCAGTGCCCCACCCGCCGCCAGGCGCGTCTGGACGAGCAGATGGTCCGGCGTCGTGCGCGATTGCGGCCGGGCCGAACCGCCGATTTTGACCTCCGGGTACTGGGTCGTTGCAAGGGCGTTCAGCCTGCCGAAATCCCCCAACAGATCCTGCGCGAAATCCAGCGTGTGCGCCCCTTGGATCGTCACGAGGGTCACCCCGTTCTCCGCCTGTTCGCCGAACGCCATGGCCTCCTCGACGTTCGGCCCGAATGCCACCGTGCTTGAATACCCCCGCGCGCTGAGCACGCGCCCGACCGCGCCCGCCGCCAGCAGTTCCCGGGCAT
>CAXUIU010000353.1:0-4410 GCA_964250955.1 uncultured Chthoniobacterales bacterium | reverse complement strand
AACGCATGCTGGAGAAGCAGGGGCTGACCTTCCATCTCGGCTACAAGGTCGCCGCCGTCGAGAAGTCCCCTCCCCGCCCCACCGTCCGCACCCGGCGTGAGTAGTATCCATGCACCGGGTCGTACAGGGTCCACCGCATGAACTCCTCGAACGAAACGGACCCGCCCGCGGCACGGACAAACTCCCGCAACGCCGCCTCCGCCGCCGTCATCTACATCCCACAGTTGACCCGCGCCTCCGCCAGGCTCGAATCCGCCGTCAACAAGCTGGCGAGATAAGGATCGACCTTCGGCGACAACGTCCCCGCCCGCGTGACGGCGCGTGGGTTGGTCAGCCGGGAGAAGATGGCCGCGCTGATCTTGGCCTTGGGCACGACCTTCTCGCTGTAGCCGACGCCGAGGTTGCTCGACCAGAACCGCACGCTCGGCACCCCGTTGGCCAGTTCCTCGTCCAGGAACACCACCGAGTGCCCGTGCTCTTTGCGGCCCACGTTGTTGTTCCAAAAGATCTTCATGAAATCGCCCGCCTGCGCCCGGGAAAAATCCGTGAAGTTCGTCCCTAACCCCAACTGGTAGAACAGCCGTGCCGTCCCCGGCCCGTTGGCGTTCCAGCGGCCCCACACGCCCTCACCGTCGCGCTGGCCGGCGATGAGGAGCGGGGTGAGCGCCCGTTCGTCGTTGGGCACCTCGCCCCGCGCGACGAGCGCGTTGACGGTCTTCAGGAACACGAGGTACGTCGCCCCTGAGCAATAGCTCGGTTGCGCCTGCTGCGGCAGGATGCTCAGGCCGGTAAGCGTGTCGAGGGTCACGCTGCCGCCGAGCTTGACCGACGCCGCGTGGCTGGCCGAGTACCCGCCGAGCGCGGGCATCGCGCGGATTTGCTGGAGGATAAGCGCGTTGTACGGAGCCGCGCCTGTGCTGACGACCTCCGGCCCCTGCGCCCGGAGGCTTCCCGCCCATAGAGCCAGCACCAACAAGTAAAAAGCTTTCATGCCGCTTTAAATGAAAAGTGCCTCCACCGGGAATGCCTCACCGCCGAGCACCTCCACGCCCTCGACCATCTCGCCTCTGCCGTACGTCCGCACTTCCGTGTAAACGCCCGCCGCCGGCCGCCTGTACACCTCAACCTGCTCGGCTTCGGCCAGCACAATCCAATACTCGTGCACGCCTGCCTCGGCGTAGAGGGCGGCGTTCTCGCGGTCGGCCACCGCGCTGCTGACGGCCACCTCTACGACGAGAACCGCTGTGGAGGGATGCCGCCGGGCGAAATCTTCCAGCCGCCCACGCATCACCGACACATCGGGCTCCGGCATGGAGTCTCGTAAGCGTAGCGGCTGCTCCTGGCGTGCAACGAACTCCGGAGCCAAATTTTTCAGCAGCCACGCGTACAGACGAGTCGTGATCGTGGCGTGCTGCGGGGACTTGGACATTTTGTCGATGATGCAACCGCGGATCAGTTCGTAGTGCCTGAAGGCCGGATCATCCTCCAGCTTCTCGTACTGTTCCACCGTCCAGCGAAACACCCGCGCCCGGATTTCTGGCACGTCGAGGATCGTCGTCATGACCGTTACCTTTACACCCGCATCGCCGGTTTGACCAGAATAGCCGCCGCCGGGCGGTGCACGGTCCGCCGACGCGGACACGCAACGGGGCTTGTCAGACGGCCCGCCCCCGCTAGATTCGCAGGCTCTTGATTCACCAAGCCATGCAAGCCGCAATCCATCCTTTCCACGTTGTGCCGAAGCTCCCGGCCGTGCTCGAACCGTTGCGCGAGATCGTCTACAACCTGTGGTGGAGTTGGGAGCCGTCGGCCCGGCGTCTCTTCTGGCAGATGGACCCTGCCTTGTGGGAACGCTCCAACCACAGTCCTCTGCGCATGCTCCAGCTCTGCCGGCAGGGACGGCTGGAGGAACTCGCGCGCGACGACGCGTTCTTGCGCGAGCTGACCAACGTCCACGGCCTTTTGCAAGCCTACCTCGCGCGCAAGGACACCTACGGCCGCCAGAAGCCCGGCGCGGCAGGCACCCCCGGCGGCAAAGGCGCGGACCTCGTGGCGTATTTCTCGGCGGAATTCGGCTTCCACGAGAGCGTGCCCAACTACTCGGGCGGCCTCGGCATCCTCGCCGGCGACCATTGCAAGAGCGCCAGCGATCTCGACCTGAACTTCTGCGCGGTCGGGCTGCTGTACCGGCACGGTTACTTCAAGCAGCAGATCAACAAGGAAGGATGGCAGGACGCCGTCCAGCTCAACCAGGACTTCTTCCACCTGCCCGTGCAGGAGGTGTTCGCGGAAGGCAGCGAGGAGCCGCTCAGGGTTGGCGTCGAACTGCCCGGCCGCACCGTCTACGCGAAGGTGTGGCGTCTGGCCGTCGGACGCATCAGCCTGTACCTGCTCGACACGGACCTGACCGACAACAGCGCGGAGGACCGTGCCATCACGGCGCAGCTTTACGGCGGCGACCTCGAAATGCGCATCCGGCAGGAAATCGTGCTCGGCATGGGCGGACCGCGGGCACTGGCGGCGATGGGACTCAAGCCGGCGGTGTTCCACATGAACGAGGGCCACGCGGCGTTCCTGGGGCTGGAGCGCATCCGGCACTTCGTGCGCGCGCACAAGCTCGATTTCCGCTCGGCCTTGCAGATCGTGGCGGCAGCGGGGGTATTCACCACGCACACGCCGGTGCCCGCGGGCAACGACGCGTTCTCGCGGCAGTTGATGGGAGCCTATTTTGGCGACTACCCCGCTCAGGTCGGCATCTCGTTCGACGAGTTCTTCGCGCTTGGGCAAACGACGATCAACCAGACCGACGACTTCTCCATGACGATCCTGGCGCTGCGCACCAGCCGGCACGCCAACGGCGTCTCCAAGCTGCACGGCGAGGTTTCCAAGGGGTTGTGGAAGGACGTGTGGGCGGGCGTGCCGGAACACGAGGTCCCGATCACGAGCATCACCAACGGCATCCACACGAAAACGTGGGCCGCGCCGGAGTTCATCGACCTCTACAAGAAGTACCTCGGCGCGGACTGGGAAGAGCATCTCACCGACGTGGACTACTGGCTGCGGGTCAACCGCATCCCGGACGACGTACTCTGGGAAACGCACCAGAAGCTGAAAGCGCGGCTGGTGGACTTCGCCCGGGAACGGGTACGCCGGCAACGCGAACGGCTGGGCGAATCGCCGTCGGCGTTGCGCGAGGTCAACCAGCTCCTCAACCCGGACATCCTGACAGTGGGTTTCGCGCGGCGGTTTGCGACGTACAAGCGCGGGGCGCTCCTCTTCGGCCAGATCGAGCGACTGCTCAAGCTGCTGGGCGACAAGGAGCGGCCGGTGCAGTTCGTGTTCGCCGGCAAGGCGCACCCGAAGGACGACGGCGGCAAGCGCATCATCCAGGAGGTTTACAAATACACGCGCGACCCCCTGCTGACCAACCGGGTCGTGTTCATCGAGGACTACGACGCGGGCGTGGGCCGGCGGCTTTATCAGGGCGTGGACCTGTGGCTGAACAATCCCCTGCGCCCGCTGGAGGCCAGCGGCACCTCGGGCATGAAGCTGCCTCCCAGCGGCGGGCTGAACCTAAGCGTGCTCGACGGCTGGTGGTGCGAGGGCTACAACGGCAAGAACGGCTGGCCCATCGGCGCGGAGATCATGGATGGCTCGGTGGACTTCCAGAACGAGGTGGACGCCGAGAGCCTCTTCCACGTCCTCGAAACGCAGGTCGTGCCGCTCTACTACGCGCGGCCCGACGGCCGGCTGCCCATCGCGTGGCTGCGGCTCATGCGCGAGTCGATGATGAGCGTGACGCCCGTTTACAACACCCACCGCCAGGTCAAAGAATACGACGAGCGCCTCTACGCGCCGGCGGCCGAAGCGGGCCGCGAACTCGGTGCCTCCGAGGGCAAGGCGGCGCAGGAGCTGAGCGGTTGGAAGAACCGGATGCGCCGCGATTGGCCAGGGGTGCGCGTGGGTGACGTGGGACTCGAACACGGCGCGGGCCGGTCCTCCTTGCAGGTCGGCGACCGCATGAAGGTGCAGGCGCGGGTGAACCTGGGGGCGATCTCGCCGGACGAGGTCCGCGTGCAGGCCTACTACGGGGAAAGCGGCGAGAACACCGCCATCAGCCGTCCGACCGTGCTCGAACTCACCGAGCGCACGACGGCCGACGGGCAGCCGGGGGGGTTCGTGTACCGGGGCGAGATCCCGTGCGCAGAGAGCGGGGCGTTCGGTTTGAGCGTGCGCGTGGTGCCGACCCATCCGCACTTGACCCAGGAACACGAACTACGTCTGATCGCCTGGGCTTGACGCGAAAGGCACGGACCCGGCATGGGTTGACTCGTCATGATCGTCATCGTCGGAGCGGGGTTGGCGGGGCTGGTGTGCGCCAGGGAACTCGCGCACCGCGGGGTGCGTGAG
>CAXUIU010000352.1:0-4411 GCA_964250955.1 uncultured Chthoniobacterales bacterium | reverse complement strand
GAAGCTCGCGCCGTACTGGAAGTCCATCTTCACCGGCTCCACGCGCAACGTCGCGCCGGGCAGCTTGCTTTGCATCCGCAAGGACACGCCCTCGTCGGGCTGGATGCGGATGACGAGCACGTTGTTGGCCCCCACTTCCTCGCTGCCGGAGGGCGTCTGGTTGAAGAGCACACTCGGGGCCTGTTTGAAGAACACGCTGATCTCCGCGCCGCTCTTGGGCAGGCGCTTGCCCACGCGCACGTAGATCGGCACGCCCGACCAGCGCCAGTTGTCGATAAGCACGCGCATGGCGACGAAGGTCTCCGTCATGGAGCCCGGCTTGACGTTGGGCTCCGCACGGTAGGCGGGCACCTGGGAGCCGTTGATTGCCCCATTCGCGTACTGGCCGCGCACGACGTGCTGGGTCACGTCGCCCGCGTTCTTGAAGGGGCGCAACGAGCGCAGGACCTTCACCTTCTCACCGCGCACGCTGTCCGCGCCGAGGTCGGTCGGCGGTTCCATGCACACGAGGGTCAGGAGTTGGATGAGGTGGTTCTGCACCATGTCGCGCAACGCCCCGCTCGTCTCGTAGTAACCGGCGCGTCCCTCGACGCCGAGCGTCTCGGCGGCCGTGATCTCGATGTGGTCGATGTAGCGGCTGTTCCAGATGGGCTCGAAGATGGCGTTGGCGAAGCGCAGGACCATGATGTTCTGCGCGGTTTCCTTGCCGAGGAAGTGGTCGATGCGGTAGGTGTTCGCCTCGTCGAAGGCGCTGCCGACCGTTTCGTTGAGGTGCCGTGCGCTGGGCAGGTCGGTGCCGAAAGGTTTTTCCACCACGACGCGCGACCAGCCGCCGGGCGCACCGGGCGCGTTGAGGCCGCTGGACTTCAGCCGCGAGATGATCGGCTCGAACTGCTCCGGACCCGCCGCGAGGTAGAACATCCGCCGGCCGCCGAGGTTGTGCTCCTTGTCCAACTGCGCCAGACGCTCGCCGAGCGAGTGGTAACCCTCGTCCTTGTCGAACTCGCTGCGGTTGTAAAACAGGGTTTGCGCAAAGTGGTCCCAGAGTTCCTGTTGGACGGGCTGGCGCGAGAACTTCTTCGTCGCCTCCTCCATCTCTTTACGGAACACCTCGTCGCCCTTGTCGCGCCGGGCAAAACCGACGACCACCGTGCCCGGCGGCAGGTCGCCGTCGGCGGCGAGGTTATAGAGGGCGGGGACGAGCTTGCGGTGTGTCAAGTCGCCCGTGGCCCCGAAGATCACCAACGCGCAGGGCTGGGCCTGCGCCCGGCTGGAGAGTCCCTCACGCAACGGGTTGGTCGCAGTTTGCATAGTAGGCAATGGAGCGTGTTCGCGCGCGAACGCAAGCGGACGCGCGCAGCGGCTATGTGCAAAGAAAACGCCCGGCGTTGGAAGGGACGCCGGGCGGAAAACCGCTCACAAACAAGGGGACGATCCCCCGCCTGGGCTAGAGGCGGGCGCGACGACGGCGGGTTACCAGGAACAACCCGGCTACGCCAAGCGCAATCATGGCGTACGTCGAAGGCTCCGGCACCGCGTAGGTGATGAGGATGGTAAAGGCGTTGACCTGGTTGTTGGCAATATCGCCGGTTCCTTGAGGAGTGGCGAAGGTGGCTCCGTAGGTCGTGAGACTCTGGTTGCCATTGGTGAGCGTCGTTGTCATCGGCGTCGCTTGCGAGGCGTTCGCGCCGTTGAAGATGAAGGACAAGGAACCCTGGACGCTAGATGCCGTGAGCGGCTGATTGTAGTCCAGCGTGTTGTGGCTCAGGGAGAAGAAGTCGCCGATGCCAAACTGGATGGCGTCGATGGTGTTGCCAGCGTTGTCGCGCGTTCCACCGGGCACGAAATTGGTCGGCACGCTGATGTTGATCAGGTCATAGACCACGCCGGAGTTGGTGTACTCAGCGGAGCTGACGGTCACCGTCTGACCACCCAACGCACTGTTGGCATAACTGTTCGTCGATCCGAACGTCGGCTGTAGATTCGTCGCGGTGAGGAAAATGTCTCCTGCTGGGTTGTTGGTGTTGTAACCGATGACCTCGAAGCTGAAGGTGTCGTTCGGCACGACGCTGGACGGTTGGACGGTGGTGATCGCACGGGCAGAAGGAGCGACCGCTAAACCGGCGAGGCCGGCCAACGTCGAAAGGCAAAACAGCCCGGGGTGGCTGTGGCGGAAAGTGGAGAGGAGTCGGTGGATCATTGCGTAGATATTTCTTGTTGGGGAAGCACTGGCATGTGGATTGCTATCGGTACAAACCTCCCACCACATCGTGCCACATTGCATGGCTGGATGGGAATTCCCCCCATAAATGCATTTTTATTCGCAGAAATACAATACTTATTCACAATTACACTGAGAAAGCTTGGATGAACGACGGCCTGAGCCATGTCAGCCCCTGTCCAATTAGTGAGAATTGAGACTCAAAATTGACAGAATTCTCTGGTGGAACGGCAAGGAACCTTAGTTTTTAAGCATCGAATTTCCGCTGGTGAGTCCGGAGTAGCCATCCCGCCCTCGTACCGTGCTGGATGTACGGCGGCCGGCGCCGTGTTGAGGACAACGCTCTTCACGCCGCCGATCTGCGTGGCGTCGAGCTTGACCTGCAACGTGTCACCGGGGGCTTGGAAGACGCGGCCTTCTTCGGGAGCGAAAACGACCGCGCGGGCGGCGGGAGCAGGGTCTTTTCCATGGGGCAAAAAGACGGGAACACGCCGGCCGCAACGGCCTGCGCGCTTTCAGTGCGCCGACGCCGCGGCACCGGCCGCCGGCTTCTTGCAGAACCACACGATGATCGCGCCGACCAGGAGGCTGACGCCCACGACGATGAACGCGTCGTTGAAAGCCATGATGTTCGCTTCACGGCTGATCGTGCGCTTGATGACGCCGTACGCCTGGTTCATTGCCGTCGTCGGATCGAACCCCCGGGCGATGAACGAATCCTGCACCGACTGGATGCGCCCCTGCACAGCCAGGTCGTAGGCGGTGACGCGCTCGCCGATGCGGAAGTCGTGGAACTGTTCTCTGCGCACGGTCACCGTGTCGAGGATGGCGATGCCCACGCTGCCGCCCAGGTTGCGGAACATGTTGAAGAGCGCCGACCCGTCGCCGGCGTCCCTGCGCGCGAGGCCTGCGGTCGCCAGACCCGTCACCGGCACGATGGTGAAGGGCTGGCCAAAGGCGCGCACCACGTTGGCCCAGATGAACTGGTCCTTGGCGTAGTCGGGGTCCATCCAGCCGTTCATGAAGCAGCTCGCCGCGAACAACAGCGAGCCGAAGAACACCAGCAGGCGGATGTCGAAGCGTTTCATCAGCAGCGGCAGCAGCGGGAAGATGAGGAGCTGCGGGATTCCGACCCAGATGAGGGTTTCCCCGATGAGCAGCGGGCTGTAGCCCTGCACCTCGCTCAGGTAGAGCGGGATCAGGTACACGCTGCCGTAGAGTCCCATGCCCAGCACGAAGGCCACCACCGTCGAGAGCCCCAGGTTGCGGCTGGCCAGCAGGCGCAGGTTCACCACGGGATGCTTGCCGAAGAGTTCCAGCAGCACGAACGCCGGCACGAAGACCACTGCCAGGAACGCGCAGGTGCGGATGAACTCGTTGCCGAACCAGTCCTTGCGCTGACCTTCCTCCAGCATGGCGACGAGCGCGCCGAGGCCGATGGCCATGCACGCGATGCCCAGCCAGTCGCCGTTCTTGAGGTCGCCGACGTTGGCTTTCTCCGCCGGGATCGTGAACCACACGGTGGCGAACATCAGGATGCCTGGAATGAAGTTGATGTAGAAGTTCCATTCCCAGCCGATCTTGTCGGTCAGGAGTCCGCCGATGTACGGCCCGAGGGCGGGCGCGAGGGTGGCCGTCAGCCCGAACATCGCCTGCCCGACAGGCTGGAGGTGCTTGGGCATGTAGGTGAGAATGATCGTCAGCGCTTGGGGGATGAAGACGCCGCCCGTGAACCCCTGGCCCGCACGGAAGATAATCATCTCGCCCAGGCTGGTGGAGATCCCGCACAGCGCCGAGAACGTCAGGAAGAGCACGATGTTGACGAGCAGGTACCAGCGCACGGTGAAGATGCGCGAGAACCACGCCGTCAGCGGGATCGTGATGATCTCGCCGATGAGGTAGCTCGTGGAAATCCACGACCCTTCGTCGGTGGTAGCGGAGATGCCGCCGGAGATGTCGGCGAGCGACGAGTTGGTGATCTGGATGTCGAGGATCGCCATGAAGGCCCCGAGCATCGTGCCCGCGACGGCGATCCATTTGCGGGCGTCCATCTGTTGATTGTCTTCGGCCATAAAGAGAAGGGGAGGGTGGCGGCGGAGCCGCCATTGCGGGTTGCGGTGCGCCAGGGGCGCGTTGCGGGTTGCGTGTCGCTTGCGGCGACGTTGGCAGAGGAAGAGGGTTAAGCGAGGT
>CAXUIU010000351.1:0-4414 GCA_964250955.1 uncultured Chthoniobacterales bacterium | reverse complement strand
GTGAAGGTCGAACGCGGCGTCGGCAGCGTCCCTCCCGCGTCCGCCCCCGTACCAGCCGCGCCGACGCCCGCCGTCGTCACCGCCGAGGACGCGTCACCCGCCGAAGGGTCGCTCGACAACATCGCCGAACCGGCGAGCGCCAAGATGTGCAGCCTGCTCGACCCGACCTGCGAAGCTTGCCAGTAAAAAGCTCACCCGTCACCATCACCCGAACCACACACCACCCGAAAGCAATCGTCATGGCCAAGAAAACCACTGCCGCCGCCAAGAAAACCGCTGCCATCGCCATCGCCGCCAAGAGCAAAAAGGCGGCGCCGGCCAAGAAAGCGCCCGCCGCCAAGAAAGCCGTTCCCACGAAAAAGGCGGTGCCGGCCAAGAAGGCACCGGCCAAGAAGAGCGGCGTCAAGACCGTGGCGGCCAAGGTGCTGGCGACCAAGGCCAAAAATGTCGGCCCGAAGGTCAAGGCCACGGCCAAGTCTGCCGGCAAGAAGGTGGTGGTGAAGGCCAAAGTAGCCGCCGCGAAGGTGAAGGCTGCCGTCAAACCCGCTCCCAAGGCGAAGGCGAAACCGGCGGCCAAGCCCGCAGCGAAAGCCGCTCCGAAAACCGCGGCCAAGCCAGCGCCGAAAGCCCTCGCCAAGAAGCCCGCTTCTAAGGCCACCAAGCCTGCGCCGAAGTCCAAGCCGTCCACCTTCTCCAAGGTGGTGCACGCCGTCACCGAACCCGTCACCCACGCCGCGTCGGCAGTCGTCGATGCCGGTGCATCGGCGGTCGAAAAGGTTGCCGAAACGGTCAAGGGCGACGAGGCCAACGCTTCCTGACACTTCCTCGATTTCCAGAGGGCGGCGTGCGCTTCGAGTTTGGCCCGCGCCGCTTCCTGGATTAGATTCCACTTCGCACCCGACGTTCCGCCGGCCCGTTGTTGCCGTCCGTCGACGGAACCCGACCCACACTCCGCACTTTTCCCGATCCATGTCCTGCTGCAACTCCAACGATTCTCGTCCCGAACTCCACGACCTCGCCAAGCGCATCGAAGCCGACGACAAGCGGCTCATCAACTGCAAGGCCGTCGATGTAAACCAGCTCATGCCCCTGAAGTACACCTGGGCATGGGAGCACTATCTCAACGGCTGCGCGAACAACTGGATGCCCACCGAGGTGTCCATGCAGCGCGACATCGAGTTGTGGAAGTCCAACCGGCTCAACCCCGACGAGCGTCGCGTCATCATGCGCAACCTCGGGTTCTTCTCGACCGCCGAGAGCCTCGTGGGCAATAATATCGTGCTGGCGATCTTCAAGCACATCACGAACCCCGAGTGCCGTCAGTTCCTGCTGCGGCAGGCGTTCGAGGAGGCGATCCACACGCACACCTTCCACTACATCGTCGAGAGTCTCTCGCTGGACCAGCGCGAGATCTTCAACATGTACCACGAGGTGAATTCGATCCACGACAAGGACGCGTTTGAGATGACGCTGACAGCCGACATCATGGACCCGAACTTTTCGACTGACTCGGTCGAAGGCGTGCAGAAGTTCCTCAAGAACCTGATTGGCTTCTACGTCATCATGGAGGGAATTTTCTTCTACTCCGGGTTCGTGATGATCCTGTCCTTCAAGCGGCAGAACCGCATGGCGGGCATCGGTGAGCAGTTCGAGTACATCATGCGCGACGAAAGCACGCATCTGTCCTTCGGCGCAGACCTCATCAACGGCATCAAGGCCGAGAACCCCGCCGCGTGGACGCCTGAACTCGTCACCGAGATCGAGGGTATGATCACCAAGGCCGTCGAACTCGAAATCGCTTACGCGCAAGACTGCCTGCCCAAAGGCATCCTCGGGCTGAACGCGAACCTGTTCCGCGAGTACGTGCAGCACATCGCTGACCGGCGTTTGGAGCGCATCGGCCTTGCGTCGAAGTACGGCTCGAAAAACCCGTTCCCATGGATGAGCGAGACCATTGACTTGGGCAAAGAGAAGAATTTCTTCGAGACGCGTGTGACCGAGTACCAGACCGGCGGCGCACTAACCTGGTGAACAGGTCGGGAAAGATTGGCAGTGTTCGTGTGTGTGGTGTGTTGAGTCGGTAGTGTTGCGAAGTGAAACGGGGCACCTGCCTCCTCCGGGTGGAGGGCGGCGGGTGCCCCGTTTTGTTTATGGCCGGCTCGTCGGGAGGGCGGACACGAGTTCCTCGCGCAGCCGGGTATCGTCCAGGCGTCGCACCCACGTGGAGAGGGACAGACGGTTTTCGGATACCAGTTCGCACACCCGTCGCGCCCAGGGCAGCAGGAGTGGACTCGCCAACCGCTGGGACCATGCGCGATATTCGCGCAGGGCGTACAGGCACATGATCCAGGCGTGTGATCCCTGGTAAACGTCACCCTCGTCGCTGACCACCAGGAGTTGCTCGCTCGGGTGGAACCGCTCGATTCCCGGGAACCGGCAGCCTGTCTCCGGCGCGTCGAGCGGCAGGAAGTGCAGTTCGACGAAGGCCGGCTGCGCACCCAGCCAGCGGCGGCACCGCCGACAGAGCGCGCAACTTTCGTCGTAGAGGACGTATAACTTCTTCATGGTTTACGCATTGACGACGGGCACACGGCCCTGAGGCGGGACGGGCGGCGGGACGCTGCCCAACAACGCGCGGCGGCGCATCTTGGAGAACACCACCAAGTTGAAGAAGTGCATCGCACCAAGGATCAGCATGACGAAGCCGAGCTTCGTGCTCAGCGCCTCGAAGACGCCTTGCAGGTCGATGGGTTTGTCGCCGTACTTCAACGCGAGGCTGACGAAGCCCACGTTGATCAGGTAGAAGCCGACGACAAGGAGATGGTTGATGGAGTCGGCCAGCGGCTCGTTGCCCAGGAAGGCGTCCACGAGGAAGATGCGGCCGTTCTTGTGCAGGGTGCGGGCGACCCAGACCGTCAGCGTGACGCTGATGGCGAGGTAGCCGATATAGGTCCAGACGGTAGGTGTCATGTGGGTTGGTTTCCTTGTGTTTGGTTTGTTCTTGTATTTTCAGTATTCACTGAAAAATCTTGGCAAAAAAAAGGGTGGCATCACTTCAAAAACTTCAGCGCCCAAGGAACCACCTTGCTCTGCTCGGAGGCGGCAATCTTGTCGCTCATGCTGTCGGCCAGGGTCAGGAAATCGCTCAAGCCCTTGATCTGCGCGTTGAAGGCTTCGGCCTCCGTCCCGCGCAGGCCACGGGTACGGGTGGCGCATTCCTGGAGAACGCGCATGGCCGGGCGCAGTTCGCGGCGGCTGCGTTCACGGATGACGATGCAGAACATCTTCCACACGTCCTTCTCAGCCTCGAAGAACTCCTTGCGCTCGCCCTTGCGGATGACGCTGCGGACCAAGCCCCAACTCACGAGTTCACGCAAGTTGCCGTGGGCGTTGCCGCGGCTGATTTTCAGTTCCTCCATGACCTCATCAGTCGTCATCGGCGCGGGCGTGGTGATGAGCAGGGCATGAATCTGCGCCATCGTGCGGTTGATGCCCCAGGCGCTGCCCATCGCACCCCACTGGGTCACGAACTCGTCGCGCGCTTGCGTCAGCGCGGAAGATTCGTTCTCGACGGCTTCGTTCATGTATTTTCAATATTTACTGAAAATATGTGAGCGTCAAGGATTTTCTTCGCCGCTTGACATCATTCGATACTTGTCGAATTATCGAAATAACGATGAACGGATTTTTCCACGCGCTCGATGATCCCACCCGACGGAGCATCCTCGACCTGCTCGGCCAGCGCGACCTGTCGGCGGGCGAGATCGCCGGGGAGTTCGCCCTCGGCAAACCCACCGTGTCGCACCACCTCGGACTGCTGCGGCGTGCGGGGTTGGTCTCCTCCCGCAAAGTCGGGCAGTCGGTCGTCTACCGCCTGGAAGCGACCGTGCTCGACGAATGCCTGTCGTGGTTTCTGAAACTGATCGAACACGCCAAAATACAACGTCCCACCACCCATGAAAAGCAATCTCCTGCGCAAAGAAGGTCTTCAGATTGTCGTCTTGGCGTTGCCGTTCGTGCTGGCGGCGACCCTGTGGGATAGATTGCCCGCCCGGGTGGTCACCCACTGGGACTTTCACAACCAGCCCAACGGCTGGATGCCCAAGGCGGCGGGCCTCCTCGTGCCGCCCGCCATCAACGTTCTCGTCACGGCGCTTTTCGCCCTCGCACCGCGCATCGACCCGCGCCTGCGTCGTCGGGCCGCGGGGGACTTCGGCCAACGCCGGGCGTGGCGGGCGATCCGGCTTGGGGTGAGCGGGTTCATCACGGCGGTTTGTCTGCTGGTGATCGCCGCGGCGGCCGGTTGGCAGGCCGACGTGGGCAGGGTCTGCCTGATGGGCATGCTGATCCTTTTCGCCATCATCGGCAACTTTCTGCGCAGCCTGGAACCCAACTACCTGCTGGGCATCCGCAC
>CAXUIU010000350.1:0-4418 GCA_964250955.1 uncultured Chthoniobacterales bacterium | reverse complement strand
TTGCAAGAGCGCGCCGGGGTTTCCGCCCGTGTGGACCGCGTGGCGTACGCTCCTGATTTTGACGCGCCGCCCGACCGGCCGCACCCGTTCGTGTACTCGGTGACGGTGCTCAACGAGTCCGCACAGCCCGTCACGATCAAGGCCCGCAAGTGGGTGCTCAAGGACCTCGTGACCGGCCGTTGCCACGTGGTCGAGGGCGACGGGGTGGCCGGACGCACCCCGCGGCTGCTGCCGGGCGAACTTTTCCGCTACGACAGCTACCACGTCGTCGCGGCCGACAGCACGGCGGAGGGAGCGTTCCTGGCGTACGACGACGCGGGTCAGCCGGTGCTCGTGCGCGTGCCGGTGTTTCGCATGAACGTCGGCGCCTGAACGGGGAATATGGGGTTGCGGCGCACGCAACCTGGTGGCAAGACTTATCCCAGGAACCACGGCTTCGGAAACCCCCTCTCCGGTCCCCCCGCCGGGCGGAGCCGTCCCATCCCCCGAATCGTATGGACAACATCATCGCCGCGCAGGAACTGCAGGTCGAGCGCAAGCACTTCTACATCGAATACCGCGAGAACGACCGTGGCCGTTTTTTGCGCATCACCGAAGAGGCCCACGGACGCCGCAACACCATCATCGTGCCCAGCACGGGGCTGGAGGAGTTCAGCGCGACGTTGAACGAGGTGCTCGACGCCGTGCACAACGCAGCGGCTGCTCCGGCCCCGGCGGCGTGAGTGGACCGGCCGCTACGCAGCCTGCTTCTTGCGCGCGGTGGCCAGAACGGTCTGCAAATGCGGACTCTGTTCCTCGCGGGAAACCACCGAAATCTCCGTGCCCTCGAAGCCCGCGCCTTCGAGGAGCTGGTGGAGTTCCAGTTCGCTGAAGCCGAGCCACAGGTCCGCGTAGAGTTCGCGCGCCTGCTCGAAGCCGTGTGCCAGCAGGTCGAGCACGATCAGCCGGCCGCCGGGCCGGAGGAGCGCGTGCGCCGCGGCGATTGCCTTGGCTGGCTGTGCGGCGTGATGGAGCGCCTGGCTGAAGATCGCCAGATCGACGCTGCCGGCCGCGATAGGGGGTGATTGCATGTCGCCCAGGCGGTATTCCAGATTGGTGAAGCCGTGTTCGCGCGCGAGGTCCGCGCCGAACTCGACCATCTTCTCCGAGTTGTCCACGGCGATGACGTGTCTCGCTGTGCGGGCGAGGAGTTGGGACAGCGTGCCTTCCCCCGCGCCGAGGTCGGCGATGACCATCGGTGGCAACAGCCCGAGCAGCAGGTGCGCCAGCCCTTGCCACGAACGGCCCGGGCAGTAGCTACGGCCAAACTTCCCGGCCAGGCGGTTGAAATATTCCCGCGCGCGGTCCTCACGCTTTTTCAGCACGAGGCCGAGGGCGACGCGGTCCGTCGCGCTCTCGGCGATCTCCTTGGCGCTGGCGGCGACGATCTCGCGGAGTTGCGCGGTGGAATCATCGGCTGGCGCCAACCCATAGTAGATGTTCTTGCCCGCGCGGCGGTCAAGGACGAGGCCGGCGCGTTTGAGCTGGGCGAGGTGCGTCGAGATGCGCGATTGACCCATGTTCAACACCTCTTGGATCTCGGCCACGGTCAGCTCGGCCTGTTCGAGCAACAGGAGCAGCCGCAGACGCGTCGCGTCGGCGAGCAGGCGCAGGGATTTGATGATCGAGAGCATCGGCAGCAAGGCAATATATCAAAGTATCTTGATTTGTTGATAAATATTTGTTGAACGGCCTGGACCCTGCGCGTACATACGGGGGCGCTCGCGTAACAACCACGATTTTTCACCTATCCCGCATGGCCCGCCGCTTCATTTTTTCCTCCGAGTCCGTCGGTGAAGGACACCCCGACAAGGTTTGCGACACCATTTCCGACGCCGTGCTCGACGCCTGTCTGACGGCAGACCCCAAGAGCCGCGTGGCCTGCGAAACGTACGCCAAGAGCAACATCGTCATCGTCGGCGGCGAGATCACGACCAAGGCGAAGCTCGACTACGTCCAGATCGTGCGCGACGCCGTGCGCGAGATCGGCTACGTCAACGACGACGACGTGTTCCACGCGGACAAGGTGTTCGTGAACAACATCATCACGGCCCAGAGCCCCGACATCGCGCAGGGCGTCGATGAAAAGGCGGCCGAGGGCAAGGCCACCGCCGAGCAGGGCGCGGGCGACCAGGGGCTGATGTTCGGCTACGCGTGCATCGAGACGCCGGAACTCATGCCGGCGCCGATCATGTTCGCGCATCGGCTGGGCCGGGCGCTCACGCGCATCCGCAAGAGCGGCAAGGTCAACTGGCTGCGCCCGGACGCCAAGAGCCAGGTGTCCGTCATCTACGAGGACAACAAGCCCGTGGGTATCTCGAACGTCGTCATCTCCACCCAGCACGCCGAGGGGGTGGACAACGACACGATCCGGGACTTTCTGCTGGAGAACGTCATCCGCGCGGAACTACCTGCCGAGATGCTCACCGACAAGACCGAGTTCCTCATCAACCCGACCGGCCGTTTCGTGATCGGCGGGCCGCAGGGCGACACGGGGCTGACCGGGCGCAAGATCATCGTCGATACCTACGGCGGCTGGGGCCGGCACGGCGGCGGCGCGTTCTCGGGCAAGGACCCCTCGAAGGTGGACCGCTCGGCCGCGTACATGGGCCGCTGGGTCGCCAAGAACGTCGTCGCGGCGGGGCTGGCGACGCACTGCGAGGTGCAGTTCGCCTACGCCATCGGGTGGCCTGACCCGGTGAGCGTCCACGTGGACACGTTCGACACGAACACCGTGGACGAGCAGAAGATCGAGGAAGCCATCAGCCAGGTGTTTTCCTTCAAGCCGCGCCGCATCGTCGAGCAGTTGGACCTGCTGCGCCCCATCTACTCCAAGACGACCAACTACGGCCACTTCGGCAAGGACGATCCGGACATCACCTGGGAGCGCACCGACAAGGCGGAGGAACTGAAAGCCGCCGTCAAATAACCAGACCACTCACCGTTAGAGCTGTACCCCAACTCCAACCATCCAAACATATGAGCACTTCCAACACTGAAACCGCCGCGCAGACGCAGGACTTCGCCGTGCGTGACCTTTCCCTGGCCGACTTCGGCCGCAAGGAGATCGAGATCGCCGAGAAAGAAATGCCTGGCCTGATCGCCATCCGCGACAAATACGCCAAGGACCGTCCGCTGGCCGGCGTCCGCATCACGGGCAGCCTGCACATGACCATCCAGACCGCCGTCTTGATCGAGACGCTGGTCGACCTCGGCGCCGACGTGCGCTGGGCCTCGTGCAACATCTTCTCCACCCAGGACCACGCCGCCGCCGCCATCGCGGTCGCGGGGGTGCCGGTGTTCGCCTGGAAGGGTGAAACCCTGGAAGAGTATTGGGATTGCACCTGGAAGGCCATCGTCAACAAGGACGGCCAGGGCCCGCAGATGGTCGTCGACGACGGCGGCGACGTGACGCTTTTCATCCACAAGGGCTACGAACTCGAAGAAGGCGACAAGTGGGTCGACGGCCCGGCCGACTCCCACGAGGAAGCGGTGATCAAGGCGCTGCTCAAGAAGATCCACGCCGAGAACCCGTACATCTTCCACGAGATCGTGAAGGACTGGAAGGGTGTCTCCGAGGAGACGACGACGGGCGTGCACCGCCTCTACAAGCTCCACCAACAGGGCAAGCTCTTGGTCCCGGCGTTCAACGTGAACGACACGGCCACCAAGTCGAAGTTCGACAACCTCTACGGCTGCCGTCACTCGCTGGTGGACTCCATCAACCGCGCCATGGACCTCATGATCTCCGGCAAGGTCGCGGTGGTCTGCGGCTACGGCGACGTGGGTAAGGGTTCGGCGCAGTCGCTGCGCGGCCAGGGCGCGCGGGTCATCGTGACCGAGATCGACCCCATCAACGCCCTCCAGGCGGCGATGGAAGGCTTCGAGGTGTGCCCCTTGGAGGACACGCTGGGTCGCGCCGACCTGTACGTCACCACGACGGGCAACGTCGATGTCATCACCATCGAGCACATGAAGGCGATGAAGGACCAGGCCGTCGTTTGTAACATCGGCCACTTCGACAACGAAATTCAGGTCGACAAGTTGGTGAAGTTCGAGGGCATCAAGCACACGAACATCAAGCCGCAGGTCGACAAGTATGAGTTCCCGACGGGCAACGCGATCTTCCTGCTCGCCGAAGGCCGGCTGGTGAACCTCGGCTGCGCCACCGGTCACCCGAGCTTCGTGATGAGCAACAGCTTCGCCAACCAGACCTTGGCCCAGCTCGACCTCTGGAAGAACAAGGACGAGTACAAGCCCGGCGTGTACATCCTGCCCAAGGTGCTCGACGAGGAAGTCGCCCGCCTGCACCTGGAGAAGATCGGCGTCAAGCTGACGACGCTGACCGCCAAGCAGTCCGAGTACCTCGGCGTGCCGGT
>CAXUIU010000349.1:0-4426 GCA_964250955.1 uncultured Chthoniobacterales bacterium | reverse complement strand
GGTTGAAGTGGTAAATCTTCGAAGTGCCGGGTTCATTCCGCCTGGATCGGGATGAGCAAAGTATCTTCCCTTGGGTAAGATACTTCCCACTGCGCGCCGGACGCCGGGTTGTGCCAACGCACCTGGTCGGTCGAGCGGTAGCGGACCCGGCGCCTGGGTTCCCGGCTGCCGTCCAAGACCACGCCCTCGTCCAGCGTCTGGTAGAGGACGTTCTCGGCCTGGGCCACGGTAGGTGCGGTCGGGGAGGGGAGTGAGTCGCCCGTCGGGCGGTGTCCGGCGAACACCAGCGCCACGGCGACCGCTCCGGCCGGCGAGAGCAAGCCCCAGACGAGCGCCGCGGCGGGTCGGCTGAAACCCAGGCGCTGCCACCATGGGACGGTCGGTGGCGCAGGCTGATCGAGAACGGACGCGAGCCGGCGGCGGAGTTTCTCGCTGGGCGGGGCGGGCTGGAAACGTCGGAGTTCGCGCTCCAGTTCGGTGGGTTCGTCATTCATGGCAGGCGGGACGGAAGGTTTTGCGTAAACTGTTGATGGCGTAACGGTAGCGCGAAGCCACGGTGTTCGGTGATGCTCCGAGCGCCTCGCCGATTTGTGCGAAGGTGAGTTCGCCCCAGATTTTCAGGACGAGCACTTCGCGTTGTTCGGCGGCGAGTCCCTGCAAAGCGGTCTGGATGGCCGGTTCTTCGTTGCCGGCGGGCGCGAACCAAGCGTGGATCACCGGTGGCTCGGCGGAGGCTGTTTCGCGGGTGCGGCGGCGGCGTTCGGCCCGGAGGTGGTCGAAGGCCGCGTGCCGGACCGCGGCGAACAGCAACCCGGTGTGGCGCTCGTCGGGCTGTTGATGCTTGCGCCAGAAGCGGATGAACGCTTCCTGCACGGCGTCCTCGGCGTCGGCGGTGTCAGGGAGCCATTGCCGAGCGAACAGCACCAGACGCGGCCCCACGGCATCGAAGTACGTTCGCCAATCAGAAGAAGCGGCGGTGGCTGGCTCAATCATTCAACGGCAGGTGGTCGGAAGAGGGAACGCCGCACAATGTCCGATTTGTTCAAAGACGGTCCACACCCCGACTAAAATCTTATATTACATTTATTGTATGATGTTACTTGTGGGTGGCGGAGCCGACTTGTTTTTCGCCCGGGAATAACCGATGTTCATCGACCTTTTATGTTCAACTGGATTCTCAAACAGATCCTTGGCTCGAAGAATCAGCGCGAACTCAAGCGCATGATGCCCGTCGTGCGACGGATCAACGAACTGGACGAGCAGTTCAAGTCGCTCTCCGACGACGACCTGCGCGCCAAGACGAAGGCGTGGCAGGAACGGCTTGCCCCCGTCGAGGAACCCGCCCAGCGCGAGGCCATCTTGAACGAAATTCTGCCCGAGGCGTTCGCCGTCGTCAAAAACGGCGCGCGCCGGCTCTGCGGCCAGACCGTGCTCGTCTGTGACCAGGAACTCACCTGGAACATGGTGCATTTCGACGTGCAGCTCATCGGCGGCATGGTGCTGCATTCCGGGCGCATCTCCGAAATGGCCACCGGCGAAGGCAAAACCCTCGTCGCCACGCTGCCGCTCTATCTCAACGCCCTCACCGGCCGCGGCGCGCACCTCGTCACCGTCAACGACTACCTCGCCCGCCGCGACGCCGAGTGGATGGGCACGCTCTACCGTTTCCTGGGTTTGACCTGCGGCTGTGTCCAGCACGACCAGGCCCCGGACGTGCGCCGCGCGCAGTACGCCTGCGACATCACCTACGGCATCAACAGCGAACTCGGTTTTGACTACCTGCGCGACAACGGCATGGCGACGACCCGCGAGCAGCAGGTCCAGCGCGGCTACGTCTTCGCCATCGTGGACGAGGTGGATTCCATCCTCATCGACGAGGCGCGCACGCCGCTCATCATCGCCGGGCCGGCGACGGTTTCGAGCCACCAGTACGACAAGTTCAAGCCGGGCATCGAACAACTCGTCCGCAAACAAGGCATGCTCTGCGGCCGGCTGGTCAACGAGGCCAAGGCGCTCCTGGACGACGGCAAGAACGACGAGGGCGGCACCGTCCTCTACAAGGTCAAACTCGGCCAGCCGCGCAACAAGTCGCTCCTGCGCCTGCTCGAAGACCCCATCAACCGCAAGGCGCTCGACAAGGCGGAGTTATCGTTCCACGGCGATTCGCGCAAGGACGAGCTTTTCGCGCTGAAGGAAGAGCTATTCTTCACCATCGAGGAGCGTTCCTCCGAAGCCGACCTTTCCGAACAGGGCCGCGGTTTCCTGAGCCCCGATGAACCCGACGCCTTCGTGCTGCCCGACCTGATGACCGGCTTCGCCGACATCGACGTGCGCACCGACATGGACGACGCCGCCAAGGAACGCGCCAAAGCGGGCCTCCAGTCCAACATGGACAATCGCGCCGAGCGTATCCACAACATCTCCCAACTCCTGCGCGCGTACTGCCTGTACGAGCGCGACGTGGAGTACGTCGTGGAAGAAAACAAGGTCGTCATCGTGGACCAGAACACGGGCCGCAAGATGCCCGGCCGTCGCTGGAGCGACGGTCTCCACCAGGCCGTCGAGGCCAAGGAAGGCGTCCAGATCGACAAGGAAACGCAGACCCTCGCCACGATCACGATCCAGAACTATTTCCGGCTGTACCAGAAGCTCGCCGGCATGACGGGCACCGCGGAAACCGAGGCCAACGAGTTCCACGACATCTACAAGCTCGACGTGGTCGTCATCCCGACCAACCGCTCCATCGCGCGCCAGGACGCCAACGACCGCATCTACAAGACCCGGCGCGAGAAGTACAACGCCGTCATCGCCGAGATTAAAGAGGCGCACGCCAAGGGTCAGCCGGTGCTCGTCGGCACGGCCAGCGTCGAGTCTTCCGAACTGCTCAGCCGCATGCTCAAGCGCGAGAAGATCCCGCACAGCGTCCTCAACGCCAAGTACCACCGCCAGGAAGCCGAGATCGTCGCCCGCGCCGGCCAACGCGACGCCGTCACCATTTCCACGAACATGGCCGGCCGTGGCACGGACATCAAACTCGGCGCGGACGTGGACAAGATCGGCGGCCTCATGGTGCTCGGCACCGAGCGGCACTCCGCGCGGCGCATCGACCGGCAGTTGCGCGGCCGTTGTGCGCGCCAGGGTGACCCGGGCGCGTCGCGGTTCTACGTGAGCTTCGAGGATGACCTCATGCGTAATTTCGGCGCGTCCGACCGCATGACGAGCATCATGGAAGCATTCGGCCTGGAGGACGGCCAGGAACTAGAACATCCCCTCCTCAACCGCTCCGTCGAGAACGCGCAGAAGCGCGTCGAGCAGCGCGACTACATGAGCCGCAAGCACACGCTCGAATACGACGACGTGATGAACAAGCAGCGCGAGGTCGTCTACGGCTACCGCAACGAAATCCTCGACACCGACACCCCGCGCCACCTCATCGACGAGGTCATCACCGAGGCAATCCCGGCCAAGGTCGGCGAGTACGTCCAGGAAGGCAGCGGCGAGGAGCCCAACTACAACGGCCTCTTGATGTGGGTCAACATGACCTTCCCCTTGGGCCTCTCGGCCGAGCGCGCGGGCTTCGACAAGAAGTCAGCGGCGGAGATCAGCCAGTTCCTCAGCCAGCGCATCACCCAGGCGTACGACCACAAGTGCAGCCACGAGGACCCGGAAGCGGTCAAGGCGTTGGAACGCTACATCGTGCTCAACGCCGTGGACCGGCTGTGGCAGGAGCATCTCTTCGCCATGGACGGCCTGCGCGAGGGTATCCAGCTCCAGCGCATCGGTCAGAAGGACCCGCTCGTCGAGTACAAGAACGAGGCGTACTCGATGTTCGTCGACCTCATGGCGAACATGAAGCTGGAAATCCTCCACAACCTGTTCCGCAGCACGTCGAACCTGCAAGCGTTCGAGAAGTTCCTCGCCAGCCTGCCGCAGACGCTGCTCCACGATGCGCTCGGCGGACCAGACGCGGGCTCCCGTCCCGCTCCT
Source organism: uncultured Chthoniobacterales bacterium (assembly GCA_964250955.1). Classification (GTDB taxonomy): domain Bacteria; phylum Verrucomicrobiota; class Verrucomicrobiia; order Chthoniobacterales; family SZAS-18; genus CAHJWO01. The sequence goes on along the minus strand of CAXUIU010000349.1, from coordinate 439 downwards.
GCCAGTGCTGCCGACGAGGGCGTGCGCCCGCCGCGCTCCGGTCCGAACGCCGCGGTGCCCGTGGCCGACAACACTCCGCCCAAGCTGGAAATCCCGAGCCGGCGCGAGCCGCTCAAGGCCGGGCGTAATGACCCCTGCCCTTGCGGCAGCGGCAAGAAGTTCAAGAACTGCTGCGGCAACCAGCCAGGTTAGGCCTCGCGGAGGCACTTCCCGGCACGGTCGTCAAGACAGTTGTGCCTTGCCATCGGGAGCGGAGCGTCCATATTGAGGGGCAGATTAGGCGTTCCAATGGGTTTACGTCGGACGGTTCTTCGTCATCAACGGACAGTGTTTCTGGTGGTTGCCGCGGTTGTGCTCGCCGCGTTCCACTCCCGGAAGCGACGGTTCGTCGCCAGACCGTCCCGCGTGCCGACGCGGCGTCGCGGAGACTCTCCGCGAC
>CAXUIU010000348.1:0-4426 GCA_964250955.1 uncultured Chthoniobacterales bacterium | reverse complement strand
GAGTTGGAGCCGTTCGTCGCGGGGTCGCACACCTAACCACGCGCTCCAGCGAACAGCCCATGGCGTTCCGTCCTTTTCGTGGTCGAACCTTGCGTCGCTATGGGCGGTCGCTGAGCTTGGCGGCGTCAGGCAGCGGATTGACAGCACTGGTCATAAAATCCATCTGACTTCATTCGGCACGAATTGCAAGAATCCGATCCGAATGCCTATGCTTCCGACTCAAAGACTCTCGGCACTGCTACTCGCCGTGCTTCTGCTCCCCGCCCTGGCGTCCGCTCAAACAACTCTCAGGTATTCGGACCACGAGCCGCTGGACGGCATGCGGCCACGCTTTCTCAAAGACGTGTTTTTCGCAGCCATCGAAAAAGAATCGAACGGCCGTCTAAAAATCGAGGATCATTGGGACAGCACGGTTGCCACGGGCTACGACGCCCTGCGCGTGACGGGCGAGGGCAAGGTGACGGACCTGGCCGTCGTCGTGCCCGAGTACACGGCCAAGGAACTCCCCCTGCACCAGCTCTTCAAGAGTTTCCCGACCGGCCCCACCGGTGACCAACAGGTTGCCTTCTTCCGCCGCGCGTACGCCGAGAGCCCGGCCTTTCCGGCGGAGTTAGAAAAAAACAACGTCGTCCCTGTCTTCCTCGCCACCGGTTATCCTGTCGCCTTCTTCTGCACTGGAACTCTGGACAGCCTACAGGATCTCCAGGGGCGCACCTGGCGGTCCGCCAGCTTCTGGCACCAGGATTTTCTGCGCAACGCCAAGGCCACCCCGGCGACCATCCCTTGGGGGGCAGCCGTCTTCAAAGCCATGCGGGATAAGACCCTGGACGGGCTCATGGTCAACGTGGACAGCGGCTACACCCTGAAGATTCCCGCGGTCGCTCCCCACGTCCTGTTATCCAAGGACCTGTGGCTCGGGCACCTCTACGTCCTGGCGATGAACCGCCACACGTGGGACGGCTTGGCTCCCGAGGACAAGGCAGCCATCGGGCGCGCGGCCGAGACGGCGTACACGCAACTGGGGCGGGTGATGGACCAGAGTTTCGACGCCATGGTGGACGATCTGAAAAAGACCGGGGCGACGGTCCGGCTGCTGACTTCTGAGGAAGTGGCGGCCTGGAAGGTGACCACCGGATATCAGGACATCCAAGCAAAATGGGTCAACGACCAGCAAAGCAAGGGCGTGCCAGACGCCGCCCCCGTGCTGCAAAAAGTCACCGAAATCCTGAGCACGGCGGCGAAGTGAACGCTGCGAGAAAGCACCCCGTCCGCTCCTCCGTCACCCGGTACTCCGCAGTCATGCGCCTGACGGGGCGCTCCGGCGAACGAGCCATGGCGGTCAGCCTTTTCCTGTAGCCCACGTCTTGCTTCGCCATGGTCCGTCGCTGAGCTTGGCTACGTCACAAGCCCCTTCCATGTCACGCTCGCACGTCATCCCAGTCTGCTTGGCTGCTGTGCACTTGGTTGGTTCCGTGGTGTTCGCAGTGTGGCTGTCGCACCAGTGGACCACGGCCCAATGGCAGCTTTACTGGACTCTGACCTACCCGGTTGATTGGCCGCTCTCTTACTTCACCCGGTTCGCCGTGCGGCACAGCCCGGATGTCTCTTTGGGCTATTTGCCATTTCCGGTCGGTGAGATGAGGACGTTTATCGTGCCTTGCCTATGTCACTGCATCCTTGGCAGCCTCTGGTATTATGTGTGGCCGGCGGTGTTCATCAGGGTCTACCAGGCAGGGAGGATTTATCTACTACCAGCGTCTCGCCCGACCTGACCACGCGCTCCAGCGGACGCCCTTTGCGCGTCGCTGAGCTTGGAGGCGTCAGACGTTCCTAAACGTTCCCCATGCCCTTTGGAGAACCCGTCCGCGTTCGCCTGGAGTCTCTGACGCGGGCCCATGCCGCCGAACTGTTCCCGGTGCTGAGTCACCCGGCGATCTACCGCTACATCCCCGAACCGCCACCCGTCTCGCTCGCGGCTTTAGCCGCCCGCTACCAGAGCCTGGAGGCCGGGGTTTCGCCCGACGGCTCACAACGCTGGTTCAACTGGGCGATCCGCCACTTGGCAAACGCGCAATGCGTCGGCTACGTTCAGGCAACCGTTTACTCACCGGCCACCGCAGACTTCGCCTTTGTGCTGGGTCCAGCGTTTTGGGGATTGGGTCTAGCGTACGAAGCCTCCCTGGCTGGCTTGTCGCTTCTCTTTGCGCAGACCGAGGTGACGACGATTTTTGCGACCGTCGACCGACGCAACACCCGCTCCGCCGCGTTGCTGGCGCGCTTGCGCTTCCGACGTGTGCCCACCCAAGCCTATCCACACGGCAGGGTAGAAGACTCCGACGATGTCTTCCGACTTGACCGCAACGTCTAACCACGTGCTCCAGCGAACAAAGGCGCGCGTTCGGGTCTTCTCCGTGGCCGGGTCTGTTCTCGCCAGCTTCTGTTCGCTGAGCTTGGCGGCGTCAGGCGCCAGGAGAGCACAGGGAGACGAGTCTGTTTGGTACCGGGGCAAAGTGATACACTTCGAATTTGCACCTGTTCTGTATCTCGGGATGTTGAATCCCACATGAAAATCAGTGTTCTCGGCGCAGGATATGTAGGGCGTTCCATTGCGGGAGCCGCCGTGAAATGCGGCCACCAGGCGATGTTGAGCAACTCACGGGGGCCACAATCACTCCACAGCGAAGTTGCCATCATCGGGTGCGAGGCTGGCACCATCGAGGAGGCAGCCGCGTTTGGAGACGTGGTGGTTGTCGCCGTTCCCCTGAAGCACTACAAGGTCATCCCGGTTGAGCCGTTGGCTGGCAAGGTCGTGGTGGATGCGAACAATTACTATCCAGACCGGGATTCTGCCATCCCGGAACTGGATGCCAAGACGACCACCAGCAGCGAAATGCTGGCGGCCCATCTGCCCAAATCTAAAATCGTGAAGGCTTTTAACGCGATTGTGATGCCGCACTTCGACCGGGATGGTCAGCCCACCGGCTCCTTTGACCGACGCGCTCTGCCGTTGGCGGGCGATGACGCTTCCGCGAAGAAAACGGTGGCTGACCTTTATGACCAGTTCGGGTTCGACGCGGTGGATGTCGGTCCATTGTCCGAAGGCTGGCGCTTCCAACCCGGCACGCCGGTTTACTGCATTCGCTTCAATAAAGAATGGCTCCAGAAAGCTTTGGCCGCGGCTAGCAAGTAAGTCCGCCCGACCACGCGCTCCGGCGAACCTTCGTCGCGGGTCTGTCTTCCGCGCTGCTTGCGTGCGGCTCGGTAGCCGAGGTGATGCTGGCGGTTTACCCGCTCCTGTTGAGCCGTGGCAAACGCCTTTTCCCGGACAACATCGACCCGCACACACGCGCCCTTGTCCGTCCGCAGACCGCGTCCTCCGGTGTGCTCATCAACCACTACCGACACGTCGAACCGCTGGGGGCTGCATGAACCCGACGCCGCCTGGACACGCCCTCTGGTAGGCGCGTGACGCTTGGCAGGGAAATGGCTATGGATGTGCATCTGTATGAGGCAACTCCTGAAGCACTACGCCCGCCGCTTGCTGCCCGGCAGCCTGCTCGGCCACCTCAAAGACCGCAGCGAACGACGCTTCGTGACGGCCGCCCCGCGCTACACCTGCACGCTCGAAGAAGGCGCGGACACGATCCGGTGCCGCTTCGACGACGGCCGTTCGTTCCTGGGCGCGCGGGATTGTCACGGGGAACTGCACTACTTCACCGACTCGCCGCGTGGGCGGACGGAGTTTAGCGCGTTGGTGGAGGCGGCGGCTGGGGCGCGGGTTGCCTTCGACATCGGCGCGCACGCCGGGATGATCTCGGCGCTGTTCTGCGCCGCCAACCCGCGGTTGCAGGTCCACGCGTTCGAGCCCTCGCCGCTGCTTTGCCGACGGTTGGAAAACACGGTCGCCCTAAACGGTTTCGCCGACCGCCTGAGCATCCAGCCCGTCGGCATCGGCGCGGAGGCCGGCACGGTGGAAATGCTGATCGACCCGGCAGGCGGCTTCGTGCAGACGCAGCGTTTCGACCACACGATGTGGGCGCAGCCGGAGGCCATCCAGGTCCGGCTGGAGACGGTGGCGCAGGCGGCCGGACGGTTGGGGGTCGTGCCCGACCTGGTCAAGCTGGACATCGAGGGGTTCGAGTACGAGGCGATCCAGGGTTCGCGCGACTTCCTGCGGCAGCACCGCCCGACGATCCTGCTCGAACTCCACCTCAACTACCTGGCAGAACGCCGACACTCCGCCCGCGCGCTGGTCGGGACCCTGACGGACGCCGGCTACCGGGCGACGACGTACTCCGGCCGCCCCCTCCGGCCCGCGCAGGTGTACGCGTCGCCGCTCTCGACCGTGCACCTGCTGCTGTGGGCGGCCTGAGCGCCCCCCGGCGAGTTTCAGGCGCTCGCTCGGCTGAGCGGCGTCGTATCCGAG
>CAXUIU010000347.1:4139-4454 GCA_964250955.1 uncultured Chthoniobacterales bacterium | reverse complement strand
CCCGGGTTTGCTCGACGCGGTGCTCGGTGCGGTCAATAGCCGCGCCAACGGCGTCGTCTCAAGGTAGGGATGGCTCCTCCGAGCCGGTCCCTGGATTTTTAGGCGAGGCGCTATGTGTGCGCGGAGATTGTCCAATCCAAATCAGGGAACGGCTCGGAGAGCCATCCCTACCTTGAGACGACCGGCCGCGTTGCTGCCTGTTTCAGCGATTGAGCGTATCGAATTTTTCCTGGTGTCGGATGAAAAAGTGTAACACGCGGTCCCAACGTTTATTCATCGATAGACCCGGCCGGTAGAATGGCTCGTAGCTGGTGA
>CAXUIU010000347.1:1686-4129 GCA_964250955.1 uncultured Chthoniobacterales bacterium | reverse complement strand
CACGACGACTTCGCCAACGAAAGCCCCACCGCCGCGCACATCGTCTCGCCGCGCGCTTCGAGCGTCTTGACGATGTGCAGCCGCGCCGGGTCGCTCAGCGCGAAGAGCACCGCCGGCAACCGGAGTTGCGACCGGGTGGGGGGGCGGTGTTGGAGCGGCATGGCTTGACAGCATAGCACAAGGGGGCGACCTGTTTAGTAGTTCGTTTGTTTGCGAACAATCGTTTTATGATCCTTTCTCCTCTTTTCAGCGAGCAAGATGCCGATCAGTCCGCCGTGTCGCCGACGCTTGACGACGATTCCACGTTGCTCGACACCTACTCCCGGACAGTCGCCGCCGTGGTCAACCGCGTCGCCCCCAGTGTGGTCAACATCCGCGTGGTCGCTGGCGAGCGCGGCCCGGGCAGCGGCTCGGGCTTCGTCATCGCACCGGACGGCTTCATCCTCACCAACAGCCACGTCGTCCACGGCGCGAGCGAGCTGGAAGTCACCCTCCACGACGCGCGCACGCTGCCGGCCCGCGTCGTCGGCACCGACCCCGACACCGACCTCGCCGTCATCCGCGTCGCCGCGCCGCCCGACGCCGCGCCGCTGGCCCACGTTCGCCTCGCGGACAGCGCCCGCGTGCGCGTCGGCCAGATCGCGGTCGCCGTGGGCAGTCCCTACGGCTTCCAGCAGACCGTGACAGCCGGCATCGTCTCGGCGCTCGGACGCACGATGCGCGCGCAGAGCGGCCGGTTGATGGACGACATCCTCCAGACCGACGCCGCGCTCAACCCGGGCAACAGCGGCGGACCGCTCGTCAACAGCGCCGGCGAGGTCATCGGCGTCAACACGGCCGTCATCCTGCCCGCGCAGGGCATCTGCTTCGCTATCGGCAGCAACACGGCGCAGTTCGTCGCCGCGTGGCTCATCAAGGATGGGCGCATCCGGCGTTCGTCCATCGGCGTCGCGGGCCAGAACGTGCCGCTGCACCCGCGCGTGGTGCGCTTCCACGGACTGCCCTCCGCGCGTGGCGTGCTCGTCGCCAGCCTCGAACCCGGCAGCCCCGCCGAACGCGCCGGGCTCAAGCAGGGTGATGTGATCGTCGGCTTCAAGGGGCACGCGGTCGGCACCATCGACGAACTCCACAAGCGCCTCGTCGCCCCCGAGATCGGCGTGCCCTCGCCGGTGATGATCGTGCGCGGCACGGAGAAACTTTTCGTCATGGTCACACCCCGCGAGTTGCGGTCGTGACGTTCTTGCGTCGGCGCATGTTCAGGCACTCGACGAAAAGTGAGAATCCCATCGCAAAGTAGATGTAGCCTTTGCTGACGTGCTGGCCCCAGCCCGCGGCGAGGAGCGTCACGCCGATGAGCAGGAGGAAGCTCAGCGCGAGCATCTTGATGGTGGGGTGACGTTCGACAAACCGGCTGATGGAGCCGGAGGAAAACATCATCACGAGCACCGCCAGCACCACGGCCGCCACCATGATGGGAATCTCGTCCACCATGCCGACGGCCGTGATGATCGAGTCCAGCGAGAACACCATGTCCAGCAGCATGATCTGCACGAGGATCGACGCGTAGGATGGACCTCCGCGCCCGCCGTCGGTGCCGGGTTCCTCACCCTCGGTGCGGGCGTGGATTTCTCGGGTAGTCTTGGCCAGCAGGAACAGCCCGCCGACGAGGAAGATCAGGTCGCGTCCGGCGAACTCCTTCCCGTACACGCTGAAGAGCGGGCGGGTCAGCTTCGTCAGCCACGCCACGGAACAAAGCAGCGCCACGCGGGTGATCATCGCCAGCGCGAGGCCGACCGTGCGGGCGCGGCCTTGTTGCTCCGCGGGAAGCTTGGCCGTGAGGATGGCGATGAAGATGATGTTGTCGATGCCGAGGACGATCTCCAGCGAGAGCAGGGTCAACAGCGCCAGCCAGGATTCGGGATCGGTCAGCCAGGTCATCAGGTACAGCGGGTTGTCTGATGGGACCGGCGGCGGGGCGCGGCGTTCAGACGCGGCGCAGATTCACGATTTCCCCGACGCCGCGATAGCGGTCGGGATGACAGGTGCAGACCAGGATTTGCAACCCGCCGGCCGCGGCGTTGGCGAGTACGTCGAGCACGCGGCGCTGGCGGGCCACGTCGGTGTTGACGAGCACGTCGTCGAGAACGAGCGACTGCGGGCCGGCGGCGGGCGAGGCGGCGAGTTCCTCCGCGACGGCTAGGCGCAGGCAGAGGAGGAGTTGTTCCTTCGCGCCCTGGGAGAGTTCGTCGAAGGCGACGAGGTCGGCTTCCTTGCGGCCGAGGCCGCGAACGCGCAGGGATTCGTCGAGGAAGATGTGCCGATCCTGTTCGCCGCTGACTTCCGCGAAGCGCGCGCCGAGGCGTTCCTGCAAGGGGCCAAGCACGGTGCGCGTGGCAGCGTGCTTGCGGCGCGCGATGAGGTCGGGGACCAACCGGGCAGCGTG
>CAXUIU010000347.1:0-1676 GCA_964250955.1 uncultured Chthoniobacterales bacterium | reverse complement strand
CACGGAGTTCGGCGCGGGCGCGGCGGCGGGCGGCGAGTTCGGCTCCGTCCTGGGCGGCGGCGGCGGCGGCGCGGCGGTTGCGCTCGGCGAGGACCGCGGCGTCGGGAGGTAGTTCCGCCTGCGCTTTTTGCAGGGCGAACTTCGCCTCACCGTACGCGAGGAGCGTTGCCTCGAAGGCGGGTTCGATGCCGTCGGGGTAACGGCGGCGAATCTCGTCGGCCTGACGTTCGAGGCCGTCGGCGTCGGCGCGGTGCTGGATGAGCGCGCGTTCGGCGGCCTCGCGCGCCCCGGCGGCTTCGTGGGCGGCCTCGCGGGTTTTCTTGAGTTGGCGGGCGAGGGACTCGCGGGTGGCGCGAGCCTGTTCGTGACGGACGTTGGCGGCCTGCTCGGCGCCTTCGAGTGCGGCGCGGGAAGGCGTGGAGGCGTCGGGCAGGAGGGCGAGTTCGGCGGCGAGGGCGGCGAGTTGGCGGGACTCGGCGGCGAGCCGCGGACGCAAAGCGTCGGGCGTGCGGTCGCGGTCGAGCATGGCCGCGAGCGCCTGTCGGGCGGCGGTGATCTGGGCGTCGAGGCTTTGCGCGCGTCCCAGGAGGTCGCGGAGTTCAGCAAGGGTGTTCACGCCGTGCTCGGCGAGGCCGGCGCGGAAGGCGGTTTCATCCTTCTTGAGCGCGTCTTCGAGTTGGCGGGTTTCGGCCGCACCGGAACGCATCCGCAGCCGTCCCCAGCCGGGGAGTTCGAGCACGAGGTCGCGGACGGCGCGCACGGTGTGGGTCCGGCCGGCGGGCAGGTGGACGGCAGCGGGGTCGGAGGCGTCGGCCTGGACGCCGACATCGTCGTTGGCGTCGGGAGTGAGTTCGACGGTCAGGCCGAGGGCGTCGAGTTGCGCGCGGCGCTGCCGGATGGCGTCTTCCTGTTTTTGGAGGGCCTGCACGCGGACGAGGGTGACGGCGGGAAGTTCGGCACGGGCGCGGACGAGCGTGTCGACCTGCGCGGACTGCCTTTCGACGCGTTCGAGAGTGCGCGTGAGAGCCTCGACGCTTTCCCGTAGTTGCAGGTGGCGCGTCTGCTTGGCGAGCTGCGCGGCGTCGGACTGAAGGCGGAGAAGATCGGCGTCACCTGCTTCGACGGCGCGTTCGGCTTCGCCCAAGCGGGTTTGACCGTCAGCGGCTGTCTGGCGAGCGTGGGAGACGACTGCCTCGGCTGCGGCGAGTCCGCGGCGGGCGTCTGCGAGGGTGCGGGCGTGGCGTTCGAGGGTGTCGCGGTCGGCCTGCACGGCGCGGCGTCGATCCAACGCGACGGCGAGCGCGTGCTGGTGGCGCGCCACTTCCGCGGCGGCGACCTCGGCGCGGCGGGCGGCTTCCTGCCACTCGGCGGCTTCCTGGCGGTGGCGGGCGTGTTCAGTTTCCAACTCGGGCAAGCCCTCGCTCAGGCGCGTGTACTCCTCCTCGTCGGCGGCAAGGCGCCGGCGTTCCTCGGTGACGCGGGCGAGTTCGGCCTCGACCCGCCCGAGGGTTTCCTGCGCCTCGCGCAACGCGCCGCCGGCCTTCGGCTGGCCGGTGGCGGTGAAGTTCTCCTGGTAAGCGGACCACATCCGGCTGCGCACGGTCTCGATGAATGGGTCGATCTCTACCTTCACGAGCAGGCTCTGAACAAGCTGACCGGCGGGGTTCTCGGTCCAC
>CAXUIU010000346.1:2395-4455 GCA_964250955.1 uncultured Chthoniobacterales bacterium | reverse complement strand
GTTGCGACGCGGCAGATCACCCCTTCCCCGCCCGCTTCTTGATCCCCGCCGCCGGGGCCGCCTCGCGCAGCTTGGCGTTGCCATACAACCCCGGGCAGCACCCGTACGTCTCCCAGAACGCCTTGGAGAAATGGCTCAGGCTGCTGTAGCCTACTGCCGTCGCCGCCTCGGTGACGTTATGCCGTCCCTCGCGCAGAAGCTGGGCGGCGCGTTCCAGCCGCAACTGCCGCAGGTATTGCGGTACCGTCTGACCGACCTGTTGCGAGAACATCCGGCTCAGGTGGAACGTCCCGCACCCCACCTGTACAGCGAGCATCTCCAGCGAAGGCGGGTTCTCCAGGTCACGCTGGAGAATGGCGCACGCCTGCTCGACCCGCTCACGCGTCAGCCGCTTCTGGCGGTCGCAGAACATCTCCTTCTTGGCCTCCGTCTCGGGCACTTCGGGCACGAACAACAACAGGGACAACAGTTCGAGTACCTTGGCCTCGTACCACATCCGCCCGGCGGCCGAACGTGCGTTGAGGGGTGGCTCGGCCACGGCGCGGGCAATGGTTTGCAGGGCCAGGTTCATGGGCCGCGCGATCACGAACGCCCCCGCGCCGGGTTTGTCGCGCAAAAACGCTGCCACCGGATTCTCGGTCGTTCCAGCTGCCTCGCCCAACCGTCGCGCGAGGTACGCCCGCGAAAGCTCGACCGTGACAAAATGGTGGTGTTCACCCGGGGTGCGTGTGGCGACGAACTTCTCTTTTCCCGCCGGCGCGTAGAACGCCACGCTGCGCACCCCGATGCGCGTCCCGCGGCCTTCGGCCTCGGCGCGCAGCGTGGCCGTGCCCTGGAGGTTGAGGCAGATTTCGAGGCTGTCGGCGTGGAAAGACCGGCTCCAATCCAGTTCCTTCTCGGAGCGGAAGTTGTGGTACTCGATGCTCACCCCCTCGCGCGAAAAACTGCCAAAAAGCTGTCGCCATTCGCCCTGGATGTGGCGCCACACGCCGTTCTCGGCCGTGGACAAGGAAAGAGGCTTGGCGCTCATTGTTGAGAACGAATCTCAGCAAGTCATACCTCTGGCCGCAGGAAGGTTCAAGCTAGAAGCGTCATCTGGTTTCATGGTGGGTCTGCCGTGCGGCAACCGCCCGGCACCGGACCGTCGAATCAGCAACGACCGTACCTAATCTTCCTTCTATGCTTCCTACTCTTTACAGTTTGGCCGATTCGCGGGACCACGCCGAAAAGATCGTCACACAATTGCAAAGTGCCGGCGTGCCCAAGGAGCACATCTCCGCGCTGATCCTCTCCGAAGACCCGCAGAACCGCCCCGCCCCGTTGTCGGGGTTCGAGTATGCGGGATCCGGACCGGCCAGCGGAACAGACAAGGCCGCGGCGGGCGCGACGACCGGCACGGCAGCCGGGGCGTTGGCGGGAGTGGCAACGATGGGCATCGTGGGGCTGACTCCGCTGCTGACGATGGCGCCGCTGATCGTCACCGGTGGGGCGGTGGCCGGTGCCATCGCCGGTGCGGCGGCAGGAGCCACCGGCAGCAGCTTGGCGGACTTCGGCGTACCCGAAGAAAAGCGCGAGGCTTATGAGCAGCGGCTCACCGCGGGTGGCGTACTGGTGGCGGTGCGCACGGACGACGAGGCGGAACTGGAAAAGGCGAACACCGCGCTCGAACAGGCAGGGGCGAAGGATATCGGCCTCTTTCGACTCACAAAGAAAATTGTTTGAAGTATAGCATTGTCGCAACCTACCAATGACCATCACAGATTGTTGGAACAAACATCAAACGCGCTAAGGTGTTTTGTCCCGCTTTTGGATGGCTTGGAGTGCTCCCGATGGAAGAGCGCCATAGAGCGAACTAATTTTATTCGGCACTGAAATCATCATCTCGGTGGTGATATTAATCAGGGAGAAGAGGTTGCCAACGACACCAAGATCGTCCGTATCGATTTGCCCTGGGTGAACTGCGTTGTTTCCAACGACTCGCACTATGTCGAGCGACATCTGAATAGTGGCTGGAAGGCCACGATTGACTAAGAATGCTATATCGTCGTTGATATTTGTGC
>CAXUIU010000346.1:0-2295 GCA_964250955.1 uncultured Chthoniobacterales bacterium | reverse complement strand
CAAGACGTAGAAGAGCGGCAGCGCCACGTGGAGACAATGCAGAAGTTGTGGCAGCCTCTTATAGTCCGTTTTTACGTCTGCTGGCATGTCCGGATTGGGGAGCGGGGCGCTGCCATGGTTCGGGTAAACCATTGTTGTGAAGTGCCATAAAGCAAAGCTTTCGCAGTGTTCACAAACGGTCGTCGCAATTGGATCGTCGGAAGATTAGGTGTTCCCATAGCCTAGATTAGCATTATTTGAGTAGCTGAACTGTCGAGCAAGCACACCGCAGTGTGGACAAGTAAATGCCTTGGCACCATCGGACGTCGGAACGTATTTCATAACTCTGTGCTAGGAACTCTGGGCGACGTCTGAACAAGGATACATCACACCGCCACCGCCAGTTCTTCCTCCGCCTCCACCACCAGTCGGTCCATGATGTAGGTGCGGCGCTCGGGTGTGTTCTTGCCCATGTAGAAGTCCAGGATATGCGGAGTCGCCGGGAGGTTTTCTACTTCCACAGGGCTCAGGCGCATGTCGCGGCCGACGAAACCCTTGAACTCCGCCGGGTTGATCTCGCCTAAGCCTTTGAACCGCGTGATCTCCGGGTTCGGCAGCGTCTTGATGGCATGGACACGCTCGGGCTCGTCGTAGCAGTAGATCGTCTTCTTCTTGTTGCGCACGCGGAAGAGCGGTGTCTCTAAGATATAGACGTGCCCGCGCGTGATGAGTTCCGGGAAGAAGCGCAAAAAGAACGTGATGAGCAGGTTGCGGATATGCAGCCCGTCCACGTCGGCGTCGGTGGCGAGGATGACCTTTTCGTAACGCAGGCCGTCCACGCTCTCCTCGACGTTGAGGGCGCGCATCAGGTTGTAGAGTTCGTCGTTCTTGTAGAGGGCGGCGCGCTTGAGGTCGTTGACGTTGAGCGGCTTGCCCTTGAGCACGAAGATCGCCTGCGTCATCACGTCGCGGCAACTCACCAGCGAACCCGCCGCCGACTGCCCCTCGGTCAGGAACACCATCGAGCCGCCGCCGTTGCCCTTTTTCTGGTTGAGATGCAGCTTGCAGTCCTTCAACTGCGGGATGCGCAACGTCGTCGCGGCGCTGCGTTCGCGCGCCAACTTCTTGACGCTCGCCAACTCACGCCGCAGCCGCGCCGTGTCTTCCACCTTGGCGGCGATCTTCTCCGCGGCCTCGGGGTTGCGGTGCAGCAGGTCGCTGACGATGTCCTGAACCTTCTTGACCAGTTCTCCGCGAATTTCCGTGTTGCCGAGCTTGTTCTTGGTCTGCGATTCGAACACCGGGTCCTTCAAGCGGATCGCCACGGCACCCACAAGCCCCTCGCGCACGTCGTCGCCCTCGTACTTTTTCTTGGTGAAATCGTTGACCGCCTTGAGCACCCCTTCACGGAACGCGCTCAGGTGCGTGCCGCCGTCACTCGTGTACTGGCCGTTGACGAACGAATAATGCGTCTCGCTGAAGCGCTGGGTGTGCGTCAGCGCAATTTCGAGCGTCTTCTCGCGGTGGTACAACGGTGGGTAGAGCGCATCCTGCTCGTTGTTGGTGTCTTCCTCGATCAGGTCCAGCAGCCCGTTCTTGGAATGATAGAGCGTGCCGTTGTAGCGAATCTTCAGACCCGCATTGAGGTACGTGTACATCCGCAGCCGCCGCGTCACGTGTTCCTCGCGGAACTCGCTGCGCTTGAAGATCGTCGGGTCAGGCGCGAACTCGATGAACGTCCCGTTCTTCTCGCCCGTCTTGTCTGCCGCCGGCTTCTTGTGCTGCTGGAGCACGCCCTGCTTGAACGTCGCCCGCGCCGACTGCCCGTCACGGAAGCTCGCCACCACGAACTCGCTCGACAGCGCGTTGACCGCCTTCGTGCCCACGCCGTTGAGGCCGACGCTGAACTGGAACACGTCGTCGTTGTACTTGGCCCCCGTGTTGATGCGCGAAACGCACTCGACGATTTTGCCCAACGGGATGCCGCGTCCCTGGTCGCGCACGGTGACGCGCAGGCCGTCGATGTTCAGGAGCACCTCGTGGCCGTGGCCCATGATGAACTCGTCGATGGCGTTGTCGATGACCTCCTTGAGCAGCACGTAGACGCCGTCGTCGTAGTGCGAGCCGTCGCCGATGCGGCCGATGTACATGCCCGTGCGGGCACGGATGTGTTCGAGGGAAGAGAGCGTCTTGATCTTGCTCTCGTCGTAAACTTGGGAAGAACTGGCGGCGGGCATGTGTCGCTAATTTGCTACATTTTCTACACAAGGACAAGCAGAATCGGCCTTCTGCGTCTACCATTACTTGTATATCGTG
>CAXUIU010000345.1:0-4469 GCA_964250955.1 uncultured Chthoniobacterales bacterium | reverse complement strand
CAGCCTCTTCTGTTCTCCTGCCCTTTCCTTCCTTTGCGGCTTGGCGGACTTTGCGTGAGGCCATTCTGGCGTGAATGCTCAGTGACCGCCCCGCGCCTGCATGATGAGGTGTTGGCGGAGTTCATGGAGGTGGGGTTCCAGCCCGACGGGGTAGGTGTGCGGGTTGAGCAGGCGCTTGGTGGCGGGGTGCAGAGCGGCGAGTTGCTCACCCGTGCGTCGGCGCGACTCCGCGAGCGGCGGGCAGTCGTACACGCGCCGGCCCGTGCGGAAGACCGGGACGAGGAGTTCCTCCGCCGGGGCGTCGGCGGGCAGCGTCTTGCGGCGCAGGGCGTCGGCGGGGTCGATGATCGTGCGCGCGTCGGCGTCGGAGAGTTCGGCGTCATGGATCATGTCGGCGGCGAAGAAGCCGTCCGGCCCGCGGAACCGCCGCACGCCCAGGACCCCCGGCGTGCTGATCTTGGCGGGCGGTTCGGAGAGCTTGCGGCGGCGGTCCCACGGTGCGCCGGGGACGGGGCGGATCGCGCCGAGCTTGTAGACGCCGCCGAGCGCGGGCTGGTCGTAGGCGGTCACCAGCCGCGTGCCGACGCCCCAGACGGTGATCTTGGCCTCCTGCGCCTTCAGCGAGGTGATGAGGTGTTCGTCGAGGTCGTTGGTGGCCAGGATCGCGGTGTCGGTGAACCCGGCGGCGTCGAGGATTTTGCGTGCCTCGATACTCAGGTACGCGAGGTCGCCCGAGTCCAGCCGCACGCCGACGAGCCGGTGGCCGCGTTCGCGCAGGGTCTGGCCGGCGGCAACCGCGTGGCGCACGCCGTCGAGCGTGCCGTAGGTGTCCACGAGGAACGTCACGTTGTTCGGCAGCGCCTCCGCGTACGCCGCGAACGCCTCCGGCTCCGTGGGGAAGGCCATCACCCAGCTGTGCGCGTGCGTGCCGCGCACCGGGATGCCGTACCGCATGCCGGCCAGGACGTTGCTCGTCGCCGCCACCCCGCCGACGAACGCCGCCCGGCGCGCCGCCAGCGCGCCGTCCGGTCCCTGCGCACGCCGCAGGCCGAATTCCAACACGTCTTCGCCGCCCGCCGCCAGGCACACGCGCGCGGCCTTGGTGGCGACGAGGCTCTGGAAGTTCAGGATGTTCAAGAGAAAGGTCTCGACGAGTTGCGCCTGCCAGAGCGGGCCGCGCACGCGCAGGATCGGGGCGTGAGGGAAAACCACCGTGCCCTCGGGAACGGCGTCCACGTCGCAGGCCCATTCCCAGGCAGCGAGAGTGTCGAGGAAGGGTTCGTTAAAGAGCGGACCGCCGTCGTTGCCGCGCAGGCCGCGCAGGTAGGCGATTTCCTCGGGGGCATAGCGCCACGCTTCGAGCGCCTCCACGGCCTCCGCCAACCCAGCGGCCACCGTGAACCCGCCGTCGAATGGGTGTTTGCGAAAGAACAGGTGAAACACCGCCTCCTGTTCCGCCATGCCGGCCGCGTGGTAGCCGCAGGCCATGGTGAGCTGGTAGAGGTCGGTTAGGAGCGCGGGTGCGGTCAGTGCCATGGGCAACGATACCCAACCGCCGCCTGCTGTCATCCCGCGGCCGGTACCGTGCGTCCGAAGGAGCCGTCGTGCCGCGGACGGCAGCGGAGTGCCACCAAGGTCCGGTCCCACCATCTCGCCAGTAGCGAAGACCGCGGGAGCACAAGAAGCTGCGGGTCCCACCGTGCCCCGGGCACCTGAGTGGAAAGATTCAGGCCACCCTCCTGCCACCGTTGGAGGACCACACGCAAGTCACGTGGCAGTTTCGTCTCTGATCGAACGACGACCACCTGCCGCACACCCCGGCCGCGCAGGAACTCCGCCGACGGCACGTCCGTGTCCCGCACGGTCGAACGGTTGTCGAACCAGCCCGGCGGCGGCGAGAACCAATGGCCCAACCGGTCGGCGTCGAGCAAAAACGCCGGCGGGGCGGCGGGCGGCAGCGGGATCGACCGCAGGGTCGGTGTCTCGTCTGCCAGGGCGCGCACGGTAGGCTCAACGGCAACCACCGCGGGAGCGTCGTTGCGGCACAACTCGTCCAGCGGCGAGTGGGGGCAGGCGTTGTAGAGCGGGATCGGCCGGTAGCCCGAACGGGCCAGGGCGACCCCGAGTTCGATGCCTTCGGCTCCCGGCGCTTCGACCACGACCGCGGTGTCTGCGTCCAAGACCGCACGCCAACGCAACTGGAGCGGTGGGGTAGGGATATCGGAAACCTCGCCCGGCAGGAAGGCAAAAAGGACGGCCTTCGTCCAGGGACTCCACGGGGAGTCGTCCGGCGTCCAAACGGTGAAGGCTTGTTCGCGGGTCATGCTGGTGGTTCGTCTGGCGTGATGAACAGCGGCGTCTCGAATGCCCGGGCGTCCGTCACCTGCCCGAGCGACAACCTCACATATGCCCCGGCCGCACGCCCGCCGACCACATAAATTCCCAGGCAGGGCCGCACCGGCCCCGCGGCGGAGGGGAGTGCGAGCGTGTCGAAGCGGCGTTGCGCGATCCAGCCGCCCGGATGCCACCACGCCCGGCGGGTCTGCCACCGCCAAGCCGTCGGTGAAAGCTCCGCGCCGAGGTGGACCTCGTCGCCGGTGTTCGCGTAGGCGGCCTTGAGCACCCATTCCCCGCGCTCGCCGACGGGCGCATCGTGCGGCTCGCGGGCCTCGGGGAAGAGTTGGCGCAGGGTGTCCGCGGCTGACCCGGCGGCGTTGAAGAGCAGCCCCAGCCGCTTGCTCTCGGAGATGACGCACTCCGGCGGGTGGAGCACGGGGGTTGCCGGTGCCGGGCGAAAAAGCTCCCGCCAGCCCGTGCGCCCCGGCCAGGACGCCAGCCACTCCGCCTGGAAGAAACGCACGACCAGGGTCAGCACGACGCCGGCCAGATGTGCCCGTCCCTCCGTCCAACGCAGCGCCGATGGACTCTGGACGAGGTGCGGGGTAAACCCGCGGCGGCGAAGTTCGCGGCCCAAGGTCAGGGCAACCTGCATGTCTTCCAGGTGGCCGGGCGCGTGCAACAGGGCCGCGTCGCCGGGCGGGACAACGGCGGCCACGGCTTCGCCCCACGCCGTCAACGGGCACGGCGGCCGGACTGCGCCCTCGTAGAACGGCGCGAAGAGATCAGGCAGGGCGCTCGCCTCGGCAAATCCTCCCGGCACGTCGGCGTTCACCTCCGAGACGGACCAACCTTCCCGCGTCGGATGAAAATCAAAACGCAGGACGCGCGGTCCTCCCGCTGGTGCGCCCGGTCCGAGGAATGCACGCAGACGACGCGGCACGCCCACCGTTCGCTGGAGTTCCGGGCGGGCGGCGACGAGGCGCTCCAGACCGTAGAGTTCACAGGCGGCGCGCTCAGCTTGGGTGCATAGCCGATCCCACTCGCTCCGGGTGATCAACAATGGCTGGGGGAAGACGACGCCCACATCGCCGACCTGCGTGTCCCATTTGCCGTGCCGGAGCTGCAAGGCGCGTTCCACCTCCCGCCGCGAGCCGGGGGCAGCGGATCGCCGAGGCGAACGGTTGTCACTCCTCCAATCGGCCGTCGCGCAGACGGATGCGGCGGGTGGCGTTCGCAGCGACCTCCTCGCTGTGCGTGACGACCACCAGCGTCGTCAATTCGCCCGCCGCGATGTCGCGGAACACCTCCAATACCCGTGCCGCCCCGGCCGTGTCGAGGTTGCCCGTCGGCTCGTCGGCCAACAGCAAACGCGGCTTGTGGATCAACGCCCGCGCAATCGCCGTGCGCTGCATCTCGCCGCCGCTGAGTTGGTGGACGAAATGCCCCGCGCGCGGCGTCATGCCCACCCGGTCAAGGAGCGCCATCGCGTACGGGCGGATCGCTCCCGGCGACTGGCCGGCGAGCATCAGCGGCAGGCTGACATTCTCTAACACGCTCATCGTCGGCAGGAGGTTGAACGTCTGGAAGACGATGCCCAGATCGTTGCGGCGGTAGCGGGTGAGCGCCTTCTCGTCGGCGCGGTGCAGCGGCAGGTCGCCGACGTACACCTCGCCCTCGCTCGGCGTGTCCAGTCCGCCGAGCAGGTGCATGAGCGTGCTCTTGCCGCAGCCGCTCGGCCCCGTCACGGCCACGAACTCCTTGTCCGCAATCTCCAGCGACACGCCGTCGAGCGCGCGCACCCGGCTCTCGGGCGGGCCGTAGTAGCGGTGGACGTTGACGAGGCGGATGGCGGCGGTCATTGCATCGAAGCGAAACGGGCGGGGCCGCAATAACGCGGGGTTGCGCACCGAACGCAAGGCCCAGTGGCGCGCGGGTTCACGAATTGCTTACTTGAGGGAACCTCCCGCCCCGCCTTACCGTGCCCGTCGCCCGATGATTTTCCATCGCCTCCTCGCGCAACCCGATGAAGCGCACCCCGTCGTCGTCGATGAACGTCAGTGGCCTGCCCCAGCGCTCGGGCAGGTTGGCGACGACGAGCAGGCGCACGCCGAGCTGGTCGCACGCCTCGA
>CAXUIU010000344.1:0-4479 GCA_964250955.1 uncultured Chthoniobacterales bacterium | reverse complement strand
CTAGTGACGTCCCAGAGAACCCACGTTTGGCTTACCTACGCCATTGCACCAACAACCCGCTCTGGTCCGCTGGCCACCAGTAACTGTCCGTCGAACTCTTCGTCTGGCGCGAGGTTTTTTCGTGACAGCTTCGATCGCGGCTCTTCTCTCCGCAGGCATGTGTCTAGGAAGATCGAAACCGAATGAGGCTCATTTGATCGTGGTTCTCCTAATGAGGCGAGGAACTCATCGTTCCCCAAACCAGGTGCTCGCACAGGTCCCGGCGCCAAGTGCCCATGAGACCACCGATCAGGGAATTATAGAGCCGTTTCTCGCGCTTGGGCCGGACGGTGGCAGCTGCCTCGTCGTTGACGTTGGCGGGAAACATCAGCTTCTATCGTACACGACCACTCCAGAAAACGAGTGACAGTATATATCACCCCCCAACACGCGAGGATGGCGTTGGGGACAGCCACCTTGCGAGTGCGTGGCATCGTGTCCCGCATTGTCCGGCGCAGTCAGGACGGCCGCCAACATCTCGGCCGCCACGGCCGAGTGGTCGAACGCACCCTCGCTTTGCTCATCGCCGAGCGTTGGGAACTGAGCTTGGCGGCCTTGGATACCACTCACATGAACGGTTGGACCCATTGAGCCATGACGGAATTTATGGTTAAGGCTAGGAGTTGATCGAAGCAGAGTCGTCAATGGCTCGCAGGATGTTGGGCAGTTCGCCTTAGATAGACCCGTTAGCCTCCGACGCTCACCCCGCACCGTTCGTGCTTGGCGAGCGTGCTCTTCGCCCTCGGCCATTCTGGATGTACATCTGTGAGCAACTGCGCCCTCACGCCTATAACTTGCGCGCGGCTCGATACCGATAAATACCATAATCACTGAAAACAACCGTGTTTTGCCAGATTCTACGAGAAAAAGCACGCCAGTGGCAACGTCGGCTACCGTGTTGACCTGGGCTTGGTCAACGGCAAAAGGACGTTCAAAAACTTTCCTAGCCGCGTCAAAGCGCAGGAGTTTAGCCGCAAGTGCCTGAAGGTCGAGGCTCAGAAACATCCCAGCCTGCTGGCGGAGATCGACGCCGTCACCCGGCACGAGGTGCTTGCCGCCACGGCGCGGTTGTCACCTCCGTTTCGACGTACGGCCGATATTGCAGTACGGTCTGGCCGTGAACCTTCGCCCTACGCTCATCCTGTGCTTCCTCCTCGGACTATTTGCAGCCCGCGCCAACGCCACCCCGGACATCTACCCGGCACCGGAACAAGCCCAGGCTGACGTGGCCACGGCTTTGCAGACGGCCGGCAACACGCACCGCCGGGTCCTCCTCGACTTCGGCGGCAACTGGTGCCCGGACTGCCTCGCCCTCGACCACTTTTTCCACGACGCCACCAACGCACCCTTGCTCGAAGCGGGCTACGTGTTGGTGCACGTCAACGTGGGCCGCATGGACCAGAACCTAGACTTAGCCGAACGCTATGAGGTGCCGTTGAAGAAGGGCGTGCCCGCGCTGGCGGTGCTCGATGCCGACGGCAAGCTGCTCTACAGCCAGAAGGCGGGTGAGTTCGAGGCGATGCGGAAGATGCAGGCGGGGGCGGTCACCGAGTTCCTGAACCAGTGGCAGCCGGCTTCGGCGCATTAGAGCCCAAGCAAGACAACCTTCGATTTGACGCTGACACTATCTTTCGAAGCGCATGGGGCGTTGGCAGCAACAGCAGGTTGTCTCCCTTTGGCCTACATGATCACCTAATCCGATCCGCGTTTCTTCGCTTCCAGTCTGAGCATTTCCAGGACTCGCAAAAGGATTGGATTTTGGTCGTTTTTTCTCCAAGCAGCACCTACGGACCAACTCGCCTCTGCGTCGTCCAATAGATGGAACCGCACGCCGGCCATGCGTGTGATGCCGAACGACTGAGAAAACAAAGATACTCCCAGACCCACTCTGACTAGGGCCAGGACCGTGGTCACTTCGGGTGCTTCCTGCACGATCCGGGGATGAAACCTGTGCTTCGCGCAGAGTCGGAGAACGTGCTGGCGCATGCTCGGCGAGCGTTCCTGCGAGATCAGCACGAACGGGAGCGGGCGACACTCGCCCAGCGAAAATCTTGCGGGTAGATTCATGGTCCGCCCAGCAGCTAGCATGAGCCGATCCTCAATGACCGGCAGGGTCTCCAAAGTTTTGTCGTCGACAGGCAGACGCACAAAGCCGAGGTCAATCCGGTTCGTACGGAGCGCCTCGATCTGTTCACGGGTGGACATGTCGCGCAGTTCTATTTCCACCGCAGGCACAACACGCCGCAAGCGAACCAAAAGCCGGGGTACGAGTTCTAGCGTGTGAAAACCAAAGCCGATGCGCAAACGGCCAGTTTCCCCACGGGCATCCCGCCTGGTAAGCGCCAACAGTTTGTCACCGTCTTCAACCAACGCGCGCGCCCCGCGAAGAAATCGCTGCCCCACCGCAGTCAGTTGTGCTCCTTGACGGCCGCGGACAAACAGCCGGCCGCCTACCTCGGCTTCCAAACGGTGAATCTGCTTGGTCAGTGCCGGTTGGCTCAAGTGCAAGACGGCAGCCGCACGTCCAAAGTTCATCTGCTCGGTGAGCGTCAAGAATGAGCGAACCTCGGTCAGTTCCATTCCTGGAGGTTATCGTCGCGATGAAAACATGTCATTGGAAGAATGACAGGCCGCGAAGCACGCTGGCCACATGACCCATGTCGAACCGGCGATCCGCGCTTTGGTCGCTGAGAAGCCAGCGCCATACCCATCCAGCCATCTTGCCCGCGCCAGGATTGCTACGTCGATGCTCTTCTTAGTGGATGGGACGGTGTTCGGGACTTGGGCTGCTTTGATTCCTTCCTTCCAAGATCGATTCGTGCTTTCCGCTGGGCAATTGAGTTGGGCGCTGGTCGGCATCGTCATCGGAGCCATGGTTTCCATGCCGGTGGCAGGCCAGCTCACGTTCGGATTAGGCAGCAAGCGGATTTGTGTCGCTGCTGGTCTGGCGTTCCCAGGGTGTCTACTCGCGTTGATGCTGGCTCCAAATTTCGGGTTCCTGATCGCCGCCGCGACCTTGTTCGGAGTGTGCAAGGGGCTGATGGACATCTCGATCAACGCTCAAGGCATCGCGGTCGAAAACGCGCTTGGCAAACCGGTCATCTCCTCGTTCAACGGATTCTGGAGCTTCGGTGGATTGGCAGCGGCCGCTGCGGTGAGTTTCGCTCTGCACCGTGGCTTGAAGGTTCCGCTATTGATCGGCAGCATCGCGGTGTTGCTGATGACGATGACGGCGACCGTCCAGAAGTATCTGCTGCATGAGGAACGGGTGACCGACGCATCCGAACGCCCGGCTCCTTGGGCTCCGCCCAACAAACGTCTGTTGTGGCTGGCCGCCATGGCGTTCCTCGCGCTTTTCAGCGAAGGAGTGCTTCTGGACTGGAGCGCGGTCTATGCGCACACCGTCTCGCACGTCTCTTTGGCCACCGCGCCAGTGGCATTTGCGGCTTTTTCCATTTGCATGGCGGTAGGGCGGTTCACCGGCGACTTGTTTACGGCGAAATGGGGAACGCTCGCCTCGCTACGCCTGAGCGCGGCGCTGATGATCTCGGGCATGACGGTCGCGATTCTTTGGCAAACGTGGATTGCTACTCTGTCCGGGTTCATGGTCGTCGGTTTCGGCATCGCCAATCTTGTGCCGATTATCTTCCGGGCCGCCGGCCAAGCGCACGAGTTGGGAGCTGGACCCGGAGTGGCCGTGGTGAGCACTTTGGGTTACACCGGATTCTTGTGTGGCCCGCCTGTCGTCGGTGTTATCGCCGCCTTCGCTGGTTTACCGGCAGCGTTCTGCCTCGTGATCGTGTTTGGCTTCGTCCTTGCCGTGGTGGGTAAGCGGGCAATCTTTCTCTGACCGGCTTACCACGCCCACGACACCCCGCCGTAGAAAGCGCGGCTAAGCCCCGGATTAAACGACGCGTTGTCGTCACCGACCCGCGCGTCCGCGATGGGCTCGACGTAGGCGGCATACCTCTTGTCGAGCAGGTTCTTGGCTTCGAAGTACACCTGGAAGCCCCGTGGCGTCCGGTAGCCAGCCCGGAAGCCCAACAGGGCATACGAGTCGGCAAAAAGCGTGTTGGCCTCGTCTACCGGGTAGCGCACGAGGTTCCACTCCACGTTCGGCCCGCCGTAGAACCCGGAAGGATGCTCGTAGCGCACCTCCCCCTTGTACGCCTGCACCGGGTTGCCCGCGATGCGGTGGTCGCCGTACACCGCGTCCCCATCGAACCGGAGGTCGTTCAAGTGGTAGGTTTGCTCCAGCACCAAGCGGTCCGTCTTGCTGGCCAGCTCCAGCCAGGTACGCCCGCCGCGGTGGCGGAAGCGTTTGACGGTGAACTCGCCATCCAGGCAGGCGACGACGATCTGACCGTGGCGCGGGGTCAGCGCACGGTTGACAACGAGCAGCTCGTTCAGGTCGATGGGCCGCTGGTGGCAACCCTCTGC
>CAXUIU010000343.1:0-4501 GCA_964250955.1 uncultured Chthoniobacterales bacterium | reverse complement strand
GCCTTCGAAGAACTTGTCGGTCGCGGCGTGGCGTCGTGGTGCTTCATCAGCGGCGTCTACGCCAGCCACGATCTAACTGCCAACTCCTGTTCGCTGAAGCGCGAGGTCAAGCGGCGGACACCTCGCACCAAGGTGTGTCTGTCAATTTCATGTGCAGATTCGTGCCTCTACCTGCGCCTTGCAACCGTGGTGTTTGTGCCAAGAACGCGTAGTCCTCGGCGTAGAAGTGCCGGACGAGGTCGTGCAAGACTTGGTCGCTCAGCATAGCTTTGCCTAGCCGGTTCTCGGCGCGCCAACTGGTTCGTTCCGGGCTGGGGGGCGGTCAACCACTGCCGCGACCTGGCGGGAACAAGTCTCGTTCTTTGCGCACTCAGTTAAGACCGGAGGAAGCTGGACCAGCATCCGGGCGAGTATTGGCCTGATGCTCGGTGATGAAGCGCCGGTCCCGTTCGCTCATCCGGTTAAACAGGCTTGGGGTCAGTGCCTCACGCTCTCCTTCAGGCAGCGACAACACCGCAGCTCCCCAGAGATCTTTGCGCGTGTCTCGGCTTTACGCTGGCGGGTGGATGCTTTGGCCTCTTCTTGGCGTAGACGTTCAATAATCTGCTTCTTGTCCTCTCGGAGTTTCTTGAGTCGGCTGTTCAGGTCCATGGCAGCCAGTGAAAAGCAGCGCCGGTGCCAGTTTCGGACCAGGAAAACGGAGGTGGCCAGCATCCTGGGTTTGCCTCTCGGAACGCAGAGAAGACAGCGCACACTTAGCATCGGCCGGGACCGATGCGCGTGCGGGAGGCCGCCGGAAAAATTTGCACGGCAGCCCATGGCCGGTAGGTACCACCGCTGCTTCTCAGTTCTGCATGGCGATCTACCATTTCGATTTGCAGTCGGTTTCGCGCGCCGAGGGTGACAGCGCCGTCAGAGCCTGGGCTTATACCACCGGCACCTGCCAAGTGGATGCCCGCACCGGCCGCGTTTACAACTTTTCCTCCAAGGCTGCGGAGATCCTCGCCACCGGCAAAATTGGGCCTGTGGATCGGCAGGCAACGGAGGCGGCCGAAGGCCGCTGGAACTCGAAGGTGGCCCGCACGCTCATCTTGGCTCTGCCGTGTGAGGTGATGCGCGGGCGCATGCCCGGATGGCGCTTGCCCGCCAAGGGACCACCTTCCCGACGTAAGCGTACGTAGCGGCTCATCGTCGCCAAACTCACACGCAGCACCCGCACAATCTCGGCGTGCGGCGTGCCTGCTTCTACGGCCAACAACACCCGCTCTCGCAGATCTACGCAACACGCCTTCATCGGCAACCGCTTCTACTTCGCCCACCATGTCTTGTCAGACTAGCGAGACCGTTCTGGAGGCGAAATGACCCCGGATCCGCCTATGCTCCTATTCCGAGTTCCAAGCCCGCTGTTACGCTTGATTGCTAGACTCCAGAGCAATGGCACGGCGGCCAAATCGCCACTTGGCCAGCGCGTACAACGGCAAGCCCAAGGCCGCCGTTACCAAAGCAAACAACGCCGCTGGCACCGGCCCCACATGGTCGGCACGCGCCGTCCACAGGGCGAAGATCACCAGCACCGCCGGACCCACGCCCAAGGCCACGGCCACCCACGTCGGCCCCGGCACCCGGAAGGGGCGCGGCAGGTCTGGTTCCGTAAAGCGCAGCTTGACCAAAGCCACGAACTCCAGCAGCACGCTCAGGCCCCACAACGAAATGTCGATAGTGATCAGCTTGTCGAACTTCAATCCCAAAGCTAGGGACCAGCCCAGCGCGCAGAGCAGCAACGACACCCAGGGTACGCCGTTGGGCAACCGGCGCGTGAGCACCCGGGGCAGCAGTCCATCGCCGGCCATGGCGTAGGGCAGGCGCGTGTAACTCAGCGTCAGTGAGTTGAAGTTCCCGAGGCTATCGAGCGAAGCCACGAGCGTCAGCGCCAAGGCGAGCGGATAGCCGACGAGATGTTGGGCGGCGTCCACCCAGGCCCCCGTTGAGAACTGGTCGGGCGCGATCCCGGCAAACCACACCGCTGCCGTGGGCAAAAGGTACGTGGCCATCGTCATCAAGACAGCGATGATCATCACGCGCGGGTAAGTGCGCTGCGGCGCTTCCACCTCGCCGACGATGGTCGAGGCGTTGTCCCAGCCCATGTAGTTCCACAAGGCGACGAGCAAGCCCGCGGCTAGATCGGCGTGCCCCTCCTGGGGAGCCAGCGTGGCCGCGCCGGTGTGCGCACCTTGCCAGACCGCGGCGGCGATGAGCACGACGAACGGCGAAAGCCCCAGCATCCACAGGACGACCGAGCCGTTGCCCACTGACACCGCCCCGCGTAGGTTCCAGAGCGTCGCCACAATCACCACCGCCAACTCGATGAACAGTTCCCGGTGTCCGGCCTGGAGAGATGGCCCCCAGTTGCCGAAGTGTTCTAGGTAGGTGACAAAGAGTGTCGGGTAAATCGCCATGTCGAAAATCGACGCCGCCCGCGAGAGCCATGCTTCTTGAAAGCCCCAAAACGGACCTAACGCGCGCCGCGCCCAAAAGTACAAGCCGCCTTCCACCGGGATGGCGGCGGCCAGTTCGCCTATCATCAGGGCGGTGGGCATGCTCCAAAAGAACGGCGTGGCAAAGAGGATGACGAACGCCCAGCCATAGCCGGCGTCACCGATGATTTCCTCCAAGCCGTACGGACCGCCCGAAACCATGAAGTATACGGTGGCTAAAAGCGGCAGCAGGCGCAGCTTACGCCGCGGCCCGTTTGGCAGGAGTACTGGTGAAACCATGTGCGGGTAAGATGGTATGAGAACATCTACGCAAGGAAAGACGTAACTCCACGCGAACAGAGCGAAGGCATGCCTTCGAGAGATTAATCGGAGGCGATTGGCGCAATCTGTGAGCGGATCGCAGACCGGGAAATCAGCGCCGCGTGCTGACGTTACTTCACTCCACCCAAAAAAAGTCTGCAGCCCTGCGAATCCCTCCTAAAGACTGATTGTTCTCAGCCAGATCTCGGCAGCCATGCGCGTGAACTCGCCCACGCTTCCGAGGGCGGCGGCAACGTGCGTGGATGCCGGGTGGGTAGCGCGGCGTCCAAGCGTTTCCGCCACCACTAGACGGAGCGAGGCAGGATCAACAGGCTGCACTTCATGAGCAGCAGGAAGTCCACCGGATCCTTCGTGCGGGTGTTCACCTGCCTTCCTCGCGTCAAGGCGTAGGCATGGGTTTCTTGGCAAACTGCTGCTCACGCGGAACGGCCAGCACCTTCACCGGGGCGATCTCCGCGTACGCCAGCAAGTCATCGCCAACCAGGGTCTCGGGCGCGACCGGTATAGCGTCGCCAAAGCCAAGGTCGATGTGGAAGCGTTCGTACACCTTGGGAGTATCGCCACTTTGGCAACCTGCCGCAAACGCACCAGCACGATGGTTTTAGAGAACCCTCCCTACCTGAACAAGCGCGCCAGCCGCCGCAAAGCGTTCAATCCTTTGTAAACTTTGCCCGCCCAGTTGCGCGAGCAGGGGGGCAGCAGCGCGTGGCTGGTTTCCGCCAGGAGTGTGCCGCCGATGCCTCCGGTCACCACATCCCCGGGGTAGTGCGCGCCCAGGTACACGCGTGAGAATCCTACCAGAACGGCCAGCAGGTAAAACGCTTTCGTCCAACGCGGGTAGTGGCGGCTGAGCAGCGTGGCCCCTGCGAACGCCGCCGCGCTGTGCCCGGAAGGAAAGCTGAAGGAGCTGGGCCGCCGTCCCACCACCGTCGCCCGCACGATGTCGATGAAGGGCCGTTTGCGCCGGAAGAACATTTTCACCGGCGTCTCCATGATGAACGTGGACAGCCACAGGGAAGGCAGCACGTCGGCCAGGGCGGGCGCGCCACGCTTAGGGTTGCGCACAGCCGCCAGGAAAAGACCGACGGCCATCAGGTCCGCCCGCTTCATGGCCACGGTCAGCCCGCGCATGGCCGTGTTCGCCCAGCGGGGGTGCGGAAGCTGGTTGACCTCCAGGAAAAGCGAGGTGTCCACTGCCTGGAAGGGCTTGAGGTGCTTGACCAGCGCCCGGCGTAGCCGTCGGCGGTTACTTTCCAGTTCGCCCTTCCCATCGCCCACCGCCGGGCCGGGGTTGGTGGCGCGTAGCACCCCTTCGTCGAGCGCACTGCCCTCGGCAGGCATCGCGGCGGCCAGTGCCCGTGCCGCCGCCGCGAAGATCTCGGGAGCAGCCCGGTCCTGATCGCGCACTGCCTGCGCGATGGCAGCGGCGCGGCGGGCGCGGGCGGCATCGTCTTTGACGGGCACCACGTCCACCGTTTTGGCGGCGGCGCGCGCCAGAAGCTTTTGGACGAGGGTTTCCGCGTCGGCGTCAGTGCGGACCTCACCCAGGGCACGTTCCAGCGCCTGCCTGGCCTGTTCGGCGGCGATCTCAGGCGAGGGCGATTGCTCCATATGCCGATAGAATCGGAGGGCAGTCAAGGAGGAGATGGCTCTCCGGCGGCAATCCTTGAGGGCCACAGTTATAG
>CAXUIU010000342.1:0-4504 GCA_964250955.1 uncultured Chthoniobacterales bacterium | reverse complement strand
CGGGCAGCGACGGCACGCCGAAGTGTTCTTCCAAAGCAATCTTGTTCATGGGTTTGTGCTTTTTTTGGTGTTCGCCAGTCGGTGTGCCTTCACAGGTGCGCTAGAGTTGATTGCGAACGGCCTTTTCATCCGCTTCGGAAGCGAGGTTTACTTGGGTTTGCTGTCTTCTCAGACTGCCTCTCGTCGTGTGAGTAGAGCAAAAGTTCGGCACACGGTTGATGGCTGCTGGCCGACTTTGCCAGACTTGCACTTCGCGGAGAAATCACCACGTGGTTGCACAAAACACACGGATGTTGTTGGCATCTGCGCACAGAAGGCGCGGCATTCCTGCTCGTGCGCCTTGCGAGTTGCTGAAGTGGCCGGTCAAAACGATGACATGCCAAAACTTACTACTCATCGACACGCCTTCCTTTGCTGAACTTGAAGGATACAACCCCAACGTGTGCGTTCAACGCGCCGTGCGCGGACCGACGCCAGAGGCGGTGTTCTCCGCTGCCACCTGCTCTGGTTCACCCGCCGCCAACGTCAGCAAGACCGGTTTGACTAGGCTAGCAACCATCGTCGCGGCCTGTTCGGAAGAAGGGCGTCGCGGCATATCCAACCACTCCTTAGCCCCGCCATAGATCGCCCAGCTCAGCGTCGCGGCGGCCATCTCCAGCGGCACCTCTACCCGGAGAACCTGCCGTCTGAGACCGTCCAGGATCAATCCCTTGACGACGGTGATTACCGCTGCTTCCAGATGTGGGTCCAGTGACCGCTGGCGCTCGCATCCCCGGCTGGGCAGCCCGGCCAGATAGTCACATACCCCGAGCGCAATCGCGGTCAGAGCACCACCGCAACTGCCGTCAAAGCGCACGTCGCGGGCATCGAGCAGCGCTCGGAAGCGTAGCGCCACGTGGCAGCCCAGCAGCGTGGCCTTGTCGGGGTAGTGGTCGTAGAAGGTCGCCCGGTTGAGCGTGGCGGCATCGGTGAGGTCCTGGATCGAGATGGCTTCGAAGTCCTTGGTCTCCAGCAACTGCTCCAGCGCATCGTGCAAAAGCTGGCGGGTACGCCGCACCCGCGGATCCGTCGTTCTACCGGAAGATGCAGCCATGAACAGTGGATCGACCATACCTCAGCCCTGGCGTTGCGTCATCTCCGTTCGACAACAGATGTCGCCTATTTAGTTTGACATCATCTGTCGGTTAATCGATACCTGTTGTACAATTTATATGCCTACCCTGCTTCACATCAATTCAAGCCCGCTCGGCGATGCTTCCATCTCCCGTCACCTTGGCGACGAGTTCGTGCGCCACTGGCAGCGCCACCACCCCGGCGGGCAGGTAATCGTCCGCGATCTGAGCGCCAATCCGCCGCCCCTGATCACAGCCGAGTGGATCGGTGCTTCCTTTACGCCCGAGGAGGCACGCACGCCTGCGCAACGGGAGACACTGGCCTTCTCCGACGCAGCCATCGACGAACTGGAAGCGGCCGACGAGTACGTCATCGGCGTGCCCATGCACAACTTCACCATCGCTTCCACCTTGCGGCTCTGGATCGACCAGATCGCCCGCGCGGGTCGGACGTTTGCCTACGTGGACGGGCGGCCAGTGGGCCAACTCAAAGGCAAGAAGGCCACCGTTCTGGCAGCATCCGGCGGGGTATATGGTCCCGGGAGCGCCTACGCGTCGTACAACTTCGTCGAGCCTTACCTGCGCACGCTACTCGGCTTTCTCGGGGTGACGGACGTACAGGCCCACGCAGCCGGCGGGGCCTCTGCGGTCAACCACGGCGAGGTGGACCGGCAGACCTTCCTGCACCCGCACCTCTCGGCCGTGCAGGCGCTTTTTCCCGCGGCTGCGTAAGGCGCGTTCTATCGGACCACGCCGCTTGTTCAGAGGGATCGACCTGCCCGGCAGCCGACATTCAGCGGCCGTCCGGGTTCTTCGCTGCGGCCCTCAGGCGGGCGAGGTCCAGCGGGCGGGTGTACATCGTGAGTTGCCCGTTGGCATCGCGCGGCCATTGTTCCCGCGGCCGGTCCCAGTAAAGCTCTACCCCATTGTCGTCGGGATCACGTAGGTAGAGCGCCTCGCTGACCCCGTGGTCGGAGGCTCCTTCCAAGCCGATGCCCGCGTGCGCCAACCGCTTCAACGCGTCGGCCAGTTCCGCCCGGGATGGATAGAGCACGGCCAGGTGGTAGAGGCCGGTGGCGCGTGGCGGCGGGGGCGAGCCGCCGAGACTTTCCCAGGTGTTCAGCCCGATGTGGTGGTGGTAGCCGCCCGCCGAGACGAACGCCGCCTGTTCGCCGATGCGCAGGACGAGTTCAAAGCCCAGCACGCCGCAGTAGAAGCCGAGCGCGCGGTCCAGGTCGGCCACTTTGAGATGGACGTGGCCGATGCGCACGCCCGGGTGGATGGGAGTGGCTTCCATCATCCTTGCACCTTGGTTGCGAGCACGGGGTTGAGGGACGCCCTGCCGCCGCGTAGGATGAGCGCCAACCAGCCGAGCACCTTCTGCGCGCCGTGGGGAGAGACGACGCCCAGTGTCAGGCGCAGGAGCAATAGAGCCGGGTCTTCGGGAGTTTTGAGCAGTAACCTGAGCATAAGGCAGACTACCGGCCGGCACTCCGCGAGGATAATCGTGGTTTCGCATTGCAGCCATGCACGTTCTGCATACCCTGCGAAGGGTGCTGGCCCGCCTTCGGTTCTTTCTCGCCGTCGTCGGCGAAGGCAGTCTGAGCCGGGCGGCGCTGCGGCTGAGAATGTCGCAACCGGCGCTTTCCCGGCAGATGCAGGCGTTGGAGAACGAGGTCGGCGGCCGCCTCTTCGAGCGTTCCGCCAGCGGGATCAGCCTGACCGGGGCGGGGCACGGGTTTGCGGCCAGAGTCCGGCGGCTGCTGGCCGATTACGAGGCCGCCGCTACGGAGGTGCGTCGGGTCGCCCGGGGAGAGCAGACGGAGCTACGCATCGGCTACCTGGCCTCGGCGGCACAAAGCTTTCTCCACCCCGCGCTGGCGGCTCTGCGGCGGCGGCATCCCGAGGTGAAGACCACGCTCCTGGACCTCTCTCCCGGCGAACAAATCACGGCTTTGCAACAAGGCAAGATCGACGTGGCGTTGATCGGCCAGGAAGGCAGCGTGGCCGCCCGGGACTTCTACACGCATAGGCTCGCCACGCTGCCGGTGCTCGCCGTGCTGCCTGCCGACCACCGGCTGGCCGCGCGCAAACGGGTCCGGTTGGCGGAGTTGCGGGACGAGCATTTCGTCAGCGTCCCTGACGACCAGATGCCGGGCCGGGACTGCTGGATCACCAAGCTTTGCCGTCAGGCGGGCGGCTTCACGCCGAAGTTCATCCAGCCGGGGGACAGCGTCGCTCATCTGTTCTCGCTGGTCACGAGTGAGGGAGCCGTCGCCTTGGTGCCGGCCTACCTGCGTGACTTCCCGGCCGCCGGCGTGAAGATGATCCCCGTCGCCGACGCCAGCGCCACCTGGGACTTCCTGGTCGTCTGGCAGCGTGGGCGCACGGCCGGACCCGTGCGATCTCTAGTCGAGGCACTCGGCTCGGCCGCGGGCGAAGGGAAAAGCGAAGCGTTTCCCGCTTCCTCAACCTCCGTGCGCGCCGGGAAGAACCCGAAGAAGTTAGCACCTGCCCCGTGATCGCAGGCGGCTTTGCCACTCGACGTAGATCCGGCGCCGGATGATCATTCTCCCTTGGCGTCGTAGCGGATCCTTGCCCGGCGGATGTGTCCGTGCTGGGCTTGCACCCAGGCCAGCAGCCCGTGCAGGGGCGCGAGGAAGGAAGCACCCAGGGCCGAAAGCCGGTATTCTACGCTCGGCAGTTTGGTCGGGAACGCGTGACGGGTCAGGAAGCCGTCGCGCTCCAGGTCGCGCAAGGTCTGGGTGAGCATCCGCTTGGAGATCTGCGGCACGCCGCGCCGCAACGCGCCGAAACGCTGCGGCCCACCTTCCAGAAAGAGCAGGATCAGCGTGCTCCACTTGCCGCTGAGGTGGTCCAGCACGTCGCGCACCGGGCACTTGCCCGGATCGTCGCCATCGACGTGGCGCACGGCAGTGGACAGGACGCGGGAGCGTAGGGGCTCGTTGGGCATAAATAAGAGTAGTTCCTTGCAGGTAACCGGGCACAAAAAGCTGCCTTCTTGCGCAGGGTAACACAGGTCTTTAGCGTAGACCAGTCTCGCCACAGAACCATCCGCATCCCGTGGATAGCCCGCGAAGCTAACTGACCCAAAAAGAAAGAAACCCATTGCTATGAACCACCTCCATGATCGTCTGCTCGTCACCGGAGCCAACGGCCAACTCGGCCGCGCCGCCGTCGAGGAACTGCTTCGTTTGGGAGCCACCCGCGTCGTGGCGGCCAGCCGCACCCCCGAGAAGCTCGCCCACCTTAAAGCACGCGGCGTGGAAACCTGCGCCATTGACTTCGAGCAGCCCGACACGCTGCGCCGCGCCTTTGCGGGCGTGGACCGCCTCGCCCTCATCAGCACCGACGCCCTGGACGTGCCCGGC
>CAXUIU010000341.1:0-4508 GCA_964250955.1 uncultured Chthoniobacterales bacterium | reverse complement strand
GGACGCACGGTTTCGGGACCGACGGCATTTTTCAAGGCTGCGTGGAACTCCCGTGCCGTGCCGAAGCCGGCACCGCCCGGCGCGGGCCACACGGCACGGCGCAGCACCGCGTTGCCCGCTTCCGTCAGCGACGAGAGCGGGACGTAATGCGTGCGCGCCGCCGGCATGCCCCGGGCGGCTTCTGTGCGGTTGCCACCGAGCAATTCGTAGATGAGCCGGCCTAGCGGGGCAATCTCCAGACCAGCGGCGGGATCATCCCCGGAAGCCCCGGTGGCGTCCGTGTCGTCCGGCGCGGGCAGGCGCGTCAGGGTGTTCACGAGCGTCTCGTCACCGTCAGCGGTCGACCGCTCCAGGAGCAATGTGCCCAGCACCACCCGATGTGCGGGCCAGGACGCCAGCGGCTGGTGCAGGGTGCGCTCGCGGTGCTGTTCGTCGTCGAAGCCACCGGGGAAATGGAAGAGGATCTGGGGCTTGGACCAGCCGAGCCAGGTCAAGCCGTGCTGCCGCGCGTGGGCGAAGCCCGCCGCCAACGCCTCCAGCAAGCGCAAGACTTCCGGCGGTGTCAGCGTCCCGCGAGCCCGCAGGACGGCGAGCAGCGTGAAGCCTTCGATCCATTCCGTGACGAGGAACCGGCCGCCCGCGCCGTCCTTGCCGAAGACCAGCGGCTGGACGAGGTGCTCGTGCGGAGCGGCACGCTGGAGACTGACGGTGCGTTCCAGCCGCGCGCAAACTTCCGGGTCGGCCGCGAGGCGGTCGGCGAGGATCTTGACGGCCACGAACTGGCTGCCGTGCCGCAGGTCCAATGCCCGGAACAACGCGCTGCCTGGGCCGCCGCCACACCGTTCCACGAGCTGCCAGCGGTTCGCCAGCGTCACGCCCGCGCCTTCGGAGGCAGGGGGAGCGTCCGCTGGCTCGGCGGCCCGCATGGGGACGGGAGAGGCGGCGGCATTGTTGGACAGGCCGTTTAGGCATTCTTCCACCGCGCGCTTGAGTTCCAGGGCGTTGCGGAAGCGGTCATCCGGCTTCTTTTCGAGGGCGCGCGCGAGCAGAGCGCGGACGGACGGGGGGACGTTGTGTTCGTCGAGCTGCGTCCATGGCACGGGCCCGGAGAGATGCTGGCTGACGATGCGCGCCAGCGATCCACTGAACATCGACTGGCCCGTGAGCAGGAACCAGAGCGTCGCCCCAAGGGAATAGATGTCCGAGCGGCCATCCACAACCTCGTTCTCCAACTGCTCGGGGCTGGCGAAGTGAGCGGTGCCGATGAAGCCGCTGGTGCCCATCGACGCCCAGGTGCTACCCTCGGTCCGGTAGCTCTTGGCCAGGCCGAAATCGATGACCTTGATGACCGGTCCGTCGACGGGTGACTGCGTCAGGATCAGGTTGGAGGGCTTGATGTCGCGGTGAACGAGCCCGAGTTCGTTGGCGAGGGTGAGCGCCCGGGAGATTTGCAATACGAGAGGCAGGGCGACGGCCACCGACAGCGGCCCGCGCCGGTCGACAACCTGCTGGAGGGTCTCGCCCTCACAGAACTCCATCGCGTAGAAATGGGTGCCGTCGGCGGTCTGGCCAAGGTGGAAGATGGCAGCGATGTTCGGGTGCCGCAGCCGCGCGGCCAAGCGCGCCTCGCGCAGGAAACGCTGCCGGAAGACCTCGTTGTGGAGGACGTGCGGCAGGACGACCTTGAGCGCCACCTCGCAGTGCAAGTCGGTGTCGAACGCCTTGTAGGTGATACCCATCGACCCCCGGCCCAGTTCCCAGAGCGAACCGTCCTCACGACGCAACACCTGATAGTGCTGGAAGGTTTCAGTCTCGCTCATGAAGCTGGTTGGTCTGAGTGCACTCCCTGCTTTGCCTCCACACTGGCAACCAACGAGTGCCTATGCGGTCCGGCGAAGCCGAGATCGTCAGGCGCTTGGCTTAGCCGGCTCGCACGCCAGACCGGTTGAGCAGACCCCGGTCTATCAGGTCAGAAAAAAGGTGAGTGGCGTACCATCTGGTGCCAGCAACGACGACCCGGATGAAAACAAGCCCGCGCGCGCGGCCCCAGGCAAAGAACCCGCCGAGCCGGGAGAGGATAGAAACAGTGGCAGCGTCTGCGGACACGTCCCCTAATCGTCGTTCCTCCCGCGCACGGCCGCCCGGCCAGGCGAAAGCAGCCCCAGGCGCAATGGTGTGCAGGATCGCCTGCAGCGCGGCGATCTGAGATCGTGGAGGACGCGCAGTTAAACCACCCTCAAAACCGCGCCTATGAACACTTGGCTGCGAGGCGGCCCGCGCCTCGGCCCGCGCGCCCAGTGGTGGAAACAGAGTGTCGACGCCAAAACCGTGATTTGGCAGCTTTGTCTGGAAAGGCGGCCAGATCACCGACGGTGGTGGCAACTCGCTATAAAAGCATCGACACGAACCCCTATGGCTACTCCACACTCTCTGTGAGGTGAAAGAACCCTGCGCGCAGCGACCGGGGCGCGTAAACACCTCGACCAGCACGAGGAATATGGAACAAGGTGGGCGAAGCGGATCTTGTGCAAGGCAGATCAATCCCACAGGATCTCGCCCTGCCAGTCATGAGGCATGGTGACCTCCTCGAACTGCCTCAGCCCAAAGCGCCAGGCTTGGCCGTCCACCAAGCGCACAAAGACGGTGTCGCCTTCGATCTGCTCGACCAGGCCGTCCATGCTGCCTGCCCAACCATCGCGCAGCATCGCTTTGTAGTCCTCGACATCTGCTTCCAAACGGAACTTCGCCCCTGCTTTGATCTTCATGGTGCCCGTGGCTCCGCTGGAAATTCCTAGTAAGCAACCTTGAAGGTCGGGCTGTCCTCCGGGCGCAGGCGCCGACGGTCGTAGAGCCGCGTGGTAGCGATGTTGGCGTGCCCCAGCTACTCCTGCACCTTGGCGATGTTCGCCTCGTGATCAAACGCCTTGGCAGCCCACTTCAACCCGCAGGGTGTGAGAACCAAACCCGTGCACGCTGAGGCGGGCTGTGATCCTGAGAAACAACTGCATCCGAAGCGGGGTAGATCTTCCCTTTTGAGTCCAAAAACAAACCTCCAAACACAACTTCGAGCCTGAAGTGCCATGTCAGATTTGTGCATACGAGGTGCATATAGACGGAAATTGCGCATTTTGTCTCTGAGCAATTAAGCGTTCGAATCCCTCCATCACCGCATAAGTATATTTCGGTGAGATACTTACAAAGTATTTTTGCCTAGGGCACGATCCATGGGATGGCTGCTCAATGAACGCGTCATCATGTTTATCGCATGGGTCTGTACTTGGCGACGAGTCATTGTTGCTCCCCTCCCTTCCCTTTGCCAAGGTTGAACGGCTCACCCCATGCTCATCGACACACTGTCAACGAGCACAGGCACCGCCGATGCCCAAGTCGGCGGTGCCCGTCTCGTCTGCCAAGCTCGCCCGGTGGCTACTTGGTGATGATCTGACCGGTGTCGAAGCGGTAGAAGTACCGTACTCCGCTCGTGTTATAGCGGCCCGGATTGCTGGGGTCCGGGTAATAGTAAAGCACCGTGTTCAGGCTGAAGTCATACAGGTACGGGAAGGGAAACGTCGGGCTGGTGTAAAAGAACGTGCTGGAAGCAAAGTCATACAGATACACGCCGTTCCTGCCATCGCTGGCATCGAACACGTACTCGTAGCCCAAGTCGAAATGGTAGAGGTAACGCGGGTCACTCAGGTGGCTGTAGTAGCCGAAGATGTTCCCGTTGGGGAACGACAGGTAGTACACCCCGTTGCTCAGAGCTTTCTCTCCGGTGAAGAAAGAGGTCGTGCCCTCCAGGGCAAACGCACGGTCACCCGGACGGGTCATGCGGTTGCCGCCATAATCCTGGATGCAGGTCGTGCTACCGTCGGCCGTGCTGGCGTACCAACTCCAGATTGGCGTGCTCTGCGAGCAGGATCCCACGATGCTGATCCAATACCGAGTGCCGGCCGTCGCATCGAAGGTCGTCGGCAGCACGGCACGGTAGGTGAAGAACGCAATTTGGTAGGTTGTCGAATCGTTGAAGGCGTTGAAGCCCACCGTCCCGAGCGAGGTCTGATTGCAGGCTTCAATCGGCACCGTTTGGCTGGTGATCTGCGAGCCAGGCTGGCCGTTGTTATCTGACCAGATGCCGATGGTAAAGCTGCTGGCATCAGGCGGCGTAGGATTATTCCTCAGATTGTTGTGGTCGATGTAGGTGCCTTGCCACTGCACAGCCGTGACACTCCCCGAGTTAGTCAGGACAAAGGAGTCGTAAGTGGTGGCCGGCGTGGTTTGCGGAGCCGTGTACGAGTCCCAAGTCGTGTCTTCGTAGTTCGCGTAAGGCTGACTATAGACCACTGGATCGGCGGCGAAGGCGCGGCTTACTGCAAGGCAACACGCCAAGGAAGTGAATAAGGCGGTGGAAGTTTTCATCTGGATGGATATAGCGTCTCGTTCTATTTCAACTCCGGCTCATTTCGTGATGATCTGGCCCGTGGCAAAGTTGTAGAAGTAGCGCGTGCCGT
>CAXUIU010000340.1:0-4511 GCA_964250955.1 uncultured Chthoniobacterales bacterium | reverse complement strand
TGGAAGATCGGTCCGCCTTCCACCCCGAGTAGCACCTCGTCGTTGCCGCGCAAAAAGTTGTGCTTACCCAGGAAGTTTTCTCCATGCGCCGTGTCAAGCATGTAGCCAAAACGCACGATCGTCAGCTCGTAGTCGAAGTTGGTGACGCGCAGGTGGGTGTGCTGGAGCGACAACTCGAACCCGCTCTCCAGTTGCAGCTCGGTGGCGCCTTTTTGGAAGGCGGGGTCTACGGCTGGAGCCGGCACCACGTTGGAGGCTTCCGGCGTGGGCGAGCCGCCACGGGCGGGAAGAGCGAGCACGAGGCAAGCGCAGGTGCTAAGCAGGCAGAGCAAGGTTCGTTTCAACATGGCGCGCTCCTAGTTCGCACGGGCAAGCCTCGCCCGCTACCTTTTCTACCTTGGGTGCAGATGCGCGGCTTGGATACTTTTCGGACACAACAAACCCCGCTCCCAGCCACTGAAGCCAAGCGCGGGGCTGGAAGGAGGTTTGAAGTAGTCTGCGCTCAGGCTGCGCGCTGCCGCCGGCGCAGCGCCACGACGCCCGCTCCTACCGTGCCCAAGCCGAGCATGGTCCAGGTGGAAGGTTCGGGGACCGTCAGGGCCGTATCATCCAGCGAGGTCATCTCGGTTCCGTTGTGGAAGTCACCCGGCACGACCAGAGAGCTGACGTTTGCCAGCACCGTCTGGAACTCGGCCTGCGTGGCCACCACCGCGGTGCCGCCTGCGGGCGTGTACGTCCAACCGCCGGCTTGGTTGAGGGTGAACGAGAACAACACGAAACTGCCGGCCGAGAAGGCTGGCAAGGGGTGGTTCAGCGTGTCTCCCGCGCCGTCCGTGAGCGTGAGGGCGGTCGACAAATCATCGATGCTGGAGTTGTCCATGAGCTCGAAGGAGAAGCTGCCGTTCAGGTAGCCGGAGTCGTTGCCCAGGTACTTGGCGGGGGCGTTAAAGAAGTCGAAGGCTCCTGCGCCGGCGTCGGTGAGCACGATGCAGCCGCCGGGATCGCCGCCGGTGGCAGAGAACATGACGGTGGTGCCAGGATCACCGCCTGGGGCATGCGTCCAGCCGCTCGCGCTGGTGTCGAAGGTGTCCGTGACGTTGGCCCGAGCGGACGGTGTCCAGCTGGCAATGACTAGCATCAGCAGGCAGGCGGAGGCGAGCGCGGTCGTTTGGCGAATGTTCATGGGCAGCGACTTCCTTACGTTTCTTGTTTTTTGGTTCCACGAGGAATGCACTGAACGGCAGAGGAATACGACATCTTTCTCCAGAAATCCTTTACCCCTCATCGCCGCGGGGCTGTTTGGAGTGTTTGCTCGATAGCTTGGACGAGTTGAGTGGCGTTGAACGGTTTGAAGAGCACCCGTACTTCCCCGCGCTGCCGTACTTCCGCCAATTCGTCGCTGCCAGAGGTAGCCGTGACGATGATGATGGGTGGAGCGATCTACGGCCAGCCTGGGGCGCGGCATTTCATCCAAGTTCAATCGTGGAAGCGTTCGTTCCTACCGCTGGCGCACCAGACGCCTCGTGCAGCGTGAGGGTCGAACGCAGGTCCACCACGCCGACGAACGTCTGCGGCTCTTGAGGCACGCTCCAGAAGATCGTCACGTTATCAATCCAGTGAAGAAAGTTCTTCATGCGGTGGCTTGCGTCGATGGCGTACACGCTCAGACGATAGCCGCCGGGGGCGAGGACCTGATCAAACTGGAAGCTCAGCGACAGAGTACCTCCGGCCTCGATCGAGAGCGGGCGCTGCAACGTGACCGAGTTGACCCCGTACAGCACGATCCCGAGGCAGTCGGCGACGCTGTAGCCGACCATGAGGTTCGTGATGCCGACGTGACCATAAAGCTCCATGTGGATTACCACCGGGTTGCCCTGCACGATGGCCGCGTTCCGGCCCGTCACACCGTCGACGACCTCCAGGCGGCTGAAGGTGACTTCCCGTGTGCCGTGTTCGCCTCGCGTGGGGCCAGGGAACGCGACCCGGCACCGGCCAGAGGGTGATCCCATTCCCGGCATCGAAGCCTGCGCTCGCGCCCACAGTTCACGTGCACGGCCGTACAGTTGCTCATCGCAACGGTTGGCCTCCAGGATGCGCGTGCGCAGAGCCAGATCAATCTCACCAACTCCCGGCCGCTCACGTGAAGTTTTGAAGCGCGGCAGTGGTCCTTCCAGGGGCCAGCCGCGCATCCGTCCGAGACAGCGGACGCCCTCGGCGAACTGCTCGTAGATGCCGACAAAGTCGAACCGCTCCAGGTTGCGCAGGGCCGCGGGTAACAATTCGGTCGCGGGGCGGAAGTTGTCCTCCGCTCCCGAAAACAGGAGCGTCTGCCCGTTCGACCACGTCGTGCAGCTGCCGTTCGCCGGCGTGTGGAGAGACAGAACGGTGTCAAGGTCGAGGCCTTGGTCGAGTTCGAAAACGGGTTTGTCGTGGTCCACGTCCCCGTGTCGCAGGAAATAGTAAAGCGAGATGATCCGGTCCACCGGCTCGCGCAGAAAGGTGAAGAAAAAGACGGTCTGGAAAAAGGCAGCGGGGATGGGACCCATGTGGAAGTGTCCGGCCACGACGGAGAAGCTTCCGAGAAGCAAAGGGGGCGGTACGTAAAGGGGACGGGGTGCCTCGACGTGGAAGACTTCGTTCTCACCGAGCACGGTGTGCAAGTGGAGGGTCAGTGCAGAACCGCCCGTTTTGGGAACGTGGAAAAAACAGCTCGTGGGCTTGTCAGCGCCGGGGATCATAGGCGACACGCTCGCAACGTGAAGCGGGATCAGGGAATCTCATGGTCCGAGCACCCGGCTGTCGAGCCGAAAACTTCGGCACGGTGATCAGGAGCTGCCCGTCGCGTGCAAGGCACGGTCAGGGCCGTGTAGATGGCGGTTCGTGGCTGCGAAATAAAACGGCCGGTTTCAGCCGCCCCCGAATCCCTGTACTTGCGAGCCTTTCCCTCCGAGTTCTTACCAAGATGAAGAGAATGCCCTTGCTCTCCAAGACGCTGCGCTCGGTTGCCCCCGAACCTTCCACTTGGACGTTGCTGGGCGTAGGGATTGCGGGCGCGTGGATAGTGGCGCTTCGCCGGGTCATTGCACGATGATGATCTTTCCGCGCTGCACGACGAACTCCATTGATACCGATGTAACCTGCTGCAGAGCGGCTTCAACATCTACACCATGCAGGCACGGCTCGGACACAAGGACGTGGCTACCGCCATGATCTACACCCATGTATTCAACAGGCCCGGCGTACTGTCAGTGCGTAGCACGCTGGATTGAACCTCGTAATCTGACGCGAGAGGGTTAGACCCCCCGGTAGGTCCCCCCGGTGAAAAGTTTTGGGTCCAGTGCTGACTGCTCAGGACCACAGTTTGGTACAAACTGGCTTCAGTGTATCGAGCTGTTTGGGACGCTTCAGTCAACTCCTGACCGCATCGGTCAAACTGGGTCGTTTTTGGGTGAATACCCCTTGCGAACGAGACGCTCTACCAACTGAGCTATACCCCCGAAACGACTTGGAACGTTGAACTGATGGCTGACACCGACCGACCATCAAGTCTTCTCATCCGGCTCATGCTCGGGCGCAGATAGGCGCGCTTGAGGATGAAGCCGAAACTTTTGAGAACGTTTTAGGTTGTCTCTACCGCTACTCGACCAACGGCGTGTACTATGCATGCTTTGAAAGCCACGGCAAGAAAATCCGCCGAAGTCAGTGTCAGCCTGAAGGCAAGAACCTGCCCGCCTCATCCTCGCGTGGAACGCCAAGCATCGCTTCCGGTTAGGAATGGTTGCTTTGGCGGAGCGTACCACCAGTCCGGCGCAACCCGAGACCTTGCGCGACCACGATGGTCGGAGCCAGGATGCAAAAAGCATCTCGCCTTGATGAAGTCCCACACCCTCTTCCTCGCCATCTTCGTACTGACGCTCGCCGGCTGTGCCGGTACATCCATCCCGGCCGCTGACTCACGTCCGGTCAACCCGCGCCGTCACTACAAGGATTTCCCCAGGTACGAGCACCGCGTTTCGTATGACGCCACCGTGGTCGTGGTACGCGACCGCAACCCGTTCGGCAACCCGGCAAAAGCGAACGTGCGCGTGGATGGGGACGCGATGGCTGGTTTGGGCTCAGCCGAGCGTGTCACCTTCTACGTCGGTCCGGGTGATCACCGGTTGTCGGTCGAACCGGCCTTCCACCTCGGTCCGACGCCGGTTGCCCGCACCTTTCATTTTGAGCCTGACCAAACGTCCTATTTCCGTGTCGTGACTTCACTGGACTCCTTCGATCTCCAGCCGGCGCGGATGGTTCGGTAGATATCATGCGTATGTCGTCAATCCTTCCACCCAGCCAGTCCAAACGCCTGCACCAGATGGATCGTCTGGAGGACATGGGCCGCTTTCCGGTGGTCATCTACCTGGGCGCGACGGCCAACGTGCTGGTGGAAGTGGCGTTCTTCTATTGGCTGCACGGCCGCATGGGTGGCTGGTTGCCGGCAGGGTTTGCGGCGGCGGTGGGGCTGGTGG
>CAXUIU010000339.1:0-4526 GCA_964250955.1 uncultured Chthoniobacterales bacterium | reverse complement strand
CCCACACCGTCTGCCCTCCGACGATTGTGCG
Source organism: uncultured Chthoniobacterales bacterium (assembly GCA_964250955.1). Taxonomy (GTDB): domain Bacteria; phylum Verrucomicrobiota; class Verrucomicrobiia; order Chthoniobacterales; family SZAS-18; genus CAHJWO01. The sequence continues at coordinate 4,495 of CAXUIU010000339.1, read as the reverse complement.
CACCGCGCGGCCTTTGAGCCGCCAGCCGTTGAAAGGTGTGTTGCGCGAGCGCGAGCGCGATTCCTCGACGTTGACCGTCCATTCCAGGTCCGGGTTGATCAGCGTCACGTCGGCCACCGCGCCGGTAGAAAGGGTGCCGCGGTCGTCGGGGAGTTTCAGCAGGCGCGCCGGGTTGACCGTCAGCAGTTCGATGAGCCGCGGCAGCGTGATGGCCTTGTGCTGTCCGACAAGCAGGTGGTGGAACAACCCGAACTCTGTCTCCAACCCCAGAATCCCGAACGGCGCGCGGTCAAATTCCACCTCCTTCTCATACGCGGTGTGCGGCGCGTGGTCGCTCGCCAGAACGGTGACGGTGCCGTCCGCGACGCCTTCGATTAACGCGTCGATGTCCGCACGCGTGCGCAGAGGCGGGTTCATCTTGTAGTTCGTGTCATAGCCTTTGACCGATCCGTCGGTCAACGCGAGGTGATGCGGGCAGATTTCTCCCGTGATCCGCACGCCGCGCGCCCGCGCCGCGCGCAGGTGCCGCACGCTGCCCGCGCAACTCAGGTGCTGACAATGGATCGCCGCACCCGTGAGTTCGGAGAGCACGACGTTACGCAGGACAATCAGTTCCTCGCCCGCCGCCGGCCAGCCGGGCAGGCCGAGGACCGTGCTCCAGTAGCCTTCGTTCATCACGCCGTCGCCTACGAGGCTGTAATCCTGGCAATGGTCCAAAACGGGCAGGTCGAACATCCGCGCGTACTCGACCGCCCGGCGCATGAGGTCGTGGTTCTGCACGCAGTGGCCGTCGTCGGTGATAGCGACGATCCCCGCGTTGAACATCGAACCGATGGGCGCGAGTTCCTCGCCAGCGAGGCCCTTGGTGATGGCTCCGGTGGGGAAGACGTTCACGCACGCGGTCCGGGCGCGTTCCTTGATCCACGTGATCGTCGCCGGGTTGTCGGCGGTCGGGTTGGTGTTGGGCATGCACACCACCGTTGTGAACCCGCCGGCTGCCGCCGCGCGCGCGCCCGTTTCGATGGTTTCCTTCGCTGCTTGGCCCGGCTCGCGCAGGTGGACGTGCCCGTCGATCAATCCGGGCGCGACGACGAGGCCAGCGGCGTTGATGACCTCGACCTCCCCGTCGTCGCCCGCTGGCGGCTTGCCGTCCACGGCGACGACCCGGCCGTCGCGGATGAACACGTCACGGAGGGCGTCCACGCCGTTGGCCGGGTCGATGACGCGACCGCCGCGGATGATCGTTAGTTTGCTCATGCCGAGGGGCGGCAACTGTCGCACAGGTAAAGCGCGGCCATGCGGACCGCGAGGCCGTTGGTGACCTGGTCGAGGATGACGCTGTGGCGCGGGTCGTCGGCCACGTCGCTGTCGATCTCCACGCCGCGGTTGATCGGCCCCGGGTGCATGATGAGGCAATCCGGCCGCAGGCGCGCGGCGCGTTCCTTCGTCAGGCCGAAAAGGGAGGTGTACTCGCCCAACCCGGGGAAGTAGGCCCGGCGTTGGCGTTCGTGCTGGATGCGCAGGAGGTTAATGACATCGACGGACTCGAGCACATCGTCGATGCGCCGCGCGACCTGGACGCCCATCTGCTCGAAGACCCCCGGCACGAGCGTCGGGGGACCGACGAGGGTGACCTTGGCACCGAGTTTGAGGAGACCCCAGATGTTCGAGCGCGCCACGCGGGAGAACAGGATGTCGCCGACGACCGCGACGTGCAGGCCGTCGATGCGCCCGCGTTTTTCGCGGATCGTGAAGAGGTCCAGGAGCGCCTGCGTGGGGTGTTCGTGCGCGCCGTCGCCGGCGTTGATGATGCTCGCGTGCAGCCGCTCGGCGAGGAATTGGGAGGAGCCTGCGCTGCTGTGCCGCAGGACCACGAGATCGACGTTGTTGGCCTGGAGGACGAGCGCGGTGTCCTTGAGCGTCTCGCCCTTCACGAGGCTGGAACTGGTCGCGGAGATGTTGACGACATCCGCGCTCAGGCGCATCGCCGCCAACTCGAACGAGGTGCGCGTGCGCGTGCTTGGCTCGACGAAGAAATTGACCAGCGTGCGGCCCTGGAGCACGGGCACCTTCTTCACGTCGCGCGCGCCGACCTGCTTGAACTGCCGCGCGGTGTCGAGCAGGAGGCTGATTTCCGCGGCGTCGAGTTCCTGGATGGACAGGAGATCCTTGCGTCGCCAGACGGTCGGTGGGGGCACGGGATCCACGGGAAGAGATTTTAGTCCGCCCGGTCGAGCCAGACGGCGTCGGGTTCGCCGTCAAGCGCCGCGAAGCGCACCCGCACGCGGTCGCGCAGAGACGTGGACAGGGTCGCACCGACGTAGTCGGGCCGGATGGGGAGTTCGCGGTGGCCGCGGTCCACGAGCACGGCGAGTTGGATGCGCGGCGGGCGGCCGTATTTCACCAGGGAGTCGAGCGCCGCGCGCACGGTGCGCCCGGTAAAGAACACGTCGTCCACGAGCACGACGCTGGCCCCGTCCAAGTCGAGCGGCAGGCGCGTCGGCTGGATGGAGGTCAGCCGCGCGCGCAGCCGCAGATCGTCGCGGTACATGGACACGTCGAGCGCGCCCTCGGCCGGCCGTTCACCGCCGAGCGCGGCGATTTCTTCCGCCAGACGCCGGGCGACCTCCAACCCGCGCGTGTAGATGCCCACCAAGGCGAGACGGCCACCGGCGTTGCCGTCAAGAATTTCTTGGGCCAGCCGCCGCAGCGCGTCGGCAATCGCGGGCGCGTCGAGAGCGGGAACGGCAGCGGACATGGGGCCGGCCAACAATGCCGCTAGGTCGCAGGCTTCGGACGTTCTTCCTGGCGCTTGGCGCGCCACGAGGAACGGAAGCGCACGATCCAATCCAGGAGCGCCTTTTCAAAACCGATGTCGTGGCCGGCCTTTTCGCTCTCCAGCCACTTGTGGCGCAGGATCTCCTCGCGCTCGGCCAAAAATTCTTTGTAGAGGATCGAGTTTGTCACAAGGTCCGCATCCTTTGTCGTGTTCGACGGGGAATTTTCGGGGGGTGCGGTTTTCATACCTCATTGGCTCAGAGCAGGGCGCAGGCCCGTGCGCTGAGACGTTGATGAATGTGGAAGGGGGTTGCGGTCAGGGAACACAAAAAGCGCGAGCCTTTCAAATAAAAAGTTCTGCCGCGTAACAAATGTTCAATGCGACTGGGCAGAAATTCACCGCCCGAGGGTCGAACTCACACCGGCAGAGTGCGGCTAACGCGCTCGGCGATGTCCGCGAATGCCCGTCCGACCGCGCCGCCGGGTTCGGATGCTACGATGGGCCGGCCGCGGTCGCCCGACTCGCGTGTGGCGATGTCGATGGGCACCTCGCCAAGCAGCGGCACGCCCAGACGCGCGGCTTCGCGCCGGCCGCCGCCCTCGCCGAAGATGTGGTACTGCTTGCCGTCACTCGGAGACAAGAAGTAGCTCATGTTCTCGACGATGCCGAGGACAGGCACGTTAGTCTTGGCGAACATGCTCGCCGCCTTGCGCGCGTCGATGAGCGCGACTTCTTGCGGGGTGGTGACGATCAGCGCGCCCGAGAGCGCCACCGTCTGCACGATGGTGAGCTGGATGTCACCCGTGCCCGGCGGCAGGTCGAGCAGGAGGTAGTCCAACTCGCCCCAAGCCACTCGTCGCAAGAACTGCTGCGTGTACTTGGTCACCATCGGCCCGCGCAGGATCGCCGGGGAATCGTCGCTGCTGAGCAGGAAAGCCATCGACATCAGCCGCACGCCGTGGGCCTCGACGGGGTTGATGCGCTCGTCCTCCGTGGCGGTCGCGCCCTCACGGGTGCCGAACATCATCCCCACGCTTGGCCCGTACAGGTCGCAGTCGCACAAGCCGACCAGTGCGCCAGTGCGCCGGAGCGCCACGGCGAGGTTGGACGCCACGGTGGACTTGCCGACGCCGCCCTTGCCGCTGGCGACGGCGAGGACGTGCTTGACCCCGTCAATCCGGTTCGGACCCGCGCCGGTGGAGGCGTTGGTGAGGGGATTCTGGATGTCGAAGCGCAGGTCGATCCGGCCCATGCCCGGCAGCGCGCGCAGGGCACTCTCAGCTTCCAGTTTGATCTGCTGAGGGACGGCCGCTTGGTTGGTGGCCAGGGAAAAAAAGACCGTCACGTCGCCGCCGGCAGAGATTTCAACGTTCTTGACGATTCCGAAAGAAACGATGTCGCGGCTGAACCCGGGGTAGCGCACCCGGCGGAGTTGTTCGAGGACCTGTTCGTTGGTGAGGGCAGCGTTGGACATGAGTGAGCGCAAGCGGCGCAGGAACATTACGAACGCCGGGATGCGTTCCGGCGCAAACCGCCTTCACCCTCTAATCCCCGGTACGCCAGCGCGCCACCGAAGCCGAGCAGGAAAAGCTGCTTGAGCGAACGCGGCACCAACGCCGCCACGACCAGGAGCACACCCACCGTCAGACAGAGCAGGGCTTCGACGGAGTTCGCGTGTGCGGCTGGTGCTGCCGATGCAGTGGGCGCAACGTCGGC
>CAXUIU010000338.1:3975-4588 GCA_964250955.1 uncultured Chthoniobacterales bacterium | reverse complement strand
ATCCGCCTCCCAGCACGCGCGCACGCCCCCGCCGGTTTCCAGGGCGGCGTCAGTGGCGTTGCGGATCAGGTTGATGAGCGCCTGCTCGATCTGGTCGCCGTCCACGTTGGCGTGGACGCCCTCGTCGCCGTTTACGCCAACGGACAGCCGGACCTCCAGGGACGCCGCGCGCCGCAAGAGTGGGGCGAGCCCCTGCGGGCGGCGTTGCGGCGCGGGCAGCCGCGCCAACCGCGAATACGCTCCCATGAACCGCCCCAGCGCGTCCGCCCGCGCCCCGATGATGCCCAGGCCCTCGCGCACGTCGTCCTGCCAATCGTCCGCGCGTTGCGCTTCCGGCCGGCCCAGGAGCGTGCCGAGGGAGCCGGCGATGGAGCCGATGGGCGTGAGCGAGTTGTTGATTTCGTGGCCGAGCACGCGGATGAGCCGCTGCCAGGCGGCGCGTTCCTCCTCGCGCAGGGGTTGGCTCACGTCGGCGAGGACGATCAATCGGTGGGGCCGTCCCCCCTCGCGGAAACTGGAGCGGTGCAGGCTCCAGCGCGCGCCGCTTTTGCCGGGGAAGTCGGCCGCCAAGGTGCGATGGGTATCGCCGTCGAGGCACGGGGCGAGGCCGAGT
>CAXUIU010000338.1:0-3965 GCA_964250955.1 uncultured Chthoniobacterales bacterium | reverse complement strand
CAGGAGCGCGCGCAGGAGCGCATGGGCTTCCGTGGCCTCGCGGCGACGGGAGGCGAGGGTTTCGCCGAGGGCGTTGATCTCGCGCATCACGTCGCCCAGCGCGTCGTCGCGGCGGGCGCGGCGGGAGCGCAGCGAATAGTCACCCTCGCGCAAGGCGGCGAGGAGGTTCGTGAGCGTCTGCATGGGGTAGACGACGCGTTCGCGCACGGCGGCGACGCACCCCAGCCACACGCCGACGGCGAGGACCGAGAACGTCCACTGCACCTTCGGCGTCCAGTCACCCGTCCACAGCAGCACGACGCTGACGACGGTCGCCGGCAGCCCGCCGAAGAACGTCAGGAGCTGGATGTAGCGGTCGTGCGAGAGCTTGGAACTCGGCGGCAGCGTGTCGAGGCCGACCGGCAGGACGGAGGGACGAGGTTCAACCGTAGGCTGGTCGGTATCGGACATGGGTTAAACGACGAATGACAAATGACGAACGCAGAAGGTAAACCGGAAGGCAAAGCTTTCACCCGGCGGCAAGCCTCTGCCCTTCGTCATTCGTCATTCGTCATTTTCACAATCCGTACTGTTGCAGCCGGCGGTAGAACGCGCTGCGGCTCAGACCCAGTGCCTCCGCGGCGACGTTGGCCTTGCCGCCGTGGCGGGCCATCGCTTTTTGGATGAGGAACTTTTCGACCTCCTCCAGGCTCATGTCCTCCAACGCGAGCCCGCCGCCGGACGCCGACGCACCGGGCGAGAGGCCCGCCGCGAGCCCGAGGTCGGTGGCGCGGATGGTCTCGCCGCTGGCCAGGAGGACGGCGCGCTCCATGGCGTGGTCCAACTCGCGCACGTTGCCGGGCCAATCGTGGGTCAGCAGCGCCGCCACCGCCGCGTCGTCGAGGCCGCGGAGCCGTTCCTTGCGGTAGCGGGAGACGTGTTTGTGGAGGAAGTGCGCCGCCAGCGCAGGGATGTCTTCCGACCGGTTGCGCAACGGCGGCAGGCGCAGTTCCACGGTGTTGAGGCGGTAAAGTAAGTCCTGCCGGAAGCGGCCCGCGGCGACTTCCGCGCGTAGATCGGCGTTGGTCGCGGACAGCAGGCGCACGTCGGCTTTCTGCGTGCGCGACGAGCCGACCCGCTCGAATTCGCCCGTCTCCAGGAGCCGCAAAAGCTTCGCCTGCTGCGCGAGCGGCACGTTGGCGATTTCGTCGAGGAAGATCGTCCCACCATCCGCCAGCTCGAAGCGGCCCACGCGGTCGGCCTTGGCGTCGGTGAAGGCCCCTTTGACGTGCCCGAAAAGCTCGCTCTCGAAGATGTTCTCGCTCAGCCCGCCCATGTTGACCGATACGAGCGGCCGGTCCGCGCGCCCGCTCGCCGCGTGCAGCCGCCGCGCGGCGAGGCCCTTGCCGGTGCCGTTCTCGCCGGTGATGAGCACGGGCGCGTCCGACGGGCCGACGCTGGCGACCGTGTCGAGCACCGGGCGCATCGCCGCCGAACGCGCCACGAAGTCCCCGCCGGTCCCGGCCTCGGTCGCGTCGCGGTCGCGCCGCAGGGCGCCGTTCTCGGCTTCCAGGCGTTCGTTGCGGCGGCGGACGGCGGAGAGTTCGAGCTGGGTGCGCACGGTGGCGAGCACGCGGGCGTTTTCCCAGGGTTTTTGGATGAAGTCCTTGGCCCCCCGGCGCATGGCTTCCACGGCGAGGTCTACGGTGGCCCAGGCGGTCATCACGACGACGGGCGGCGCGCCTTCGAGGGAAAGGAGCTTGCCCAGGAGGTCCAGCCCTTCCTGTCCGCTGGTGGTGTCACGGGTGTAGTTGAGGTCGATGAAGGCGAGGTCGAACTCGTCCCGTTGCACGGCGGCGAGCGTCTCGGCGGGCGACGAAACCGGCGTGGTCTGGTAACCCTCGCCCTTGAGCAAAAAGCGCAGCGCGTCGCGGATGGCGGCCTGGTCGTCGGCGATGAGGACACGGCGGGCGGACGAGGAAGCCATGGCAACCATTAGAGCACAGGAACCGGCGCCGGAACACCCGAGGGCGGTACTTGCGGCAGGTTGGCCTCGTCCCCCGGCTCGACGCCGACCCCTTCGACGCTCGCGCGCAGCCACGCCGGCGCACGTTGGCCGTACAGGTGCGTGACACCGAAGCCGGGGGTCTGCCGCGTCATCCGGCGGGCGGGCAGCAGGCAGGTCGTCGGCGCGCCGAGCGCATGCGCCGGATAGTGCGAGAACGTCGAGCGCGGCGTTGCCAGCAGCACCGGGCAGCGCGCCAGCGCGAACAGGTCCGTCACCGGGTTGCCGCGGGCCTGGTGCCCCGCGCGCCGGAAGGGATAGGCAGAGGTCGCGTTGACCTCGAACACGTCGAAGTTTTTCTTGAGCGCGGCGAACTGTTCCGAATCCCCCGTGCAAGACAGCAGGAACGCCAGGTCCGGCTGCCGGGCCACGAGGCGGTCCATCATCCACTCGTACCACCACGTCGGCACGGCCGGGAAGCTCGTGGCGTTCACGTCGTAGACTTCCTCGTCGGCCAACTGGAAATCGCCCCGGCGGATGTGCACCCCGGCCACCGGCCGCCCGGCGTACGGCGCGAACGCCTCGTCCACCACGCGCGCGAACGCCGCCCGCAGCCGCACGCGCCGCGCCGTCGGCAGGAACAGCGGGTCGAGCAATTCCGCCGGCCCCTCCGGTCCACGCAGGAAGATGTTCCGCCACCGCCCGAGCGTCTCGAACTCCGCGGGCGTGGCCGTGTGCAGCCGCAGCACACCCACCCGTGCGAGCAGGTCGGGGCTGCGGACGACCGCACCTTCGATCTCCAGGGCATCAAGCTGCGGCCAGTCCACGCAGATTTCGTGGCCGTACCGCGCCTGGATGGCGAAGGCCATCGTCAGGGCTTCCAGCCGGTTGCACAGGCCCAGGTAGTCGGTGACGAAGATTCGCTTGGGCAACAGCGGCATAAAGGAAGCTAACCCGCCTGCCACCTAATCGCCGCGAGTGGGCGGGCGCAAGGGAAAAGGCTGGCCGACCGCTCCCCCTTTGCGGCTGAGTGAACTCTGCGCGAGGCTGCGCCCCCTCGCCCGCGTGAACGTCCTCGCCCTCCAGCTCAAGCGCATCGGCGACCTCGTACTCACCGCCCCGGCGTTGCGGGCGATGCGCGCGGGCGGCACGCGGGTGACGCTCGCGGTCCACGAGGGCACCGCCGCGCTGTTGCCAGCGCTAGTGGGCTTCGCGGTGGATGAGGCGCTCGTCTACCGCGCGACACACCCCAACTTCGCGCTCTGGCGGCGGCTGGCGCGCGGCGGTTGGGACGCCAGCGTGGATTTCACCGGCCGGGACCGCTCGGCGTTGATGACAGGCCTGGCGCACGCGCCGCGCCGGGTGATCGCGCGGCCGGCGTTGCGCAATGGCGGCTGGCGGCGGCTCGTCTACAACGTCGTCGTGGAAAGCTCCGTGCGCGAACGCCACACGGTCGATCATTATCTCGCCCATCTCCAGGGCATCGGGCTGGTAGCAACCGCGGAGGACGGTTCCGCTCTGCAACTACCGCCCGAGCACGTCGCCCAGGCGGACGCCGCGCTCGCCGCCGCCGGCATCACCCGACCGTTCGCGGTCGTCCATCCCGGCAGCGCGCGCGCGGAGAAATACTGGGTGCCCGAGCGTTGGGCGGAAGTCATTCGCCACCTCGCGCACGAACGCGGCCTGCCCTGCGTGCTGACCGGCGGCCGGAGCGACCCGTTCGAGGACGCGCACCTCGCGCAAATCCGCGCCGCCCTCGGCACCGACGCGGACCTCTGCACAGACTTCGCCGGCCGGCTGGACCTCCTGACCCTTGCGGCCCTTCTGTCCCGTGCGGCGCTGTGCGTGAGCGTGGACTCCGGGCCGATGCACCTGGCGGCGGCGTTCGGACGCCCGCAGATCGCGCTCTTCGGCCCGACGAACCCCTTCCACTGGCGGCCCCGCCACGCACGCGCCCTCGTGCGGCGGGCCGGGGGGGACG
>CAXUIU010000337.1:0-4605 GCA_964250955.1 uncultured Chthoniobacterales bacterium | reverse complement strand
GGTGCCCGTTCTGGCTCGTGGACGGCCTCGAACGCTGGCGGCGCACCGGCCCCGGCCGCCGGCTGGTTGTGATTTTCCATGAGGTCTACGCCTCGGGGCCGCCGTGGGGGAGCGCGTTCTGGACAAGCCCTTTCCAGCGCCGCCTCGCCGCGCGCCTCGCCCGTCTGGCCGACGCCCGGCGCATCACCACGACGAACTCCCTGCGCGAACTCCGCGGCACCTTGCGGCGTTCCGAAAAGAACCGCTACCCCACGACGGTCGCCCCCGTGTTCTCCAACCTCGGCGAACCCGCCCACCTCTCGCCGCCCGCCGCGCGCGAACGCCAGGTTGTCGTCTTCGGCAGCCGCCACTGGCGCGAGTTGGCCTACGCCCACCCGGCGGCGCTCGTGGCATTCTGCCGGGCGCATGGCGTCGGCCGCGTCGTGGACGTGGGCGCGCCGCTGGCGGGGAACACGGCGCGGCTGCCGGGAGGATTGGAGGTTCGTGCGGCCGGCGTGGTCGCGGCGGCGGAGGCGAGCGCGCTTTTTGCGCGTTCGCTGGCGGGGTACTTTCACTACCCGACCCTGCACCTGGGGAAGTCGACGATCTTCGCCGCATACTGCGCCCATGGCCTCGTGCCCGTGACGTACCCCGCCAACCGCGCCCCCGCCGACGGCCTGCGCGACGGCGAGCAGTTTATTGCCGCCGCAACGGACGCCCCGCTCGACGCCGTGGCCGCCGCCGCCGCCGCGTGGTACCGCGAACACCGCCTCGAAACCCACGCCCGCGACCTCGCCACGCTCGCTGGAGCCTGACCGGACGCGCGGCATCCATCCTGCGGAGAAAAAAGAACCTACCGTGTCCACCCTCGGCGTCCTCGTCACCAACTACAACACCTGGGACCTCGCCCTCGAATGCGTGCGCGCCCACCGCCGCCTCCACGGCGACCGGCTCGCGCGCGTGGTCTTGCTCGACGACTGCTCGCCGCAGGCCTCACCCGAGGGGGTTTTCGACGAACCCGGTGTCACCGTCCTACGCAACGAGACAAACCTCGGCTTCTCTGCCAACCTCAACAAAGGCGTGCGCGCCGTCGGCACCGACGTGGTCCTCGTCTTCGACGCCGACGCCCTGCCGCTCGCGCCGTACTTCGACCGGATCATGGAGGCGTTCGACGCGGACCCAACCCTGGCCGTGCTCGGCTTCCGCACGCAGGACGCCGCCGGCCGCCCGACCGCCTGCGAACACCCGGAACCCGGCGCGTTGGGCCTCGTGCTCGGGCCGAGTTGGCTGGTGCCGTGGCAGCGGGTGTTCCCCGAACGCGAGGCGCGCCGCTGCCTGCCCACGGCGGCCATCGCGGTGCGGAGGGTGGCGTTCGACGCGGTGGGCGGGTTCGACGAACACCTGCGCTGGCTCGACGTGGACTTTGACTTCTGCATGAAGCTCAACCGCTCCGCGCCGCCGTGGACGCTCCGGGTGGACGACGCGCTCCTGGCGCGGCACGACTACGGCGGGACGCCGGTTTCCAGTCGCGCCCGCGTGCTCCAGACCCACGCGGCGCGTTGGTATCTGTTGCGCAAACACGGCAAGATCACGCACCCGCGGCTGGTCAAGGCCGCCGTGCTCGCGCGGCTGGCGCTGCAATGGGGGATGGTGGCAGTGTGGGGGCAGCGGATTTTTCCGGGCGACCCGGCCGTGCGCCGGGACAAGCTCGCCAGCCGGCGCGAGTTACTTGCTTATTGCTGGCGGCACTACGTTTGAGGCCGGTTCATACTTCTTGTTTTCAGCCCCGAAGGGGCGCGATGAGATAGCCCAGGGCAACGCTCTGGGTAAGCCATCGGTTGTTGACCAAGCTCTGAAGGGGCGCAACCTGAACGGACCACCACGATCATCGCGCCCTTACAGGGCTTGGACGTTCCCTCGGCCTTTTACCCAGGGCGTTGCCCTAAGCTATCTCATTGCGCCCCTTCGGGGCTGGCACACCATCTCGGCAAATCATCGCGTCCCTTTGGGCTAGCGGATCATCCTGGCGACGAAGATGCCTCGGAATCGTCTTACCTCGCCGCCTTGCCTTGGTAGCCGACCGCTTGATCGTAGCCCGTCTTCCACTTCGCTTCGACGCTTTCCAGGTCGGCATGGAGCTTCCCCTCGAACGAACCCGCCTTCAGCGCATCCCCGCCGCCCACGCCGCCAGCGTCCTCGATTTGCACCTCTCCGCCCGGCGCGGAGATCGTGCCACGGATGGGAGCCTCGCCGCGTTGCCTGCCCTCGCCGTCGCCGTCCACCTCGTAGGCCACGCGGTTGAACTCCAGGTGGTGTTCATCGCGCACGGTCAGGTCGAGCAACTCGACGCCGAGCGTACGCATGCCCGTTTCACCCTGGAGACGCAGTTCGCCGCGGTAGCGCCGCGGCATCTTGTCAAACAACTCCCCGGCCGTCTGCGGCCCGCGGGAACAACCCGCCGCCAACAAACAACCGCCCAGCAGAAGCGCGAGCGTGTTTCTCATGGAGCATTTCCCTCGCCGCCGAATCCCAGCATCCGCGCGCGCCGGTCGCCGTGCGGCAGGCGGATGACCACCGTCAGGCCGCGGCCGGTGTCGTTGCGCAGTTCGATCTCGCCCCCGTGTTCGCGCACGATCCGGCGCACGATGAGCAACCCCAACCCGCTGCCGGCGCTCTTGGTGGTGAAGTACGGGTCGAACACCTTGCTCATGTTCTCCGGCGCGATGCCGCCGCCCGAGTCCGTGAAACTCACCGCCACGTAGTCGGGTTCCAGGGTCGTCGTCACGCGCAGGATGCCGCCGTTTCTCATCGCCTGGAAGCTGTTGCGGATCACGTTGTAGAACGCCTGCTTCATCTGGTCGTGATCCAGCTCGACGGGAGGCAGCGCGGGGTCGAGTTCGAGTTCGACGAGGATGTCGCGGTCGGCGATCTCGGCGTTGAGAAAACTGACGCTCTCTTGCAGGATGGCGTTCACGTCGTCCGGGTGCGTCTCGACGACCCCGGGCCGGATCGCGCGTAAAAACTGGCTGATGATGAAGTCCAGTCGGCGGATCTCGTCCTGCGCGACGCGGACGGACTCCGCCAGACCCTCGCGCGCGTCGGGCGGCAGCTTGCGCAGCTTTCTTTCCATCAACTGCAAGTGGATCGTCAACGAGTTGAGCGGGTTGCCGATCTCGTGGGCGACGCCGGCGGCGAGCAGCGTCAGCGCGGACAGGCGTTCGTTCTCGATGGTGGTTTGCGCGCTGCGGCGGTCCTCGGTGATGTCGCGCACGATCATCGCATGCCCGAGGTGACCCGCTTCGGTATCATCCTGCATGTGTAGGGGCACGACGTAGAAATTCAGGAAGCGGTGCGAAGGATAAAACACCTCCATGTCGCGGCTGACGAGGTCCTCCGCGCCGGTCAGCGCCGGCCAGTCGAGGCCGCGGACCTGCTCCTGCAAGGGTCGGCCAACGGAGGATTGCGCGCTCAGGCCGAAGAAGCCGACGGCCGCGCCGTTGAGGTAGACGATCCGGCCGCGCGGGTCGGTGACGACGATGCCCTCCTGAAGCGCGTTGAAGATCGTTTCAAGGAAGCCTTTTTCGCGGACGACGCGCAGGATGTGCTGTCGCGCCTCCTCGGGGCCGACGCGGCCGAGGCGGGAGATGAGGCGGTCGATGAAGCCGGTCTTCACGGGCGGGGATAGCGCATCTTATCGGCCCCGCGCCCGCCCGTGAATCTATTTTCCGCCGCGTCGATGGTCAGGGCTGCCCCAGACCGCCCGTCACGCCGTAGACGTGGCCAGTCGTGTAGCTGGATTCCTGGCCGGCGAGCAGCACGTAGACCGGGGCGAGTTCCACCGGCTGGCCCGGGCGCTGGAGCGGCGTGTTGCTGCCGAAGGTCTTGATCTTCTCCTGCGGCTGGCCGCCGCTGACCTGCAAGGCCGTCCAGATCGGTCCGGGGGCGACGGCGTTGACGCGGATGCCCTTTTCCGCCAACTGCCCGGCCAGCGCACGGGTGAAGGCGATCTGCGCGGCCTTGGTCTGGGCATAATCCAGGAGGTTCTCGCTCGGGTCGAAGCCCTGGATGCTCGTCGTGTTGATGATCGTCGCGCCCTTGGGCAGGTGCGGCACGGCGGCCTTGGTGATCCAGAACATCGCGTAGATGTTCGTCTTGAAGGTCGCGTCGAACTGCTCGGTGGTTAGGTCCGCGATGGCCTCGGTGGCATGCTGCTTGCCGGCGTTGTTGACGACGATATCGATTCCGCCCAACTCGCGCACGACCGTCTCGACGAGTTGCTGGCAGAAGGTCTCGCTCTTGATGTCACCCGGGATGCCGACGCCCAGGCGGCCGGCGGCCTTGATGAGGGCAAGCGTTTCCTGCGCGTCCTTTTCTTCCTCGGGCAGGTAGACGATGGCCACGTCTGCACCCTCCCGCGCGAACGCGATGGCCGCGGCGCGCCCGATGCCGCTGTCGCCGCCGGTGATGAGCGCCTTGCGGCCGGGCAGCTTGCCGCTGCCGACGTAGCTTTTCTCGCCGTGGTCGGGCTTGGGATGCATGTCCTCGGCGAGGCCGGGGACGCTCTGCGGCTGCTTGCTGAACGAAGGCTTAGGATACATCGTCAGCGGGTCACGCATCGTGTAGAGG
>CAXUIU010000336.1:4301-4615 GCA_964250955.1 uncultured Chthoniobacterales bacterium | reverse complement strand
GGCCGCGGTGACCCCGCCCGCCGTCGAGACCCCGACGCCACCTCCGCCTACCCCGGAACCCGATGGCCCGCTGCGGGGTTCGTTCGCCTTCCCGGCAGCGGGCGTGCAGGTCACCGCCTATCCGCTGGAAGCCCTGGAAAAAGCCCTCGCACCGACGGTCTCCGCCGCCCAGGTGGCCCACGCGCGTCTCGACCCTTCCATCGACGCCGCCGCCGCCGAACTCGCCACCCGCGCCACCGAGGAACAGGCCGCGCTCCGGACGTTGAACGACGCCGCGCCGAGCGACCCGCTGCGCCGGTCCCTGCGCTTCGCCT
>CAXUIU010000336.1:0-4291 GCA_964250955.1 uncultured Chthoniobacterales bacterium | reverse complement strand
GTTCTTCCGTGCTCTTCCCGCGCCTGCCGTCGCCGCGGAGGCGGACGCTGCGGGGACCTTCGTCCTCGACCTGCCGGCCGACGGACAATCCTACGCCGTGGCAGCCAGCGTTCCCGCGGCTGACGGTCCCGCACGCCGCTGGCTCGTGCGGCTTTCGCCCGCGCAACGTTCCGGCCACGCGCCCCTACGCCTGGACGATGGCAACGCACTGACCTCCGGGTCCGAGGATTCGCTGGTTCGGGCGGCGGACTGAGAGAGGTTTGCGCGCGGATAGGGGTTTGCTTTATAGGTGGGACGAAGTTCCCCACCTCATGCGCATCGAGAAGTTCACCTTCGGCACCGGTGACCGCTTTGCCCACCAGGGCCGCGCGCAGCTTCGCGCCGTGCAGCAAGCCAACGCCGACGCCGGCCTGGCCGTGCACCCGGTCTGGAACAAGTCCAACCGCGAGCATCTTCTTATTGGCAGCCATCCCGACGACCTGCGCGCGGAGGCCGACGCCGCCGTGCGCGCGCTCGGCTGGACCGGGGCGTACTACGTGGACGCCGACCACATCGGACTCGGCACGGTCGACCGTTTTCTCGCCGCGAGCGATTTCTACACGCTCGACGTGGCCGACTCCGTCGGGGTTGCCGCGGACACGGCCAGCGTGGATGCCTTTGCGGCCAGCCTGGAACGCTTCGGCGGCACCCTGACGATCCCTGGCCTCGACGCGCCGCTCGACCTCGGCGCGGAGGCGGTCCGCGCCGCGGCGGGCAAGTTCCTGCGCGCGATCCAGGAAGCAGGACGCATCTACCGGCACGTCGAGGGCAAGAAGGGGCGCGACAACTTCGTGACCGAGGTGTCCATCGACGAGACCGACACCGCGCAGACGCCCGCCGAGTTGCTGCTCATTTTGGCGATGATCGCGCAGGAAGGCGTCCCGGCGCAGACCGTGGCGCCGAAGTTCACCGGACGCTTCAACAAGGGCGTCGATTACGTCGGTGACCTGGCGCGTTTTGAAGCGGAGTTCGACGCCGACCTGGCGGTGGTGGCGTTCGCGGTGCGCGAGTTCGGGCTGCCGGACACGCTCAAGCTCAGCGTGCACTCGGGCAGCGACAAGTTCTCGCTGTACCCGGTGATCAACCGCCAGCTCAAGGCCCACGGCGCGGGCGTGCACGTCAAGACCGCCGGCACGACGTGGCTGGAAGAAATCATCGGCCTGGCCGAGGCCGGCGGCGATGCCCTCGCCCTCGCGCAGGACGTGTACGCGGAGGCGCACGGACGCTATGACGAGTTGACGAAACCCTACGCGGCCGTCCTCGACGTGGACCGCGCCCGGCTGCCCGACCCGGCGGACGTACGCGGCTGGGAATCGGAACAGTACGTGCGCGCCCTGCGTCACGACGGGGGCTGTCCCGAGTACAACCCGAGCTTCCGGCAGCTTCTGCACGTCGCCTTCAAGATCGCCGCCAAGATGGGCGCGCGCTACACGGACGCCTTGCAGGCGCACGAACCAGTCATCGCGCGCCACGTCACCGACAACCTCCTGCGCCGCCACCTGCTGCCCCTCTTCGGCTGAATCTCCATGCCCGCGGAGTCTCCCTTCCTCACCGACGCCGCGTGGCGGGGCCAGCGGGTGCTCGTCACCGGCGGGCTGGGCTTCATCGGCTCCAACCTCGCGCGCCGTCTGGTCAACCTCGGCGCAGACGTGACGCTCGTGGACTCGCTCGTGCCGGAGTACGGCGGGAACCCCTTCAACGTCGCCGACCTGCGCGACCGGCTCACCGTCAACATCGCCGACGTACGCGACCCGCACAGCATCCGCCACCTGGTCGCCGGCCAGGACGTGCTCTTCAACCTCGCCGGGCAGACGTGCCACCTCGACAGCGTGCGCGACCCGCAGACCGACCTGGAGATCAACTGCCGCGCGCAACTTTCCATCCTCGAAGCCTGCCGCGAACGCAACCCGGCCATTCGGGTCGTCTTCACGAGCACGCGCCAGATTTACGGCGTGCCGCGCTACCTGCCCGTGGACGAGGACCATCCGCTCGCCCCCGTAGACATCAACGGCATCAACAAGCTCGCGGGCGAGAGCTACCACCTGTTCTACCATCGCATCCACGGCGTGCGCGCGAGCGTGCTGCGGCTGACCAACACGTACGGCCCCGGGATGCGCGTCAAGGACGACCGGCAGACGTTCCTGGGGGTATGGTTCAAGCGCCTGCTCTCGGGCGAGCCGTTGCGGGTGTTCGGCGACGGACGGCAGTTGCGCGACTTCAACTTCGTGGACGACGCCGTGGACGCGCTGCTGCTCTGCGCGCTGGACCCGGCAGCCGACGGGCAAGTCTACAACCTGGGCGCACCCGACCGCATCAACCTGCACGACCTGGCGGAACTGATGGTCGAGGTGCACGGCGCGGGGGACTGGGAACTGGTCCCCTTCCCGCCCGAGCGCAAGCGCATCGACATCGGCGACTACTACAGCAACAGCCAGCGTATCGCCAAGGCGCTCGGTTGGCGGCCGGCCGTGCCGCTGCGCGAGGGCATCGCGCGGACGCTGCGTTACTTCGCCCAACACCGCGCCCACTACTGGGAATGAACCCACCCGTCCCGCAGGCCAACCCGCTCGCGTCCTACCAGGAAAACGCCGCCGAGATCGACGCCGCCATCGCGCGTGTACTGGCGGGCGGACGGTACTTGCTGGGACCGGAGACGGAGGCGTTCGAGGAGGAGTTCGCGGCGTGGGCGGGCGCGCGGGAGTGCGTCAGCGCAGGCAGCGGCACGGAGGCGCTGCACTTGGCGTTGCGCGCGTGCGGCATCGGTGAGGGAGACGAGGTGATCACGGTCAGCCACACGGCCGTTGCCACGGTCAGCGCGATTGAACTCTGCGGCGCGCGGCCGGTGTTGGTGGACATCGGGGCGGACGACTTCAACCTCGACCCGGCACGGCTGGAGGGCGCACGCACGGAGCGGACGCGCGCCGTCGTGCCGGTGCACCTGTACGGGCAGGCGGCGGACCTGACTCCGGTTGTGGATTTCTGCCGGCGGTACGGGCTGCGGCTGGTGGAGGATTGTTCGCAGGCGCACGGGGCGCTTTATGACGGGAGAAAGGTGGGGACGTTCGGCGACGCGGCGGCGTTTTCCTTCTACCCGACCAAGAACCTCGGTGCGCTCGGCGACGGCGGCGCGGCGACGACGAACGACCCGGCGCTGGCGGCGAACATGCGCGCGCTGCGGCAATACGGCTGGCGCGGGCGGCGCTACGTCAGCGAGGAGGCGGGCTGGAACGGCCGCATGGACGAACTCCAGGCCGCGGTCCTGCGCGTGAAGCTCTGCCGCCTCGACGCCGACAACGACCGCCGCCGCGCTCTCGCCGCGCGCTACGCCGCCGGGTTGTCCGGCCTGACGGGATTGACGCTCCCCATCGCACTCCCCGGCCGCCGCCACGTGTGGCACCAGTTTGTCGTGCGCATTGCGGATGGCTGCCGCGACGCCGTGGCCGCCGAACTCGCCGCAGCCGGGGTCCACACGCTGGTCCACTACCCCGTGCCGATCCACCAGCAGCCCGCCTACGCCGCGCGCGGGTTGGCCGCTGGGTCGATGGCCGCGACCGAACGTGTGGCGGCCGAAGTGCTCTCGCTGCCGATCTTCCCGCAGCTCGCGCCGGAGGCCGTGGCACGTGTGTGCGAAGCGCTCGCAGAAACAGGCCGTCAAGGCGGCTAACCGGATCGTCGGATCAGTCGTAAGAGCCCCGCGCGGAGCGCGGTGAGGCTCATCCCAGGACGTGCCCGCACACCCGGGCCACCACGTCCCGCGACCGCAGGATGCTGAAGTGTCCGACCTTCGGAGCTTCTACCAACTCCGCCCCCGGCCACGCCGCGGCAATCGCCGCCGAGTGCTCCAACGGCATCTCGCGGTCCTCAGGGTCGTGCATCACCAGCGCCCGGGTGCCGTGCAGGCCCCGCGCGTTGTCCGCCGCCGAGGATTCCTCCGGGCCGAACACTTCCTTGGCCACGTCTTGCGTCGCCGCGGCCAGTTCCTCCGAGAATCCCTGCCGGTCCGTGTACTGCTTGAGAACGGGGGCGACCCAGCACGCGCTCGCCAGGAGCACCGCCCGCGGCGCCCGCACGCCCCGCCGCATGGCGATACACGTCGCTGCCCCGCCAAGCGAATGCGCGACGATCCCACGCAACTCGCCCACGTGCGCCGCCACGCCCTCGACCGCCCACGCGAACGCCGGCGCACACGAGAGCGTTCCCTCCGAACTCCTGTGCCCCGGCGCGTCGAACGCCACCGCCCGCCCCCCGGCCG
>CAXUIU010000335.1:0-4620 GCA_964250955.1 uncultured Chthoniobacterales bacterium | reverse complement strand
TCGACATCTACCGCGGCCAGGTCGTCGGCTTCATCGGGGCCAACGGCGCGGGGAAAACGACGACCATGCGCATGATGGTCACCCTGGACCTACCCACGCACGGCAGCGTGCAGGTCGCCGGCTGGGACGCGGTGAACTTCCCCGCCGCGGTACGGGCGCGGGTGGGGTGGATGCCCGATGCGTTCGGCGCGCACGACCACATGACGGTCTACGAGTACCTGGACTTCTACGCGCGGGCGTTCGGCTACCGGCGCGGGCCGCGGCTCGGACGGATCGCGGAGGTGATGGATTTCACGGACCTGGCGCCCATCGCCGACCGCATGATGAACACGCTCTCCAAAGGCATGGCCCAAAGGCTGTGCCTCGGGCGCACGCTGTTGCACGACCCGGAGGTGCTCGTGCTCGACGAACCCGCCGCCGGGTTGGACCCGAAGGCGCGCGTGGAGTTTAAGCGGCTGGTGCGCCTGCTCGCCGGGCGGGGCAAGACGGTTCTCATCAGCTCGCACATCCTCTCGGAGTTGGCCGAGATGTGCGACACGATGCTCTTCATCGACGGCGGCGTGCTGGTGCACCACGGCTCGGCCGAGAGCCTGCAACAACAAGACAACGGCGCGGCGGTGTACGATGTCCACGTGGACGGTCCGCCCGAGACGCTCGCGCAGTGGATCGCCGTCCACCCGGGCGTGCGGCTGGTGGATGCGCACCGGCGCGGGGCGCGGGTGAGCTTCGAGGCGGCGGACGGCGCGGCGGTCACCGGTTATCTGCGGCGGATGGTGCTCGACGGCGTGCCGGTCGTGGACTTCCACCGCGAGGCGCGCAAACTCGAAGACGCCTTCGTCGACATGCTCCGCAAGGTCTGAATCGAACCCTTCTCTTCCCGTGGAAAATACCGCCGTCCGCCCCTCGCCGCCTGCTGCCGTCGCCCTGCCGCCCGCGGACTTTGCTGACTGGCTGAGCCCGATGCTCGTCAAGGAACTGCGCCAGGGTGTGCGCACCCGGCTGTTCGTGGCGATCTTCATCCTCTTGCAGATCGCCATGCTGCTCGATCTGTCGCTGAGCCTCCTGGTCGCCGCCAACCACCTCGACGCGTCGGAGGGCACGGTGTTCTTCTGGGTGGTGGTGTCCGTGCCGGTGCTCCTGGTCGTGCCGTTCACGGGGCTCGGGGCCATCAACAGCGAGGTGCGCGCGAACACCCTCGAACTCATCTTCCTGACGCGGTTGACGGCTTTCCGCATCGTTTTCGGCAAGTGGCTGGCGCTCTTCGCCCAGTCGCTGCTGTTCGTCTGCGCAACGCTGCCTTACCTCGTGCTGCGTTACTTCATGGGCGGGGTCAACCTCGCGGGCGAACTCCTGGTCCTTTTCGCGATGCTCGTCGGCTCGGCGCTGCTGACCGCCGTGACGGTCGGGCTGTCGGCGTTCCCGACACGCCTGATCCGGCCGCTGGCGGCGGTCGGCGGCGTTTTCCTGTTCTTTGCGAGCTTGAACATTTTCATCGACGGCTTTTCGCGCGGTCGGGGTGCCTCGGGGCTGCCGGGCTGGGCGAGTGTCGGGACGACGCTCGTGTGGGCGACGCTGCTGGGGCTGTTGCTGGTCCACGCCGGAGCGGCGCGCATCGCCCCGCCGGCCGAGAACCACACGGGGGTTCATGCGTGCGCTCGCGTGGGCAGGGCTGGCGCTGGCCATCCTGCTGGAACTGACGGTGGGGCGTTACTACCTGCTGACGGCGGCGACGTTCATCGTCGCGGCGGGAGTGTGCGCGGTGGCAGTGTGCGAGCAGCCCCGCGCGATTCCGAGCCTGTACCGGCCGTTCGCACGGCGCGGGCTGTTGGGGCGAATCGCGGGGCGGCTGTTCTACCCCGGATGGCCGGCGGGAGTGCTCTTCACGCTGGTGACGTTCGCGGCGTTCGGCTGGCTCTTGTCGCGGGAGCGGCTGTTTGAACAATCTCAAGAGACCGCGCGGTTCGTGGCGGTGCTGGGCACGCTGATGTTCCCGGCGGCGTTGGCGCACACGGTGTTGCGGCGGTTTAACCGGCCGGTGGTCATTTTCTTGCTGACGCTGGCTGCGGCGGTGGTGGCGCTGATTTTCTTCAGCGTGTGCGACAACGCGCTCGGCACACACCTGAAAACCATCGCCACCTGCCTGCCGTTCGCGGCTCTGGTCTCGCCGTGGGCGGCGTCCTACGAGGGGGGATACGAGTGGATTTCACCGGTGGTGATCGTCACGGCTCTGAGCGCGGTGGTGGCGCTGGTTGCCAGCCTGTTGGCGTTCCGGTCCGTGCGCGCGCTGGAACGCGCCAGCCTCGCGCTGCCCGAGCCATCCGGATCAGAACCTGCTGCCCATGTCCCGGTGGCCTGAAGACGCGACCCTGCGCGTGATCCAGGGTAGGATGCGCGCGGCGGCCGGCCGGCTGCGGCTGCCGTTGCGCCACCGCACCTGGCGTGGCGAGAGCGGCAACTGGCAGGGCGCGGGAGTAGGCAGCTCCATCGACTTCCAGGATCATCGCCCGTACTTGCCCGGCGACGACCCTCGCTACATCGACTGGCAGGCGTACGCGCGGACGGGCCACTACTCGATGAAGCTCTACCGCGAGGAGGTCAGCCCGCGCGTGGACGTGGCGCTCGACGTGTCGGAGTCGATGTTCTTCGACGACGCGAAGCGCGGGCGGGCGCTGGAGCTATTCTTCTTTTGCGTGGAAAGCGCGCTCGGCACGGGGGCGTCGCTGCGCTGCCACGCGGTCGGCCGTGCGGACAGCGTGCCGTGGAACCCGGGCACGGTGTTGCGCGAATACGACCGCACCCGCGCCGGCGGTCCCCCGCCGGGCGCCAGTGCGCCACCCGCGCCGCCGGCCCTCGGGCGGGTGCCCTGGCGGCCGGGGGCGCTGCGGGTGCTGGTGTCCGACCTGCTGTTTCCCGGCTCGCCGGAAGGGCTCCTCGCGCTCTTGGCCGCGGCGAAGGGTCGTGGGGTGGTGTTCGCGCCGTACTGCCGCGCGGAGGCTGACCCGGACCTGGGTGGCAACGTCGAGTTGACCGACTGCGAGACGGGCGCGCAACGCAACCAGCACATCGACGACGATCTGCTCTCCCGCTACCGGAGCAGCTACGGGCGGCACTTCGGGATGTGGACCGAACACGCGCGCCGCTACGCCGTGGTGACCGCACGCGTCGCGTCGGAACCGCCCTTCCACGACGCTCTACGCGCCGACGCGCTGCCGGCTGGGGCGGTCGAACTGACGCATTGACGCCCGTGGACCTGAGTTTCGCTAATCCGGCCGGGTGGTGGGCGCTTCTTGCCGTGCCGGTGATCCTGGGCATCCACCTCCTCCAGCGCCAGTCACGTCGGGTGGTGACGAGCACGCTGTTTTTGTTCGACGCGCTGCGGCCGGTCAGCGCGCAGGGGCAACGCGTGGAGCGGCTGCGAAGCTCGCTGCCTTTGTGGCTGCAACTCGCGGCGGCCGTAGGGTTGGCGGCGCTGCTGGCGGGGCCGCGCACCCTGCGGCGGGACCCGATGCAACGGGTGGTCGTGGTGCTGGACAGTTCGGTGTCGATGGGGGCCTTTCGGGAGGAGCTGCGTGAGACGTTGCAACTGCACCTGGAAGCACTCGCGCGAACCGCGACCCGGACCGAGTGGCACCTGCTCGAAACCGATCCGGCTGCGCCCACGCTCTACGCCGGGTCCGAACTCCGGGCGGTGCGCCCGGCGGTGGACCGTTGGGCGCCGCACCTCGGCACGCACGATTTCCTCCCGGCGCTCCAGGCGGCGCGCGGGTTGGCGGGCGCGGCGGGTATCACGGTCTTTGTCACCGACCGGAAGACCGACGTGCCCGAAGGCGTCGAAACGCTCGCGGTCGGCCACCCCCTAGATAATTGCGGGTGGGTCGGCGTCAGTGTGGAGGGCGAACGCTGGCGCGCCCTCGTGCAAAACCACGCCGCCACCGCGCAGACGCGCACTTGGCACCTGGAACTGGATGACACGCCTGGCCCAGAGACGACGCTGACGCTCGCCCCCGGGCAAATCCGCACGCTGGCAGGAGCGTTCCCGGCGGGCAAGAACCGCTGCACGCTGGTTCTGAGCGGGGACGCGTTCGCGCTCGACGACCGCCTGCCGCTCGTGCGGCCGGAGCCGAAGCGGTTGGCGCTGTTCGTCGGCGGCGGCGACAAGGTGCCCGTGGACTTCTTGAAGCGGTTCGCCGACAGCGTGCCGCAGGCCGCCACGGCGGGCAGTGAGGCCGCGGCGGACCTGCGTCTCGACGTTTTTTCACCCGGCGCGTCTGCCAAGCCGGCGATCCTGTTCGCGCCGGCCGCTCCTGACAGCAAGACCTACCTGCCCGGCGAACCGCTCGCGGAGAACACCCCGCTCACCGCCGGCCTCGTCTGGAACGGCCTGTTGTGCAAGGCGACCGACCCGCTGCCGACTCAACCCGGCGACCAGGCGCTCGTCTGGCAAGGGGAACGTCCGCTCATTTTCCTGCGCGGGACCGGGACGGGGCGGGTGCTGGTGGTAAACTTCGACCTGGGTCAGTCCAACGCCGACCGGCTGCCGGCGTTCGTGGTGTTGCTGGGCCGCTTCGTGGAATCGGTCCGTGCGGAGAAGGTGGCGTTCGAGCGCCGCAACGCCGAGAC
>CAXUIU010000334.1:0-4628 GCA_964250955.1 uncultured Chthoniobacterales bacterium | reverse complement strand
ACCCGGCCGACGCCCTGGGGCTGGGCGCCGGGCCCCGCCGCGTAGTAGCCGTAGAACCCCAACCCCCCCGCCCCCCCCAGCGCCGGCGGGTTCTTGCCGTCGGCGAACTCCGCCCCCGCCCCGCACGTCGCGGCGTGCAGCCGGCGTAGGGAGTGGGAGAGCAGGTCCGCGTAGATTTCTTCCTGGCTGGAATAATAAAAATACAGAGCGCCCGGCGTGTACCCCGCCTCGCGGGCGATGGAACGCATGTTCGCGCCTTCGAGTCCCTTCGCCTCGAAGACCCGCAGCGCCGCTTCGAGGACATGCGTGCGGCGGTCCTCGGCCGAAGGGGCCGCCGGCCGGCGCGGGTTCGTTGCGCGGGGTGCCTTGGGAGTCTTGGCAGCCTTGGACAGACGCGCCGGCTTAGCGGCGCTCACCTGCTTCTGGCGCAAAAGCGGCGGGTCTTCGGAGGTCGGAGGGAAACGCAGGGGTGGCCGCATATCGTGGCGCCAAGATGGCATTTTTTGAACGGTGTTCAAGAAGATTAAACACCGTTCAAAAACTTAGTTGACGCAGTTTTTGAACAATGTTTAAATGCTACCAAGTTCCCGCGGCTGCCCCCCGCTTTCTCCCGCTCTTCTCTCCTCCCATGAAACCTCTCGAACAGCCCATCTACATCGTGGACGGCGTCCGCACGCCCTTCGCCAAGATGGGCACCGCCTTCGCCGAGACCGACGCCGTCGAACTCGGCCGCGCCGCCGTCGCCGAACTCCTCGCCAAGACCGGCCTCGACCCCGCGACCATCGAGGAAGTCGTCATCGGCTGCGTGGCGCAACCCGCCGATGCCGCCAACATTGCGCGCGTCATCGCCCTGCGCGCCGGGATTCCCGACACGGTGTCGGCCGTCACCGTGCATCGCAACTGTGCCTCCGGTTTCGAGAGCGTCACGCAGGCGGCGGAAAAGATGATGGTCGGCCGCGGCGACGTGTTCGTGGTCGGCGGCACGGAGAACATGTCGCTCGTGCCCCTGCTCTACAGCGCCACGGCGGCGAAGAAGTTCACCGCGCTCGCCCGCGCCAAGAGCTTCAAGGACAAGCTCGCCGTGGCGGCAAGTTTTCGGCCGGAGGACTTCAAGCCGCGCGTCGGCCTGCAACTCGGCCTCTCCGACCCGGTGAGCGGACTGAACATGGGCCAGACGGCCGAGAACGTCGCGCGCGACTTCAACATTACGCGCGAGGATCAGGATCAGTTCTCCATGCGGTCGCACGGCAAGGCCGTCGCCGCCGCTGACAAGCTGCGCGCGGAGATCACGCCCGTCTACCTGCCCAAGGTCCGCAATGGCCAAGCGTACATCGAGGAGGACAACGGCCCTCGCAAGGGTCAGTCCATGGAAGCCCTCGCCAAGCTGCGCCCCGTTTTTGAAAAAGTCAGCGGCAGCGTGACCGCCGGCAACGCCTCACAGATCACCGACGGCGCGGTGGCCCTCTTGATGATGACCGAGCGCGCGCTGAAGGCCAGCGGCCTGACGCCATTGGGCAAGCTGGTCGGCTTCCAGTACGCCGGCTGCGACCCGTCGCGGATGGGCCTCGGCCCGGTGCACGCCATCCACAAGGCCGAACAGCGCCACGGCTTCTCGCTCAAAGACGCTGACCTCATCGAGATCAACGAAGCCTTCGCCGCGCAGGTCATCGGCTGCCAGCGTGCCTCTGTCGACGCGAAATACTGCCAGGACAAGCTCGGTCGCGACACGGTCTTGGGCGAGATCCCCGACGAGATCCTCAACGTCAACGGTGGGGCCATCGCGCTCGGCCACCCGGTCGGCGTGACCGGCTCGCGCCTCGTACTGACCGCACTGAAAGAACTCGCCCGCCGCCAGGCCAAGCGCGCGCTCCTCTCCCTGTGCGTCGGCGGCGGCCAGGGTGGCGCGCTATGGGTCGAAACCGTCTGATTCTCTGCCATCCCGCATCTCACATCCCGCATCCTTCTTCCCGTGTCTTCCAACATCCGCCGCGAGGTCCAGCCCAACGGGACTTGCGTCCTCACCTTCGACCGGCCCGACTCGCCGGTGAACATCTTCGACGACGCCACCTTCGCCGAACTCAACGCGCACCTCGACTTCGTGGAAGCCGGCGCGCAGGACGCTAGCGTCACAGGCGTAATCTTCGCGTCCGCCAAGGGTAAGATTTTCATCGCCGGCGCGGACCTGCACGGCTTCACCGCCGGTCCCATGACCGACGAGCGCCTCGGCGCGATCATCGACCGCGGGCACAGCACGTTCGCGCGGATCGCCGACCTGCGCGTGCCCAGCGCGGCGGCGATCCAGGGCCTGTGCGTCGGCGGCGGGTTGGAACTCACCCTCGCCTGCGACTGGCGCGTGGCGTGCAACGACGGCTCCACCAAGCTCGGTCTGCCCGAAGTCCAAATCGGCATCCTGCCCGCGTGGGGTGGCTCCGTGCGCCTGCCGCGCCTCGTCGGCCTGCCCAAGGCGTTGGAAATCATCCTCGGCGGCAAGCAACTCGCCGGCGTCCCCGCGAAGAAAGCCGGCCTCGTGGACGACATCGCCTACCCCGAAGGCATGCTCGCCACCGCCGAGCGCCTCCTGGCCCGCGGCAAGCGCCCGCCGCTGAAGACCCCGTTCGCCAACCGCGCCCCGGCCCGCCAGGTCGTCGCCGCGCTCGCGCGCAAGCAGACGCTCGCCAAGACGCGTGGCAACTACCCCGCTGCCCTGCGCGCCATTGAGGTGGCCACGAACGGCCTCGCGCTCGCGGAAAGCCCTGCCCTGCGCAGTGAACGCGATGCCTTCGTCGAACTCGCCAAGACCGACGTGACGCGCAACCTGATGGGGGTCTTCTTCCTCCAGGAACGCGCCAAGAAGACCAAGCTCTCCGGCACCGATGCGAAATCCACTCCGGTCAAGACCGCCGCCGTCGTCGGCGCGGGCCTCATGGGTGCGGGCATCGCGCAGTGGACCGCCGCTCGCGGGATGCGGGTGCTGCTCAAGGATATCAGCGCCGCCGCGTTGTCCAAAGGCGTGCAGTCAGTCAGCAAGCTCTTTAACGACGCTGCCAAACGCCGCGTGTTCACGAAGGCAGACGCACAGTCCGGCTTCGACCGCGTGGTGCCCGTGACCGGCGAGGTGCCCCTGCGCGGGGTCGATCTCGTCGTCGAGGCCGCCGTCGAAAAGCTCGACCTCAAAAAGAAAATCTTCGTCGGTCTGGAAAGCCAGGTCGCCCCGGAGACCGTCCTCGCCACGAACACCTCCGCACTCTCCATCGACACCATCGCCGACGGACTCGCGCACCCCGGCCGCGTGGTCGGCATCCACTTCTTCAACCCCGTTCACCGGATGCAGCTCGTGGAGATCGTCCGCGGCGCGCGCACGGACGCGGCGACGATGAACACCGCCTTGGGTTACGTCAAGGCCATCGGCAAGCTGCCGGTGATCGTCAAGGATTCACCCGGCTTCCTGGTCAACCGCATCCTCCTCCCCTACATGGCCGAGGCGCTGAGGTTGTACTTCGAGGAAGGCTATGACGCGGAGCGCATCGACCGGATCATGCTGGACTTCGGGATGCCGATGGGTCCGTTGCGGTTGATGGACGAGGTGGGCGTCGATGTGGGCAACCACGTCGCGCGCGACCTCACCACGCGTCTGCCCGGTTCCATGCCGGCCGACTCCGGCGCGGGTCAGGCCGTCACGACGATGATCGCCAACGGCTGGCTCGGCCGCAAGGCGGGCAAGGGAGTCTACGTCTACGAAGCCGGCAAGAAGGGCGACCAAGCCCAACCCCCGCTCCACGCGGATACCGCGAAACTTCGCAAGATCGGCGTCGTCGGGACGGCGGATGACGCCACCCTGCGCGACCGCTTGGTGCTGGTCATGGTCAACGAGGCCGCGCGCGTCTTGGAAGAAGGCGTCGTCGGCGCGCCTGAGGACGTGGATTTCGGCATGATCATGGGCACGGGCTGGGCGCCGTTCCGCGGTGGACCGCTGCGCTACGCGGACAGCCGCGGGTTGGGCGAGATCGTTGCCCGCCTTGAAACGCTCGCCGGTCAGTCCGGCCAGCACTTCCAGCCCGCCGCGCTCCTGCGCGAACGCGCGAACAGCGGCCACGGCTTCTACGCGCCGCAAGGCGTTGCCCCGGTGAAAACTTCTAAGTCCGCTGACTTCCCCGTTCTCCAACCCGCCTGAACCCCATGCGTGCCTCTCCCCCCACCCACCCCGAGGCCGCCACGCGCGCGGCCATGCCCGGCGACCCGGCTCCGGGGATCGTCGCTGACCCGCGCGAGGGCCAGCATCCCATCGAAGCACCTTGGCTGCGCGGCTATCCGCCCATCGAAGCGGAAAAACTGACCTTCGACCCCGCCGCGATGCGCGCGCTGCTCGACGGCGACCAGGCCGTAGTCAAGAACCGGATGCGCGCCATCCTCTCGCAGCCGTCGTTCCGCTACTACGACGGCACGGACAAGGAAGGCTTGCGCGCGAAGGTATTCGACTGGACGCGCGAGATCGCTCGGCAGGGCATTGGGTTCCTCTTCATGCCGAAGAGCGTGGGCGGCAGCGACGACTTGGCGGGGTTCATGGCGGCGTTCGAGACGCTCGGGTTCCACGACATTTCGCTGGTCATCAAGTTCGGCGTGCAGTTCGG
>CAXUIU010000333.1:0-4644 GCA_964250955.1 uncultured Chthoniobacterales bacterium | reverse complement strand
TTTGTCATCGGTGCAATCTCAGTGCGGGGCGTCGGCGAGATCGAGGCGGCGCTCAAAGGCTTGCAGGTCACCACGATCATGCCGGGTCAACCGGGGATGTTCATCATCGGCAAGCAGGATTACAGCG
This sequence comes from uncultured Chthoniobacterales bacterium, assembly GCA_964250955.1. GTDB lineage: Bacteria > Verrucomicrobiota > Verrucomicrobiia > Chthoniobacterales > SZAS-18 > CAHJWO01. The sequence continues at coordinate 4,517 of CAXUIU010000333.1, read as the reverse complement.
AAGGCGAGGACCTGCCGCTGCCCAAGGGCCGCAAGGCGCGGGTCATTGCCGTGCGCGGCGACGGTGTGCAGTTGACGTGTGAGGGCATGGCGTTCCACCTCGACGCACCCGCCGCACCGGACCTGACGGCATTGCGCAAGAAGAAGTGAGAATGCTCTCTTTCAAATGAGAATTCATAAACGCAGGTGCCGTTTGCACCCGGGCTGAAGATCTCCGGTAAACACCCTAATTCGGGAGAATAAATGCGCTCATGGCGCATCGGTTGCTTGAATACCCATCCGAAGTAACCAACGCCAACCATGTCACACCTCCGGCCCCGCCTTTGCGTGGCCGACATTTATCCAAATCCCATGAAAACCCGTTATCTGCTGCCGCTCCTCTCCTTCGTCGCCCTTCCGCTCGTCCCTGCGCACGCCGACGTCACCGGCTTCGGCACCGGCACCGGCTTCACGCTCACCAAGGGCCAAGCCAACACCGCCGGCCCCTCCATCGCCAACGGCGTCCTCACGCTCACCAGCGGTGTGAACAACCAAGGCAACTCGACCTTCTTCAACACGAAGCAGAACATCAACGCCTTCAACGTTTCCTTCACCTACACGGATGTGGGTGGCACGGGCAACGCCAGTTCGACCGCCGACGGCGTTACCTTCACCCTCCAAAATGATGGCCGCGGGGCAAGCGCCGTCGGCTACATTGGTAACACGTTAGGCTATGCCGGTGGCACCAATCCCCTTTTGGGCAGCATGACAAGCCAGAACGCCATCGGCACCAGCGCCGCCGTCGGGTTTAACATTTATAACAATTCCACCACAGGTTTCGGCACGAACGGCGCCTTGACCCTGAACAACAATTCGTTGGCTGTCCTCTACTCCGGCCATCCGATCAACGTCAACTTATCCTACAACGGAACGACGCTGACCGAGACGCTCACCGACTCGACCATCCCCGCCAACACCAGCACGTTCACCTATGCCACCAACCTGGCTTCCGTGCTGGGCGCAGGCACGGCCTACGTCGGTTTCACCGGCGCGGACGGAGCTACCTCCTCCACTCAGACGATCAGCAACTTCACCTTCGCCGCCGTCCCCGAACCGTCCACTTGGACGGCGGGCGTGCTGGGGCTGGGGCTGTGTGCGGTGGCCATGCGCCGCCAGTACCGCCGGAGTGCGACGAGCATCGTTTCGAAGTAACCGCTGGCCCACGGCCGCCGCGGCAAAGAAGACAAGCTCCATGTAAGCGGCGGGATGCGAATTTTTAGGTCTGCATCCCGCCGCTTGCGTCACACGGCCCAAGCCCTCCGAGCATGGCGAGCATTTCCGCGCGCACCCGCCCCAACGTCCCGCGCAGGACCGCGCCGTCGCGCGCGAGCATTTTCACCACCCAACCCGCTCCGCCGACAAGCTGGCTGACCCCGATCCACAGCGGCCCGCCTTCTGTCTGCAAGGCGTGGAGGCGCTCCCAACCGGGGGCCGCTGCGTCGAGTCCTTCCGCGACGAGGAACACCGTGCCGTAAAACGGCGCGTTCGTGCCCAGCGCCACCCCGGCCCCACGCCAGCCGGACACGGTTTCAGGGCGTGCGGCGGGTTCGGTGCGCCAGCGTTCGCGCGCCACGGGGCGGCCGTCGTAGACGAGGTCCGTCGCCCAGCGCAACGCGCCGAACGCCCACGCCTCGCCCATCGCCACCCGGCCCGGCGCGAGGCTCTCGCAGAGGAGCAGGCGCCCACCGCGCGCCACCTCTGCGCGGGTCATCTGACGGCCGCGGCGGCCCGCGTGCGGGATGAAAAGTTCCGGCCAGACTTCCAGGAAGCCGCCCGCGCCCACGGTGAAAGTCTGCGTCGCAGCGGCTTCCTCGTCGGTGACGACTCCGCCGCGCGCCGCCCGATGGACGCGCGTGGCGCTCGGGCCGACCAGACGCAGCCGCGCGCCGGCTTCCACGCGCACGCGCCAGTCCACCGTGTCGCCGGCGAAGAGGCCCGCCGTCGCGTTGACGGCGTGAACGGTCACCGTACGCGCCACTGGGTCCCAGTGGCCCTTGCCGACGTGCATGGGCGCGCGGTGGGATTGTTCACCGACGGCCGAGCGCCCCGTCGTGGGGTCGGCGCGGACGGTCAAGTGCAGGTGGCCGGTCATGCTTGCAGAAGGAGCCTCACACAGAGGCCACAGAGGGCACGGAGGAAAGAAGGATGTTCTCTGAACCTGCTTTCCTCTTCTCCGTGAACTCTGCGGCCTCTGTGTGAGGCTTTTCAGACCCCGAACAGATACTCCCGCCGCAGCCAGCCGATCACGTCGTCCAGGCCGCGCCCGCTCTTCAGATCGCAAAAGAGAAACGGCCGCCCCTCCCCGCGCATCAGCTTGGCGTCCCGGTCCATCACGCCCAGGTCCGCGCCGACGTGCGGGGCCAGTTCGATCTTGTTGATGACCAACAGGTCGCTGTAACGGATCGCTGGGCCGCCCTTGCGCGGGATCTTGTCGCCCTGCGCCACGTCGATGACGTAGATGAACGCATCCGCCAACTCGGGCGAAAAGGTCGCCGACAAATTATCGCCGCCGCTCTCGATCAGGATGATTTGAAGCCGGTCCGCGCCGTGGCGTCGTTCGAGTTCGGCGACGGCGCTCATGTTCATGCTCGTGTCGTCGCGGATGGCCGTGTGCGGGCAGCCGCCCGTCTCCACGCCGATGACCCGCTCGGAGGCGAGAGCGTTCTGGCGCAGCAGGAACTCGCTGTCCTCGCGCGTGTAGATGTCATTGGTGATGACGCCCAGCGAGTATTCGCCGCGCAGCCGTTCGCACAACCGCCACACCAGCATCGTCTTGCCCGAGCCCACCGGCCCGCCGATCCCTACGCGCACGGGGCGCTTCGTCGTCATCATAGAAATGCCGTGGCTCCGATCATCGCCAGCCCCGCGAAGAGCGTCAGCAGATGCACCGCGCCGAGGGCGAACACCTTGCCCGCCGTGACGCTCCACCCCTGTCCATGCATCTGTCGCAGCGCGCGGAACAGATACCAAGGCGGCACGAGCAGGCCCGCGGCGGTGACGATCTTCAGGAGGTCGGAGTGCAGGAGGCCGGCGAGCCCGCTCATCCACGCGTAGACCACCCAGAACATCAGCAGGAAGGTATGGTAGTGCAGCGAGAACACCAGATGGGCGAAATAATACCCACCCGCACTCCCGAAGGCCAGACGCATGAACAAGGCGAAGATCGGCAGCATCGCCAGCGCCCCCCAGGAGAGCTGCGACTGGACGTTGGTGGTCACCCTTTCGCGGAACTCGACGGCCTTGTTAGCCGTCTCTAGCTTCGCCGTGGCCTCCGCCACCTTCTTCTGGAAAGCGTTACCCGCGGCTTCGAGCTTCGCGGCGTCCGGCGGTACGGCGTTTTTGCCGTGGGACTTGTACGTGTCGCGGAAAATCTGCCTCAGCGACGGCTCGGCCGGCGTGGCGGCGGCGGGAGGTTGGGCCGGCGTAGGGTCGGGGGCGGCGGCTTCTTCCTCGTCCTTCTTGTCACCCTCGTTGCTGGCTGCCGCGGACGAGGCCGCCGACGCTCTGTCCCCGGTCCGGCGGGCGTGGGCTGGGTCGCGGTGCGTCCATTGCAGCAGCGCCAGGCAGATGAAACTCGTGAACAGGAACAGCCGCAGTGGGTGGACGTAGCGCACGCGCCGGCCCGCCATGAACTCCTGCGTGAGCCAGCCCGGCCGGCGCAACAGCGGATCGACCGTGCGCAAAAACTTGTTGTCCCAACTGAAAGCGTTCTCGAAGAAGTCGGTCACGAACCGCCACACCGAACGATGGTAGTCGGCGATGTGCTGGCCGCACTGCGCGCAGAACGGGCCGGCGAGCGGCGACAGGCAGTTGGCGCAACGCCCGGCCGCTTCCGCGAACGCTCCCGGCGGCATGGGGGGTGGCGCCAGGGTCGCGCCTGCCGGTGGCAGCGGCGGTATCATGCGGCTTTTCCCCTCGAACGCCTCGGCAGACACGGCGGCGATCCTAGCGCGGGGAAAGGAGGGTGTCGAGCGTCAAGACTTGGGTGTTGACCTGCACGAACGGCCCGTCTAAGTTGCCGACCCCGCCGCCATCTTACCGATTCACCGCTAACACCGTTTTATGCCAGAAGTCCAAGTCCGCAAAGGAGAACCCGTCGACCGCGCGCTCAAGCGTCTCAAGAACAAGCTCGATAGCGAGGGCATCATGGACGAGGTGCGCCGCCTGCGCGCTTTCGAGACGCCCACGCAAAAGGCCAAGCGCAAGGCCAAGGCTAACGCCAAGCGCGGCAAGGTAAAGTTCCGTTTCAATGCCAACGCCCTGCGCGGCGGCACGGGAGTCGGCGATCTGCCCAACGCGGGCGTGCAGACGCAGGGGTCCGGCGGGCCGGTTTCGGCGGCAGGGGTGAGCTAGCCAGCACCAGAGATCCAGGGACTGGCTCGGAGAGCCATCCCTACCTATATAACGGACCGGCCGCCTCGGAAGGCGGCCTGTTTTGTTGCCCCATGAGCACCGAGAACGCCTCCACCCCGCCCGAAG
>CAXUIU010000332.1:0-4665 GCA_964250955.1 uncultured Chthoniobacterales bacterium | reverse complement strand
AAGGCTGCACCAAGGCGAAGAGGAGGATGGCGGCGAGGATCAATCTGGCGAGCATGAGTTGGAAGGGAACCTGACGCCGCCAGGCTGAGTGAACAGAGGCTGGCGGAGATAGATTCCACCATGGAATAGTCCCGACTGTCCTTTGTTCGCTGGAGCGTGTGGTTGGCTGTTGTGTTACAGGAGGTTGTCCGCACGGTCGAGGGCAGCCGGGCTGGTGGTGGCGCGACACCTTGCTGCCCGGTCAAACTGTGCGGCGCGGCTCGTCGTGCTCCCAGAAAAACTTGCCTGCCTCTGCCTCCTCGTAGGTCGGGCAAGCGAGAAGCTTGGTCTCGCACGCCTGGCAGGTCGCCCCGTACATCGGGCCGTTGGTGGCTCGGCATCGCACACCACCAGTCCAGATGCCGCCGACAGGCTTGTGGACGCTGATGCAAGCTGCACAAACGGGACAAGTGTTGAGAGGCTCGGGGAGCGGAATCTTTATCACGCAGTGCGGATGCTGGTGGCCTGACTGGTTGTAGACGGACGAACACTTCCCAAAGACGAACAACATCCGAAGATCCAAACACTCTTTGCGAGATTCGGAGAGCTGTCCCCGCCATCTGGTCCAGCAAAGTGAACAGGGGCGGTCCGCGGCGTCCCTCCGGCCGCTGACCGCCCCTGCCTTTTCTCCCTTACCCTCGAAGCCCGCCGTCGGTTCCCTCTCCCTGCCGGCGGTGGACTTCTTTGTTCTTTCCCTCTCCCCTGGAACGCTCGTGTTTACGTGTTGATCGTGCCGACCGCCGCCGCCGACATCTGCGATTGGGCCTCCTCGGCGGCGTACGTGCCGCCGGTGTGGCCGTAGCCTTCGCCGGACACGTCGTGGTAGCCCTCCTCGCCGTGGTCGGTGATGTCGAGGCCCGTGTGTTCGCCCTCCTCGGTTGGGCGCAGGCCCATGACCGCCTTGAGCACGTAACCCAAAATCGTCGTTGCCACGACTGCCAACGCGAGCGTCACGGCGATGGCCTTTAACTGCTCGATCCACAACGTATGACCCAAGATGCGGTCAGCCATGCCGTTGGTCGTCGCGTAGTTGGCGGGGTCGGCCTTGGCGAGGTTACCGTTGACCTTGGGCGTCGCCAGGAAGCCCGTCAGCAAGGCCCCCAACGTGCCGCCGACCGCGTGGACGCCGAAGGTATCCAGCGCGTCGTCATACCCGAACCACGCCTTGACCTTTACCACGAAGAAGAATGGGATCAGCGCCGCGCACACCCCGATGATGATCGCTCCCGTCGCGTCGACGTAGCCGCACGCCGGCGTGATGACCACCAGCCCCGCCACCGCGCCCGAGCAGTAACCCAGGATGCTCGACTTTCCCCTGAGGATGTATTCTAGCGTCGGCCACACGAACGCCGCGGCCGCCGGGGCGCGAGGCTTCGTCAGCACCGCGGTGGCCGCACCGCCGGCGGCGCCGCCGGCGCTGCCCGCGTTGAACCCGTACCAGCCCACCCACAGCATCCCCGTGCCGACCATGCACAGCACCATCGAGTGCGGCGGCATCGCCTGTTTGCCGAAGCCGATGCGCTTGCCCAAAATCAGGCAGAGGATCAGCGCGCTCCAGCCCGAAGACATGTGCACCACGGTACCACCCGCGAAGTCGAGCGCGGTGATCTTGGCGTCGGCGTTGAAGGTGCCGTTCATCAGCCCCGTCGCACCCCAGACCATGTGCGCCAGCGGGAAGTACACGGCGAACATCCACAGCGCGATGAAGGTCATGATGGCCGGGAACTTCATGCGCTCGGCAATCGCGCCGACGATGAGCGCCGGGGTGATGATGGCGAACATGAGTTGGTACATCGCAAAGACGTTCTGCGACACCCAGTAGGAGTAATCCTGGTTCGGCGTGCTATCGACGCCCTGCAACCCGAAGAACTCGCTCCCACCCAGGAACGGGCTGTTGAAACTCTTGCCGAAGACGAAGCTGTACCCCACGCCCCACCACAGGAGGGTCACGAGGCCCGCGCAGCCAAGGCATTGCGCACACACGCTCAGGACGTTCTTGCGCCGCACCAATCCGCCGTAGAACAGCGCGAGGCCGGGCAGCGTCATGAAGAGCACCAAGGCGGCGCTGGCCATCATCCAGGCGTTGTGGCCCGGGCCGGAGCTGGCCGCCGTCGGCGCGCTCAGACCGGGCGGCATGGCCGGCTGGCCCTTGTCGTCCTTGGCGGTCTTGAGCGTGGCGGTCGGGTCGCTGTTGGTCAAATAGGCTTCGAGGTTGGCGAGGCGCTGTTCGGTCGTGGGCGTCGGCGAGGCCGCGGCGGCCGGCGCAGCGGCGGGGGCAGGTGTGGCAGCCCCGTGGGTGTCGGGTGGAGTGGCGGGTTCCTGCGCCCGGAGCGAACCGGCGGCCAGCCCCAGCACGAGGCAGCCGGCGGCGGCGATGGTTTTGACGAGGGAGGGGAGGTTTCTGGTCATGGCAACTCGACGGTAAGGGGGAAGGTTCTTCGGAGACACGCCCCGAACGCGCGGTCTGCGCATAGCAAGGCTCGTGCCTTGAGGTGAAATCAGCGATGTCTAGAGGGAAGCTGACCTTCTCACCATTGAGAATTGAGCAAAATCAGCCAGGACGCTGGGCAAATTGCAGCACCACGGAGCGTTCTGGCACAAGGCTTTGCCAAACGTGCGCGGCGAGACTATATTCGAGCCGTGAGCAGGTATGGGAACACCCTCCGGTCGTCGGACTTGCTCGCCGCTTCCGAGCGCGTGTTCAAGGAGCGGTCGCTGGCGGTGCTTTCCCTGGTGGCGATGGCTCAGGTGGCGCTCTGCGGGTTCGTCGACTACATCACGGGCTACGAACTTGCCTTCTACCCGGTGTATTCGGTGCCGATCCTGTTCATGGTGTGGTTCGGCGGGCGGTGGCCGGCGGTGGTTATCTCGCTGGCGTGTACCGCCGTGTGGTGGTGGGCGGACGTGGCGGCGGGACACGTTTACTCCAACGGCTGGTTCCAGGTGTGGGACATCGTGGCGCGGACGCTTTTCTTTCTGACCGTGGCGTTCGCTGGACTAGCCTTCAAACAAAACCGCGACGCCATGGGCGCGCGCGTGCGCCTGTTGGAACGCACCCAGCGGCTCGAACACGAGATCATCGGCGTCAGCGAGCGCGAGCGCGAGCGCATCGGCCGCGACCTGCACGACGGCGTCTGCCAATACCTCGCCGCCATCGGCCTGACCGCCGACCTGCTGCGCCAGAACCTCGCCCGCGAGTTCCCCGCGCGCACGGACGACGCCGGCGAGATCGCCACGCTCCTGCAGGACGCCGTGGACCGCGCCCGCGAGGTCGCCCGCGGCCTCTCGCCGGTGGACCGCGACGAGGGCGGGCTAGAAAGCGCCCTGGAAGAACTCGCCGGCAGCACGGCGCGGCTGACCGGGGTGAACTGCGACTTCCTGTGCACCGAGCCCATGTCGGTGCCCGACCCGATCCGCGCCGTCCACCTCTTCCGCATCGCGCAGGAGGCCGTCAGCAACGCCCTACGCCATGGCCACGCGCGGAGCATCATCATCGCCCTGGAAGCCAGCGGCGGCGAACTGGCCTTGCGCGTCAGCGACGACGGCGCAGGCTTCGTGCCCGGCGGCACCCCAGCGGCCGGCGGCATGGGCCTCAACATCATGCGCTACCGTGCGCGCACGCTCGGCGGCGTGCTGGAAATCTACCCCAACACCCCCAGTGGCACGGTGGTTTCGTGCGCCGTGCGTTGCGACGCAACCTCTTCCGCCGCCGCCGGGTTGAACGCCGCCGCCCCGTCCGGGGTCAAACTCGCCTATGCTCACCGCCACTGACAAACTGCGCGTCGTCGTCGTGGACGACCACCCGATGTTCCGCGACCGCCTGGCCCAGATCATCAACAACGAACTCGACATGTCGATCTGCGGTGAGGCCGAGGATGTGCAGGGGGCTCTGGCGACCATTGAGCGGACGACGCCCGACTTGGCGATTATCGACATCACACTCAACGGCAACAGCGGCCTGGAACTCATCAAGAGCGTGCGCGCGCTGGGTCTGAAGATTCCTCTCTTGGTACTCTCAATGCACGACGAGTCGCTCTACGCCGAGCGTTCCTTGCGTGCGGGGGCCAACGGCTACCTCACCAAGCGCCAGCCGGCGGCGGAAGTGGTGGCGGCGGTGCGCCGGGTGTTGGCGGGCGAGGTGTACCTGTCGGAGACGATGACGGCGGGCTTCCTGCGGACCATCGCGGCCGGCGGCAGTCCCGGCGTAGGCAAGGAATCTTCGCAACCCATCGACCGCCTGACCGACCGCGAACTGGAAGTGCTCGAACTGATCGGCCTCGGCCGCACGACGCGCGAGATCGCCACGACCTTGCAACTGGGTGTGGCGACGGTGGACACCTACCGCGCGCGCATCAAGGAAAAGATGAGTTTTCGCAACGCCGTGGAGTTGCAGCACTTCGCCGTGCGCTGGGTGCGCGAGCGTGAGGGCTGACAAAGAGGCCGGGCAGGAAGACGCCCTGAAGTTTCGGCGTGTCCTGACATGATGTTAGGCCCGGAAGATCGTGTTTGAATTTCTGGCTCTTTTTTGACATAGTTTTGTGTTTTCTTCCTCACCATGTTGGCGAATTGGACTAGGTTCTGTCTGACGGAGGTTTTTGGCCGGTGGTAGGATGGCGGCCATGATCC
>CAXUIU010000331.1:3361-4671 GCA_964250955.1 uncultured Chthoniobacterales bacterium | reverse complement strand
TACCGGTGCGGCTGGGTTTCGTCAAGGTGGGCCGCCAGGGGCGGCGTTGCGGTGTGCCCTGCGGGCACGTTGGCAGAGGCAGACGGCAGGGTTCTCTTCTCCGAGCAGACACCGCCAATTGTCCCCTTGTCCGCCTGCCGGACCCAGCCAATGTTACGCCCGCGATGCCCACTCCTGTTCTGCAACCGCCCGCGCGTCCGCCGGGGCTGCTGGCGACCCTGCGCCGGCATGCGTTTCTCGTCTCGCAGTTGACCCGCCGTGAGGTGACCGGGCGTTACCGCGGCTCGTACTTGGGCATCGTGTGGTCGTTCGTCAATCCATTGCTGCTGCTGTGCATCTACACGTTGGTCTTCCACTACATCTTCAACGCGCGCGACACCGGTCACCCTTCGGAGGGTTGGGCAGACTTCGCGTTGATGTTGTTCTCCGCGCTCATCGTCTTTAACCTCTTCGCCGAATGCCTAGGACGTGCGCCGATGCTCATCCAGCTCAACGCCAACTACGTGACCAAAGTGGTCTTCCCGCTCGAACTCCTGCCGCTCACCACGATCCTCGGCAGCTTGGTTCACCTGGCCATCGGCTTCGCCGCGTTGCTGCTGATGACGCTCGTCACCCGCGGCGGCCACCTGCACGCGGCGGTCCTGCTGTGGCCGCTTCTGCTGGTGCCGATCACGCTGTGGGCGTTGGGGATCACGTGGATCGTGTCGGCGCTGGGAGCCTTCCTGCGCGACCTCAACGAGGTGATGACCGCCGTCACGCAGGTGCTCATGTACACGAGCGCCGTGTTCTACCCGCTGTCGCGGGTGCCGGAGGGATTGCGGGCCTGGCTGCGCTTCAGCCCCTTCGTGTTCTTCTGCGAACAAAGCCGCAACCTCGTCGCGTGGGGCGAGGGCATGGACTGGACCGGCTACGCCACCGTGACGCTGACCGGTGGGGTGGTGGCCTTCATTGGCTACCGGCTCTTCGTCAGCGTCAAGCCGGCCTTCGCCGACGTGGTCTGACCTGGCGCGGGGTTTATGCAGGTTTCGATCATCACTCCGCTCTTCAATCGGCTGGAACTGACCCGCGCCTGCCAGGAGAGTCTCACGCGTACGCTGGCAGGGTGGGATTACGAGTGGATTCTCATCGACGACGGCAGCACGGACGGCACGCGTGACTACCTGCGTACCGTGCCCGACGACGGGCGGGTCCGCGTCGTGCTCAACGATGCCCCGCGCGGCTACGCGGCCAACAACAACCTCGGCGTGGGGGGGGGCGGCCCCCCCGGGGGGGGGGGGGGGGTCAACCACCCCCCAGGCCCACCCCGCCGG
>CAXUIU010000331.1:0-3351 GCA_964250955.1 uncultured Chthoniobacterales bacterium | reverse complement strand
GCAACATCCAGCGCGAACCCATCGGCGGATTGATCGACCACGCGGGCATTTACTTTGACCTCGAAGCGGGCACGCACCACGCGGCGAAGAACGAGGCCGTCGCGCCGCGCGAGGACTACCTGCAATGGCCCGCGGTGACGGCGGCGTGCTGCGTCGTGCGGCGGCAGGTGTTTCTGGACGTGGGCGGCTTCGACGAGGTCTTCCGCAACGGCGGCGAGGACGTGGACTTCTGCCTGCGCGCGGGGGTGCGCGGCTACCGGCACTTCGTGGCGAACCGCTCGGTGATCTACCATCACGTCAGCGCGTCGCCCGGCCGCACGCTCCACCAGGCCAAGAACGAGCAAATCTTCCGCGAACGCTGGCTGCCGCCGCTGCGGACCGACGTGGGCCGCCGACGCACGATGGCCGAGGAACGCGAGGTCGGCCGGCGCTACCTCCACAAACACCGCTGGCATCCGTGGCGCTATAATTTCTGGCGGTTCTGCCGCTCGCTGGAACAGGTGTACTCGCCGGGTCCGCCGTCGCGCCGGCTCGACCTCGCCCCGCGGCTGTGGTTCGCGGCGCAGGACTTCTTCCGGGAACGCCGAGTCCCTCAACAACCCGACGCCGGGTCACCGGTCTACGTCGTGGTCGGCGACACCGCGCAGACCTCCGCGCGCACGGGCGTCGAGACGTACGTGCGCAGTCTGCTGGCGGCGTGCGGGCGGATCGGTGCGCCGGTGCGTCCGGTCATGTGGCGCGAGGCGACGCGGAGCCTGTGCCCGCTGCCGCCGGAACTCCCGCTCGGGCAAGAAGGCGAGGCGTTGCGCCCGCCCGAGGATTGGACTTCCCTTGAGCGTTCCTCCGCCGCGTTGACCGACCCGACCACGGGCGACCTGCACGCGCGATGGACCGACCCGCCGTCCCTGCACGAACTCCCCGCCGCGGAGGCCGTGCCGCCCGGCGCGTGGGTCCTGCTGCCGGAGGTGCTCTACGGCGGGAGGGCCGCCCACTGGCTGGAATACGTGCGCCGGCACGGCTGGCGGTCGGCGGCGATCATTTACGACACGATGCCCAACAACGAGCCGCGCCTTTTCCCGCTCGGCCGCGGGCACGCGCACGAGGACTATCTGCAAGCGGTCAGCGGCGCGGACCGGGTGTTCCCAGTTTCAGGATTTACCACCGGAGACTGGCGGCGGTTTTTGGAATCCAAGGGACTTCCAGAACCACCTTGGACCGTCTGGCGACCGGGCGCAGACGCGTTTGCCCGCGAACGGGTTACGGTCCCGCCGCCCCGCCGCGATCCGGTCGGGTCGCTGCGCGCGCTGTGCGTTTGTTCCGTCGAACCGCGCAAGAACCTGCGCACGCTGATGGCCGCCTGCGAACTGATCTGGACGGAGCGCCCGGACTTCGGCCTCGACCTCTGCCTGGTCGGGGTGCCGTGCCTTTTCAGCGAGGACAACGTGCCCGAAGCGTTGCGCGAGTTCATCGACCGCTACCCGCACCGGGTGCGCTGGCACACGTGGCGGGAGTACGCCGCGCTGGCGCGCCTGTACGAATGGTGCGACTTCACGGTGTATCCTTCCCTGTTGGAAGGCAGCGCGCTGCCGATCCTGGAAAGCCTGTGGTTCCGCAAGCCGTGCATCTGCGCGGACACCGGCGTCATGCAGGAAGTGGCGGCCGGCGGCGGTTGCCTGGCGGTGGACGTGTACCATCCGGAGGTGATCGCGCAAGCCATCATCTCTCTGGCGGACTCGCCCGAGCGTCTTGCACGGCTCGCCGCGGAGATCGATGCGCGGCCGTTGCGGACGTGGGAGGACGCCGCCAGCGAACTGCTCGCGGCTTTGCACGTCCTATGAACGTCCTCTTTTTTGGCACGATGATTTCACGTGTAACAGCATGGGTCAGATCGTCGGGTTTGCGGAAGCGCTGCGGAAGATGGGACACGCGTGCGCGGTGGCGATCCCGGGCGATGACCGAGCGAGCGCGGCGGCGTGGGGGGCGGCGCCTTCATTCCGGCCGGCGATCTTTTCCGACGCCTGGGAACACTCCCGCGCGCTGTTCCCCGACGGCCGACCGGCCGACGTGCTGCACGCGTGGACGCCGCGCGAGCACGTGCGGCGCGCGGTGGGGTTTTGCCGTCCGCACCATCCCGGCGCGAGGCTCTTCGTCCACCTCGAAGACAACGAGGAGCACCTCCTGGCAGCCTTCACCGGCGAGCCGTACGAACGGCTGCGCGCCTGGGATGATGCCGCGCTCGCCGCGAGGCTGCCGGGGCATCTGGCCCACCCGTGCGCATACCCGCAGTTCCTGGCGTCGGCGGACGGCGTGACGGGCATCACGGCGGAGCTGGCGGACTTCGTGCCGGGCGGAGTGCCATTCGTCGAACTCTGGCCCGGGGTGGATTTCTCCATCCACGGACCCGGCGCACCGGACCCGGCCTTGCGCGCCTCGCTGGGGATCGGACCGGACGAAAAAATCCTCTGCTATCCTGGCAGCAGCCACTTCGCCAACGCCGACGAGATGGCGGCGCTCTACGGGGCGGTCTTTACCCTCAACGCGAGCGGCATCGCCTGCCGGCTCGTCCGTGCAGGACACGACACCCCGGAGTTTACCGCGCGGTTTTCGCCACACGACCTGTCGCGGTACGTCGTGCACCTCGGGTTCCTTGGACGCGCGCACATGCCTGGCCTGCTGCGGCTCGCCGATGTCTTGGTGCAGCCGGGGCGTGACGACGAGTTCAACCGCTACCGGCTGCCGTCCAAGCTGCCGGAGTTTCTCGCCGCCGGCCGACCTGTGGTGCTGCCACACGCCAACGTCGACCGGCGGGTGTGGCCCGGGCGGGGGAAGCGCTCGTTTTGCGCACCGGCGAACCTGCTGAAATTGCCGCGCGGTGCCGACAGATCTTCACGAATCCGGGTCTTGCCACCCGGCTGGCGGTGGACGGGGCGGCGTTCGCGCGGCGGTGGTTCGATCCGGTGGTCAACGCGCGGGGGCTGGCGCGGTTTTACCGCGGCACGATGGTCAGAGCTGCGAACGGATGAGGTCGTAGACAGCGGTGTTTTCCTTGAAGCCCTGGAGCCCCTCCGAACCCGGCCCGGCCCCGGCGGCAATGGCGTCGTCGGCCACGGTGGCAGAATAAGGGGAAAAGTACGCGGCCGGAGCCATCGGCGGCGGGGCGTTGGGCACCGGGCCGGCGGGACCCGTGGCCCAGGTGAGCGACGGGAAGCCGTAGGCGTTGATCCCGCCGACGAGCGACACGCCACGATCTTGGCGCAGGGGATAGCCGTTGAGCGCCATGCCACCCGTGGCCTGACCACCGGCGACGAGCACGAGGCTCTGCGGACCGGCGTAGCGGAGCGCCACGGCGAC
>CAXUIU010000330.1:0-4701 GCA_964250955.1 uncultured Chthoniobacterales bacterium | reverse complement strand
CGACCATCCAGCACCGCCGCGCTGGGCCGCGGGTTGCGTTCTTGCAAGAAGCGCAACAGTTCGCGCAAGTCGTGCACCATCGCCTCAAAGCAGCCCGCCTTGCGCCAGCGTTCGGCCTGTTGGTGCACCGCGGTCCACGGCGGCAGATCGTTGGGCAACAAGCGCCACGGACAACCCGCTTTGACCATGGAACGCACCGCGTCGAACAACTCACGCAGCGCATAAACGCGCTGCGTGGCGTCTTCGCGCAGCAACGTCAGGTACGGGGCGACGAACTGCCACTCTTCATCGCTCACGTCGGTCGGATAGGCTTTGCGGCTCACGCCGCCCAGCTTACCGCGCTGCCAAGTTCATGACAGGCTCTAGAACAACGAGGGTTGGTAGGAAGCTCGCTGGAGCCGAACGGGTCAGCTCGTTCACTGGCAAGTGCAAATCATGTTGATGCTGCCAGGAGCTGCATCAAAGTGTTGACTTTGGCCTAGAGCACTTCACTTCGGCGTATGTCTCCCGAAGCCGAAGAGGCTATTATCGAAGGTAAACTGGTAAGCGAAGTAGCACTGGAAATTCGTCGGGCCATTGATGGAGCGGCCCGCGGAGAACAGTAGGTGATGCGCTTCGTTCAGGTCGATGACTGTGCCCACGTTAAAAGCCGTGTCGTCACGCGCACCTACCACCGATGCCGTCTGGTGGTACACCTCAGCCCCGACGAGCACCGGCTTAGCTACCTGGCATTGCAGCACCCCGCCGACAAAGCTGTAGTTTTGCAGACCCACGCCAGGATTGATGCCGTAGCCGCCGCCGCCGTACACCGTCCACGGTCCCCAGGTCTTTTGCAGCCACACCGGCAACAGCGCATGGACGCGGCCAGTGCCGAGACCCTCGCGGGCACTGCCAGTGGGAACCTCCAGCAATGGGAAGACCCCGACCATCGGGACGTACTTACTTTCCTGCACGAAGCGGAACTTCACGCCTAATTCGGTGTCGCCGTAACCGTAGTGTCCGGTGCCTTCTTCGGGTGAGCTGTACGCCACCGGGGCAATGAGGTGAAGCTGCACATTGGGCACAACCCCATAGTTGATTTCGACGTGCGGCCCATCACCCACCCAACCATCCTTGGTCTTGAAGTCGATGGAGGCGACGTAGAGCTCCCAGTGCTGGAAGTCCACCGTCTGCGGATCGTCGGTCAGGAAGGGAGGTCCCGCCCACGCTGGCACCGCGCACAGGAGTAGCCACAGGAGCACGAGCACTCTTAACTGCCAAGGTCGACGTGTGAGCAGGAGAATTTGCGGTGACCCGTCCTCTGGTTGAAGCCCCGGCAAGTCCGCTTTGATGGATGAGGTCACGCAATTAGATCAAACCGATTCGATGGCGACTTTCCCGCCGTTTGTAACAGGTCTCGACCAGAAAACCATCATCCCGCGATGTCTCACCCCTCAACTTCTTCCCGGCTGGAGATCTTTCGGGTTGCCTTCAAGCTAGGTTGCACTTCTTTCGGGGGACCGGTGGCTCACCTGGGTTACTTCCATGCGGAGTACGTGCAACGCCGCCGCTGGATTTCGGAAACGGCTTACGCTGACTTGGTGGCACTCTGCCAATTCCTGCCGGGGCCAGCTAGCAGCCAACTCGGGTTTGCCATCGGTTTGCTGCGAGGTGGACTACCCGGGGGCTTGCTGGCATGGCTGGGCTTTACCTTGCCATCAGCCGCGATAATGACGCTTTGCGGCTACGGGGTCGAGGCCGTGGACGGGGTCAGCCAAGCTGGCTGGCTCAAAGGGCTGAAACTGGCCGCCGTCGCGGTAGTGGCACAGGCCATCTGGGCGATGGCTGCCAAGCTCTGCCCGGACCGGGTACGCGCCTCGGTCGCCATCGTCGCGGCGGGGATGGCGCTGGCTTTTGCCACACACGTCTGGTCGCAGGTGGTCGTGCTGACGGCAGGCGGGATTTTCGGGTGGCTTGCCTTGCGGGGAGGCGCAAGTAGGCAGGAGCCGCAGCAGAATGTGGCCCTTGCCGTACCCGGGCTCGGGCGGAAGAGTGCGCTGCTGTCCCTCACCCTATTTTTCGTTCTGCTCGTTGGCCTGCCGCTGGGCAGGTCCGCGATGAACAACCCTGCGCTGGCGGTCTTCGATGGGTTCTACCGCTCGGGTGCCATGGTTTTTGGCGGTGGACACGTAGTCCTGCCATTACTACGGGCGGAGACCGTAACGCCGGGCTGGGTCGCGGATGACCGCTTCCTAGCCGGCTATGGACTGGCCCAAGCCGTGCCTGGTCCGTTGTTCACCTTCGCCGCTTACTTGGGCACGGTGTTGACCCCGCCACGGCCTCACGGTTGGACGGGGGCAATTCTGTGCTTGGCAGGAATCTTCTTGCCGACAGGCTTGCTGGTGCTCGGAGTGCTTCCTTTTTGGGAAAATTTGCGGCAATGGCCCGCCGCGCAGGCAGGGTTGCGTGGAGCGAACGCGGCGGTAGTCGGGCTGTTGCTGGCCGCCCTCTACCAGCCGGTGTTTACGAGCGCGGTCCACGGGCCAGTGGACTTGGCGATCGTTCTGGGTGCCTTCGGCCTACTGGCGCTCTGGCGCTGTCCGCCTTGGATCGTAGTGGGAATGATGGCAGCCGCAGGGATGGTACTACCGCGATAACTGGATCGTTCCTATCCCAAGAGCACCCATCAATGTGAGGTACAAAGATGTTCAGGGGAACATTTGCATGCGAACCCTGCAATAGTCCGACGGTGATGATCAACCGTGTGTTACTCGTTGTTGGAGGGCAAGGTTGTAGGTGATGAGGAGGTGGATGGCGCCAAGCGGGGATTACCGGCTCGCCCGTTGACGAAGACCCGGAAGGTTTTCGCAACAAAACGCGGGGTCTTTCAACAACGAGCGCACCGCCGTGATCAGATGCGAGTGCAGATCGTCCTTGTCGAGAAAGCAAGAAATTCCCGCCCCCCAGCCTTCCTGGCGCGCTTCAGGACTGCCGGAGACCATCAGAATCGGCAGCGAGGAGGAACGCAACCGCAACTGCTGCACGAACGTCGGACCATCCATCACGGGCATGGAGTGGTTGCTCACCACCAAGTGAGCGCCGTAGGCATCGAAATCCTGCAGGGCGTCCTGACCATTGGCGTGGGCCATGACCTGTGATCGCGGGAACGCCTCCCGGAGCAGATGCACAATGACGAAGCGCAAATCGTCTTCATCTTCGGCGACGAGAAAGAGCGGCGCGGCCGGATCGCTGGAAACGGGGCTGGAGGGTGGCACGGCAGGGAAGGGAGGCACGCAAGTATTGTGACCACGCGACCGGTGGAACTATTCACAGCAATCCCCGTTCCCGGCGGTCTGGTCTGCGGGGCACATCGAGGAATTCTACCGAGAAGCCGGCACACCGGGTTCATCGGCGCACTCGTCCCCGGAAGATCGCACGGAAATCGAATAAGCCGGGTCTGCCAGCGTCTTACCTCAGCCGAATGTCACCGTCCTGGCAAGCGGTCACAAACGATTAAGACGCGAAACGCGGGCCCCCTCCCCGCACAGCAAATCTATGAACACCGAAGAGACCGCTACTGGGGAAAGGACACCGAAGATGCAGGTTGGTTCCTACGAGGTGCTGTGCCGCGAGGACGGCTCGATCTTCCGCTTGGGGCAGGGGCCGACCAGTTCGAGCTACAAGGCCGTCGACACCGATCTGCGCACGCCGGTGGTGTTGAAGGTCATGCGACCCGAACTCTTCGAGGACGAAACGGCGCGCAAGCGCTTCCTGCGCGAGGCCCGCGCCGCCGCGCTTTTGCGGCACCCGAACGTCGCCCAGATCTACCGCCTGGGTGAGCAGGACGGCATGTGTTTCTATGCCCGGGAGTTCGTCACCGGGGAAACCTTGGAAACGCGGGTGAACCGCGAGGGCCCGCTCGCCGTCCCCCTCGCGCTCAAAGCGGCTTTGCAGGTGGCTGAAGCGTTGGTCGCCGTCAAAGAAGCGCAACTGGTCCACCGCGACATCAAGCCCTCCAACCTGATGCTGACGCCGCGCGGTGACGTGAAGCTCATCGACTTCGGGTTGACCAAGGGCAACGCCAACAGCCAAGCCGACGGCGTGGGCCAGATCACGCTGACCGGCTTCGTGGGTTCCTCCGACTACGCCAGCCCGGAGCAACTGGGCGAGGAACCGCTGGAGGTCACCTCGGACATGTATTCGCTCGGGGTCACGCTCTGGTTCCTTTTGACCGGACGTTGTCCCTTCCGTGGCTCGCAGGCCAGGGTGATGTCGGCCCACCTGACGACTTCGCCTCCCTTCGAGGAACTCTCCGCGTTCCCGACTGCGGTTGTCAGCTTGCTCGCGCACCTGCTGGAAAAAGACCCTGCCCGCCGCCCGGCCACCCCTGCCGAGCTGGTCACAGAGATCAACGCTTGCCTGGGCGCCCCGGGCCAGACGCCGGACGTGGCGCAAAAGGCCGGGCAGCCCACGCCGGCCTCGGTGCCGGTGGTGCCGCTCGTCCCCATCGCCAAGAAGGTTTCGCCGAACCGCGAGCCGGCCCGGGAAGGTTCGCCCCGCCGCTTTGTCCTGGTCGAGTTGTTGGTCGGCACGGGGATCGCGGTCATCATGTACCTGATCCTTTCCCGTCCGGTCGATTTGCCCGCTGATAACACAGCCGCGGCGGCGAATCCGAGCGCGGCGACCAAGGCGTTGCCCCCCCCGGCCGGTGCCCGGGTCACG
>CAXUIU010000329.1:0-4710 GCA_964250955.1 uncultured Chthoniobacterales bacterium | reverse complement strand
CGGCCGTTGATCCAATCCATGAGCGGCAGGTTGATGACGGTGTCGCGGCCGGTCAGCGTGTAGGAATGCATCAGCCCGGCGAGCGTCAGTCCCGCGCCGACGCCGCTCCAGGCCGCCGCGTGCGTCCACTGCCGGTCCACGATGCACACGACGATGGCGGCCCAGATCATCGCGGAATACAGGAACCCTTGTTCGAGCGCGAAACCGCCACCGATGTACGCACCCGCCGCGTGCGCGGCGCGGACCAGCGGCGCGTCGAGGGTCGGACCGCCGGGCGTGCCGGCACCGGCGGCAGCGAGCGAGGTCTTGACGATCAACATCGTCCACGCCGCCAACCCGGGGAACAGGCCCACCACGACCGCGACGAGGTGTCGCTTCGGCGTTACCTCGAACGCCTGCGCCGTGATGATGACGCCGATCCAGAGGATGATGGCAATCCCCGCCTCCGCCGGGATCAGCCACGTCAGCGCCGACATCGTGCCCGTGACGCACACCAGGGTGATCACCACGCCGTTGAGCACGGAATATCCCGCCCGCGCGCCGAGCTTTTTCCACGCCGGATGGCCGATGTAGATCGAGGTCGGGAACGGCGAACCGAACAACGCGCCCGCCAGTGTGCCGAGGCCGTTGACCACCAGACTCGGACGCACCGGGTATTCGTCGCCGGCCGCCGACGCCGACTCGATGTTTTGCAGGGAGGCCAGCACGCCGAGCAAGCCGATAGGGATGACGACCGACAGGTAGGCGACGAGGTGCCCGCCACCCAGCGCGACCAACAGTTCGCCCGGGTGCGGCCAGGGAAAATAGAATCGCACGTGCGCCAGCGGACGGGCCTCCGGGCCGCCGACCGGCGCGAGACCCGTCACCCACGCCAGCGCCGTGCCCACCGCCAACACGACCAGCGTGGCCGGCACGCCGCCGCGAAACTTTACCCGCCCGAAAAACACGATGAACACGAGCACCAGCGTCACCAACCCTACAATCGGCGAAGCAAACGCCTGGAACAGAAACGCCAGCCCGAGAAACCCTAATCCCACTCCGGCGAGGGTCGCCAGCATCGCCGCCTGTGGCGTGTGACGGCGAATGCTGGCGGCGAAAAACGCGCACGCAAACTCCAGCACCCCACCGAGGAAACACGCCACCAGCCCCGCGTGCCACGCGAACCGCTCGGGATCGGGGATGCCCTGGGCGAGCGCGAACCCCTTCGCAGGCAGCATGACCAGGAAGACGTGCGCGAAGAGTCCCGGCGTGCTGATGCCGTAAGGTAGCGCGCACACGTCGTCACGGCCCTCGCGTTTCGCCAGGGCCAACGCCTGCCACGCGTAGAACAGGTTGCCCACCAGGAACGACACCGCCACGCCGGGCAGAATGCGTCCGTAGATCAGCTCGGGCGAAAAACCTAGCACCGTCGTACACAGCGGCGCGAGGATGAGCAGTTGGACGAGGTTGTTAACGAACGCCACCACGAACCCTTCGCCGTCGCCGGGAGAAAACAGCTTCATCCGGTGGCGCGCTCCTTCTTTGCTCCCCTCGCCCGCGCGGCCAGGCAGCCGATGAAATACACCGTCCAACGCGCGGCGGCGTGGGCGGCCGTTTGCCCGAGCTTGCGGTAATCGGCGCCGGGGTTGGACTGAGTGCGGTTGCTGCCCGCGCGGAACACGATGTGCGGCGTGCCGAGTTGCGCGCACACCTGCGCGACCGCGGCGCTCTCCATCTCCATGATGTCGGGGTCGAGCTTGGCGCGCAGGTCGGCGATCTTTTCGTCCGACACGCCGAAGAGATCGCTCGCGGTGACGACGCCGGTCAGCACGGTGGGCCGGTACGTTTCGCCGTTGGCGGTCACCGGCTCCGCCTCGTAGCCGGCGACGGAGTCCTTCGCCAGCCGCAGCAAGCCGGGGTCGGGCGCGTATTGGTAGTGCGTCATCTGGCCTTCCAGCGGCCCGCGCACCTTGCGGTAGACCATGCCGCTGGCGGTGAGGCTGCCGGCGGCGTGATGGATCGTGCGGGTTGAGATCACCGTGTCGCCCGTGCGAACCCGCGGATTAAAGCGTGAGCCGGTGCCGGAGACGATCACTTCAGTGGGTCTGAACCCATGCACGAAAAGCGCGGCGACCATCGCGGCGTTGGTCACGCCCACCCCCGTGACGGCTGTCATCACCGGCCGGCCGTTCAAGATGCCCTGCTTGTAAGGGAACACCGCCAGCGTGCCCGTTTTCGCGCCGGGGTTCATCCGACCCTGGATCAGGCGGATTTCCGAAGGCATGGCGCTGAGGATCAGCGTGAGCGCACGCGCGTTTTTAGGCATGGAAAGACGGAGACTCGGCAGCGACCTTGGGACCCATTCCGCCGAAGACGTGCCACTTCTAGCGGATTGCGCTTCGCAAAGAAAGGGAAAGATTATCGGTCGATAAAAGGCTCATTTTTGCAGGCTTGCATCGTGCGCGGCCTTCCGGCAAAGCTGCGGGATGGCACAAGGGTTTGGTCTGCGAGGGTTTCTTCTATTCATCGGCATCTTGGGTATGCTCGCTTCGTCATCACCACTGCACGCGGGGGAGAAAACTCCCATCAAGGTCATCGTCGTCTCGTGCTTCGAGGTGGGCGACGACACGGGTGACGCGCCGGGCGAGTTTCAGTTCTGGGCCGAGCGCGAGGGTCTGACCGAAAAGATCGACGTGCCCGGCGCGCCGCACCCGCTCTGCCGCAACGCCGCCGGACTCTACGGCACGGTCGCCGGCAACACGCGTGACACGCACCTAAGCTGTGTGCGCACGAGCGAACTGATCATGGCACTCTGCCTCGATCCGCGCTGGGACCTGCGCAAAACGTATTGGATCATCAACGGCATCGCCGGCATCGACCCGGCGGCGGGTTCCATCGGCAGCGCCGTGTGGACGCCCAACGTCGTCGATGGCGATGCCATGCGCGAGATCGATGAGGCCGAGATGCCCGAGGGTTGGCCGTACGGTCTCTTTGCCATCGGCACGACCCATCCCGACGAGCTGCCCAAGAAGACCGGCAACGGCGGCTGGGGCGGCGCGGAACTCGCCTACACGATGAACTATCCGCTCAACGCCGGCCTGACGCGCTGGGCCTACGAGTTGACCAAGGATGTCCGCATCCCCGACTCACTCGAACTCAAGGCGTGGCGCGAGAAGTACACCGGTTTTCCCGAGGCGCAGAAACCGCCGGGCGTGCTGATGGGCGATTCGCTGGGGAGCGTGCGTTACTGGCATGGCCCCAAGCGCACGGAATGGGCGCGCCAGTGGGTCAAGTTGTGGACGGACGGCAAGGGCGTATTCACCACGACTGCGATGGAACACCAGGACTACATGGCGACGCTCACCCAGATGGCCGGCAAAGGTTTTCTGGACAAGGACCGCGTCTTGATGCTGCGCACCGGCAGCAACTACTGCCTGCCGCCGCCAGGACAGGGCGTGGAAACCACCATCGGCGACGAATCGCTGGGGACGAACACGGCGCTGGAAGCAGCCTACCGTCCCGGCGCGGCCGTCGCCCACGAGTTGCTCAAGAATTGGGCGCAGTACGAAAACAACGTGCCGAACCGATGAACCATCCCATGCGTCCTCTCCAACTGCTGATCGTGACAACCTTTTGCTGGGTCGCCAGCGCGAAGGCCCAACCCGCCCCGGCGTCCGCGGACTTCACAGCCCGGTTTGAAACGATCCGCGACACGGCGACGCCCGCCCAACTGTATGCGTTCCTCTACGACCTGCCGAAGGGCGGCGACCTGCACCATCATCTCGGCGGCGACGGCTGGCCGGAGGATTGGTATGCCATCGCCACGGACCCCGCGCGCAATGGCGGCGAGACCTTTTATACTCGGACCAGCCTCACCCACTACGACACGGCTGAGCAGGCACCGGCCGTCCAGTTCCGCACGATCCGAAAATCGGCCTACGACGCCCTGCCCGACACCAAACGCGCAGACTACAAGGCGTTGAAGGAACTGACCGCCGACGAGCGGGCGGCGTGGCAATCTTCCCTCATGCTGGATCGCCCTGGCAAGGGACGCGACGAGTTCTTCGAGTGGATCTGGCCGCGTCTAGGCGACCTGCTCGCCGATCCGCACGTCATGGCCGAACTGACCGTGGTGAACATGGTTCGCTTCGGCGCACAGGGAGCGCGCTACCTCGAACCGCAGGCGCTGCCTTTCTATTATCGGGACCACGCGGGCAAGCCGATGGACGCCGAGGAAGTCGAACAAATCTTCGAGGAGCGACTGACCCGGCCTGATGCCCTGGCCACCGGCGTCCTCGTGCGTTTCCAGTACGTCGTCATCCGTTTCCTGCCCGATGCCGAGGCCGACGTGGCACGCGCCTACGCCTTCGTGGACAAGCACCGTGACTGGTGGGTCGGAGTCAACATGGCCGGCCGCGAGGATCGGCAGATCGGGCGGCCGGTGCGCTTCCTGGCGACCTATCGCCAACTGCGCCGCACGTACAGCGGGGTGAACCTTTCCATCCATGCCGGGGAGACGGACGAAGCAGATCACCACGTGCGCGAGACGCTTTTGCTCGGAGCCACCCGGATCGGTCACGGCGTCAACCTGATCGACGATCCGGACACGATGCTCCTGATGCGCGGACAGCAGAACCTGGTGGAGATCAATCTTATTTCCAATCGTCTGCTGGAGTATGTGCCGGACCTGCGCAAGCATCCCTTCCCTGAATATCTGCGCTTCGGTATCCC
>CAXUIU010000328.1:0-4747 GCA_964250955.1 uncultured Chthoniobacterales bacterium | reverse complement strand
CGCGTGCGAAAGGTGCACAGAACCACCCGGCAAATCTATCGTTTCGAGGCACTAGACGAGCGCAGGCTCAGCAACTCGCCGAGCGCGTGGAAACTCCTGTCTCGCAAAACACTTGTTTTTGGAGCACATCGCTTTGAGCCAGCATGCTTTCAGAAACCCTGATGAGACGATGCTGTCTCAAAAACTCGTCTCATAAATCATCGTCTCAAACTCGGCTTGGGAGATAAGTTCGTGAGGCATGACAAAAGCGTCTTCTACAAGAGACTGGATTGGAGTCGAGACGCCATTCATCCGGCAGCGCCCCCAAACATGGAAGACCGCAGCTTTTGAAGCTAGCCGCCAGCGACAATTATCAATGGATTCCTGCACGGGACAGAGCACCGGTTCCGGTGTAAAGTGCCCGCTCTCCGAGCCGTGACCCCGAACCTTTCCACCGAAATCGCCCGCCGGCGCACGTTTGCCATCATCAGCCACCCGGACGCCGGCAAGACGACGCTGACCGAAAAACTCCTCCTCTACGGCGGCGCGGTCCAACTCGCCGGCAGCGTCACCGCCCGGCGCAAGCAACGCGCCACCACCTCGGACTGGATGGAACTCGAAAAACAGCGCGGCATCTCGGTTTCCTCGACGGTGCTCCAGTTCGATTACTCGGGCTACCGGGTCAACCTCCTCGACACCCCGGGGCACCAGGACTTCTCCGAGGACACCTACCGCGTGCTCACGGCCGTAGACGCCGCCATCATGGTCATCGACGCGGGCAAGGGCGTCGAGCCGCAGACCAGGAAACTCTTCGAGGTGTGCAAGCGCCGGGGGGTGCCGATCTTCACCTTCATGAACAAGCTCGACCGGCCCGCGCGCGAGCCTTTGGACCTCCTGGACCAGTTGGAGAGCATTCTTGGGATGCCGACCTGCCCGATGGTTTACCCGCTCGGCATGGGCGCGGACTTCCGCGGGGTGTACGACCGTTTCGAGAAGCAGGTCCATCTCTTCGAGCGCACCGTCGGCGGGGCGTACCGCGCGCCGGTGGAAGTCGCCGGGCTGGACGACGCCGAGGTCCGCGAGCGCCTGGATGAGCAGACCTTTGAGAAGACCCGCGAGGAGATCGAGATGCTCGACATGGCCGGCGCGCCGTTCGACCCGGAGGCGGTGTTGCGCGGGGAACTCTCGCCCGTCTTCTTCGGCAGCGCGGCGAACAACTTCGGCGTCCAACTCCTGCTCGATGGCTTCCTGAAGTATTCCGCCGCCCCCTCGGGCCACACGCTGCACCTGCGCCCGACACGCGAGGGTGAACGGGCTGACCGCCGGCCGGCGACAGCCTCCCTCCCGACCGGCGCGGCGGCTGCCGACGGCGGGGCGGCGTTCCTGCCACCGGAAGCGCCGACTTTCTCGGGCTTCGTCTTCAAGATCCAGGCCAACATGGACCCGCGCCACCGCGACCGCATCGCGTTCGTGCGGGTGTGCTCGGGGAAATTCGAGCGCGACATGACCGTCACCCACCTGCGCACGGGCAAGAAGGTGCGCTTGTCCTCGCCGCAGAAGCTTTTCGCTCAGGAACGCGAGATCGTGGACGAGGCGTTCCCGGGCGACATCGTGGGGTTGGTCGGGCACGACGCGTTCGGCATCGGCGACACGCTCAGCGACCAGGACGAGTTCATCTACGACGAGATCCCCCGGTTCGCGCCGGAGTGCTTCGCATACCTGCGCAACCCGCAGACGGCCAAGTACAAGCAGTTCCGGCAGGGGCTGGACCAGCTTTTACAGGAAGGAGTCATCCAGGTGTTCCACCTGCGCGACTCGGTCATCAAGGTGCCGCTCCTGGCGGCGGTCGGGCCGTTGCAGTTTGAGGTCGTCCAGTACCGGCTCCAGAGTGAATACGGCGCGGAATCCCGCCTGGAAACCGCCGCCTGGGACCGGGTGCGCTGGCTTGACGCGGACTTCGACCCGGACAAGCTCGCCGACCTCAAGCTGCCCACAGGTGCGGCGTTGGCCGAGGACAGCGACGGGCAGACCGTGGTGTTGTTCCCGAGCGAGTGGTCGATGCGCTACTTCACCGAGCGCAACGTCGGCGTGGCGCTCCACGCGACGCCGGCCAAAGGCGCAACGCTTGCTGGCGGATGATCGGGTTTCTCTTGGGCCAGTCCGGTGGGTTCGATGCTCGACAACGCCGGAGTCGCTGATCGGGCCAGCAAGCATGCAGTCAGCCCCAACAGCGACAAGTTACCAGTTGTGGCAAAAAAGCGATGGTGATAGGAACCCGTCTGATGAGCGGACAGTTCTTCGGAAGGGTTCGATCCACGTTCTCTTTCCTGTTCCTGCGCTCAAGAGCCAAGAACCTGGCGAGGATCAACAACCAGCTCAAACATCTGCGCAAGTTAGGCCGTATGTTTGTGGGCAGGAAGCCGCCGGTTTGTACGGACATCGGGCGATGGGCTGCCCGCGCGTCCAAGGGCGAAGTGCTCGGCACCATCGGCCACCAGGAAGAGGTTCGGCGAACGCTGCCCTGCGATGACCCCGCCGAGCCCTTTGCGGCGCAACGGGTTTTCCAGGTCCATCCGCGTCCGGTGGTCCGGATTGATGATGCCACGCTACTCGGCCAGGATGGCTTTGTGGTGCTGCCCGACGGCCAGCGTGTCCTGCAAACGGTCTGGTACCCGCGTCAACTCACACAGGATGAGGCGTACTCCCAGCGCACCACCCGGTCGGTGGAAAAAGACC
Organism: uncultured Chthoniobacterales bacterium; assembly: GCA_964250955.1. Taxonomy (GTDB): domain Bacteria; phylum Verrucomicrobiota; class Verrucomicrobiia; order Chthoniobacterales; family SZAS-18; genus CAHJWO01. Next base: position 2,032 of record CAXUIU010000328.1, on the reverse strand, counting down.
AGGGATCTACCACTCTCTGTGCTTCTACTGGTCGAGGTCCTTTTACCACTGGTTAACGGAGACGCTTCCTCTGCTGCACGGCATCGCGCCGTTCCTGCCCGCCGGCACCCGGCACATTGTGCTTGGTCCGGCCCAGCGTTTCCAACTGGATTGTCTGCGACTGCTGGGCGTGCAACCAGAGCAGTTTGTCGAAATCCTCCCTTCCGAGTCGTGGCAGGTGGAAACGCTCATCTTTTCGCCTCCCGCGACCACCAGTTACACAAAACTTGCGCCGGGGGCGGTTCGTGCTGGACGTTACACCTTCCGGCCGCTACGCGCCCACCCGGGCCCCTTCAACCACTCACCAGAAGCGATCCGATGGTTGTCGGAACGATTGGTCAAAGCGTCCTGCGCCCAGTCGCCGCCGCCGCTTGGCACCCGGCTTTACATCAGCCGCCGCAAAGCTCCGTGCCGCCGCCTCAACGAGGAGGAGATCATGCCGGTGCTCGCCAGGCACGGCATCGTCCCCTGCGTACTCGAGGATTTTTCCCTGGATGAGCAGATCCAGCTTCTTCACCGGGCGGAGCTGGTCGTTGCTCCACACGGCGCCGGTCTTTCCAACCTGATGTTCTGCCGTCCCGGCACCCGGGTCATCGAAATCTTCGAACGGTCGGTGCAGCGCCTCTGTTTCTGGTCGATCAGCGACATCATGCAGTTGCGTTATCGCTACTTGATCGGAGAGACGGTGGTCTCGGACCATTGGGACCCGGACATCTGGATCGATCCACGGGTGCTCGACCGCACGTTGCGCGAACTGGGTTGATCCGCCCGCCGAAGCGGTCGCTCACCCTCAGCAATGAACAAAGTACGGGCTTCCAAGGTCTCATGCTTCTTGCCGCCCGTGCTGGCCTGAGACTTGCAGTGAATTGACTTGCCTATTCCCTCGCCCTCCGCATTCTCGACCCTGCCATGATGCGACGCTTCAAACGTTTTCTACCCATCGCGTTGTTTTTGGCTGGCGGGCTGTCGATGATCTTGCCCCAAAGGGCCTGTGCGCAAGCTTGGAACGTCGTCCGCTACGAGAACCGCGACTACCTGACGCTGCGCAACGTCGCGGACTTCTACCGGCTCTCCTACCAGCAGCCGGAGGGCGGCCGGGCGGTCATGCTGTCCTCGCCGGGCTGCACGATCCGCGGCGACGTCGGCTCGAAGGAACTCATCATCAACGGGGTCAAGTTCATCATGAGCAGCGACCTTGCCGCGTCGGGCGACAACGTGCTCCTGTCCCGACTCGATTTGACGAAGCTCGTCGAGCCCGTGCTGCGGCCCAACCGCATCCGGGGGGCCGCTCCGATCCGCACGGTGGTCATCGACGCCGGCCACGGCGGGTACGACCGCGGAGCGACCAGCGTGTACGGCTGCGAGGCGGATTTTGCCTTGGACGTGAGCCTGCGCTTGAAGGATTTGCTCCAACGCCGCGGCCTGCGCGTGGAGATGACGCGCCACGACAACACGTTTATTCCGCTCCAGGACCGGGCGGCCTTTGCGAATCAGTTCCGCGACGGCATCTTCGTGTGCATCCACTTCAACGCCGGCAGCGACGTGGCGACGGGCATCGAGACGTACACGCTCGCCCCGCGTTTCGTGCCGTCCACGGGCGACGACAGCCCGACGGCGTCGTGCCTCCTGCCGTGCGCGGGCAACGTCGAGGACCCCGAGAACATGGCGCTCGCCACGGCTATGCACGCCTCTCTCCTCAACCGCCTGCCGATGACGGACCGCGGCATCAAGCGGGCGCGTTTCTGCGTGCTGCGGCTCTGCACGATCCCGGGAGTGTTGATCGAGGGCGGCTTCGTGAGCAACCCCTCCGAGGCCTCGCGCATCGCGCAGCCCGCCTACCGGCAGGCGGAGGCCGAGGCCATCGCGCTGGCGATCCAGAACTACCAGAGCGCCACCAACGCCCCGGGCCAGCCGCCGATGCTCGTCAACGGCAACCCGCAAGGCGACCACCCGTCGTTGAGCATCACGCCCGGGCAGGTGCAGAACCAAGGCG
>CAXUIU010000327.1:0-4755 GCA_964250955.1 uncultured Chthoniobacterales bacterium | reverse complement strand
AACCAGTACCACGCGCACCCCGCTCTGGTCCTGGTAGTCAGTTAATGTCCGCACGAGTGCCTCACGTGCCGCGCCCATCCGGCGGACGTGCAGGGCGCGCAGTTCCGGCCACGCGAAGATCACGCTGTGGCCGTCCACGAGGAGGTAGTCGGCCATGAACCTTATCGGAGGAGCGATTCGCTGACCTGCCAGAGCCGCTCCGCAAGGCCGGCGTCGTAGGAAAGCTCCGAGGAACGGACCTCCTTTTCCCGGTTGAAGTAGCGCCCGCTGACGCCGGCCAGCGTCGGGTCGGCTGCCAACCGCACCACTGACTGGGCCGAGCGCGCGGAGGAGAGCATGAACGGCTTCGCCAGCGTGACAACCAGCCGCAAGAGCCCGCGCGACTCCGTCCAGATGCCCGTCCGGACCACCCCGGGATGCAGGCAGGTGGCCGTTGTCGCGGTGCCTTGGAATTGCCTCGCCAGTTCGTAGGTAAAGAGCACGTTCGCCAGCTTCGAGACCCCGTAGGCGAACAGCGGTTTGTAACGCCGCTCTCCCTGGAGGTTGTCGAAGTCCAGCGTCTTGGGCATCCGGTGGGCTTCGGAGGACACCGTGACGATCCGCGACCCGTCCGTCAGCCGGTCGCGCAGCAGGCCGGTCAACAGGAAAGGGGCGAGGTGGTTGACGGCGAAGGTTTGCTCGATGCCGTCGGCCGTCAGGCGGCGTTCCGAGCACACCCCGCCGGCGTTGTTGACCAGCACGTCCACCTGCGGGTAGCGGGTGCGAACCTCGTCAGCCAGCCGGCGAACCTCCCCTTGCGAGGAAAAATCTGCCTTCAGGAAGACAGTTTCACCACCGCCCCCTTGCGCGCGAGCTTCCTTGAGCGCCGCCTCGCCGCGGGCGGCGTCGCGCCCGACCAGCAGCACGTCGGCTCCCAGTGCTGCCAGCCCGACGGCCGTCTCACGTCCGATCCCGGAGGTTGCCCCGGTCACGACGCAAACCATCCCGCGCATGGAACCCGGGGCGGCACCAGACGGAACGGCGGCGTGCATCGTCAGGGACAGGTTACGTCGAAGGCACCGGGGCCTGTGACTCGTCGATCTGCGGGGCTGGCTCCGGCGTCGGCGTGGAAGCGGAGACGGTCTTGAGCGCCTTGGGCTTGGCAGGCTTCTTGGCAGACTTCGGCGCCGCCTCGGCGGCAGGGGCGGCAGCCTTGGCAGCCGGCTTGTTGGCAGGGGCCTTGGCGGCAGCGGTGGCGGCAGCTTCCTTGCGCTGGATGTAGGCCAAACGGCGACGCTTCTTGATGACTTTGTTGTATTGTTTGCCCATCGGGAGTAAAGTAGAGGGTCGTTGAAAAGGTGGGAACCGCGGCGGTTTCCCCTATAAACGCGAAAAGCCCGTCGGCGCAAGGCGCAAGCTGCCCCTCGTCACGGAATCGGCACCACCCGGCAGGTGACGCCACCATTTTTTGTGCTACCTTGCGGACCTTTTTCGTCCGCCCGACCTATGGATAAGATCAGAAACATCGCCATCATCGCCCACGTTGATCACGGCAAGACCACGCTCGTCGACTGCCTGTTGCGCCAGTCCGGCACCTTCCGCTCCAACCAGAAAACCGAGGAGCGCATGATGGACTCCATGGACCTGGAGCGCGAAAAGGGCATCACCATCCGCGCCAAGAACGCCGCCTTCCAGTACGACGGCTACCACGTCAACATCGTGGACACCCCCGGCCACGCGGACTTCGGCGGCGAGGTCGAGCGCATCATGGGCATGATCGACGGCGTGCTGCTGGTCGTGGATTCTCACGACGGCCCGCAGGCGCAGACCAAGTTCGTGCTCAAAAAAGCAATGGAGCGCGGGGCGAAGGTCATCGTGGTCATCAACAAGATCGACCGCGAGAACGCCCGGCCGCACAAGGTGCTCGACATGGTGTTCGAGCTGTTCATGGAACTCGGTGCAAGCGACGAGCAGCTCGATTTCCCGACGATCTACGCCAGCGCCAAGGCCGGCTACGCGGTTAAGGAGATCGACCAGGAGCGCAAGGACATGACCCCGCTCTTCGACGAGATCATCAAGCAGATCCCGCCTCCCACCGGCTCCGGCGCGGACTACCTCCAGATGCTCGTTTCCAACCTGGACTACAGCGATTACCTGGGCCGCATCGCCTACGGGCGCATCCTCGCGGGCAGGATCGCCGTGGATGACACGGTGGTCATCGCCCACGGCGACGGCCGCCGCGAGCGCGGCAAGGTGACGGCACTCTTCGGCCATCAGGGCATGGAGAAGATCGAACTCAAGGAAGCCAGCGCGGGCGACATCGTCGGCATGTGCGGGTTCGAGGATGTGTTCATCGGCGAGACCGTGACGGACCAGGAAGATCGTCCGGCGCTGCACTTCGTGGATATCGACCCGCCGACGATCACCATGGGCATCCTCGTCAACGACGGCCCGCTGGCGGGACGCGAGGGCAAGTTGGTGACGGCGCGCAACATCCGCGAGCGGCTGATCCGCGAGACGCGCACCAACGTGTCCATCGGGTTCAAGGAAACCGAGACGGCCGGTTCGTTCGAGCTGAGTGCACGCGGTGAAATGCAGATTGCCGTGCTCGTCGAGCAGATGCGTCGCGAAGGCTTCGAGGTGCTCGTCTCCCGGCCCGAGGTCATCTACAAGCGCGAAGAGGGTGGCGGCCTGCTCGAACCCTACGAAAACCTGACCGTCGACGTGCCCACCGACAACCTGGGCGACATCTTGCAGTCCATGGCCAGCCGCAAGGCGGACATCACCAACATGGTTCACAACCCACACTCGGTGCTGGTAGAGGCGGTGATCCCCACGCGTGGCCTGATCGGCTTCGAGACGGACCTTGTCAACGTGACCAAGGGTCTCGGCATCGCGAGCCACCTGTTCAAGGAGTACGGCCCGCACAAGGGCGAAATCCCGAGCCGCGACAAAGGCGTGCTCGTGGCGATGGAAAACGGCGTGAGCACGGCATACTCACTGGACACCATCCAGGTGCGCGGGCGCTTGTTCATCGGTGCGCAGGAAGAAATCTACGAGGGCATGATCATCGGTGAGAACGCTCGTCCCGACGATCTGGCGGTCAACCCGTGCAAGGCCAAGAAGCTCACCAACATGCGCTCCCAGGGCGACGGCAAGGGCATCTCTCTGGCCCCGCCACTGGTGATGACACTGGAGCGCTCGCTGGAATACATCGCGCCTGACGAGTACGTGGAGGCGACGCCCAAGTCGCTACGGCTGCGTAAGAAAATCCTCGACGCCAATCTGCGCAAGCGCGCGGGCAACACGGTAAAAGTGGGCTGAAGCCGAAAGGCATCAACGAAGGCAAGGGCTGTCCTTTTCGGGGGCAGCCCTTCTTTTTTGGTCTGATTAGGGGGATTTACCCCTGGCATTTTCTCGTTGACAAACCCGCCCTGCCAAGTAGCTTTGCGACCGTTGCTCGTCTCATCGCCTTCCTGAGCAGGCTGGCTCTTCGCTTCTCGCGTGGGCCCTTCTTCTTCCGCTCGGGGTGTTGAATCCAGTGGGGCAACTCCCAGTTTTCTCCCTCGGTATGGCGGGTCATAGCAAGTGTTCGAAGGTCAAGCACAGCAAAGGGCCTCTTGACGTGGAGCGCGGCGCGCAGTTCAGCAAGCTCGCCGAGGAAATCACCGTGGCCGCCCGGCTCGGCGGTGGCTACTTGTCCAGCAACCCGCGCCCGTGTTCGGTCGTTGAAACTGCCCGTGCTGCCAACATGCCCAAGGACCACGTTGAGCGCGCCATCAAAAAAGGCACCGGCGAACCCGTCGGCGCCCACCATGAAGAAATTTTTTACGAGGCATGTGCGCCCGGCGCTGTTGTCATGGTGATCGAGGCTGCCACCAATAATAAAAACCGCACCGACGCCGACCTACGATTCATCTTCAGCAAGCACTACGGCAGTCTCGCCGCCGGCGGCAGCGTGCTCTACGAGGACCGCACCCTGGAACTGACGTTTGACGCCGCAGCGGAAGCTCTGCGCGTGGGCGGCATCGCGGTCAATGCGCAGAAACGCACCTACCGGCTCGACAACACCATCCTCGTCGGCGACGAGAGCGCCGCGGTACAGGTCTTGCCCCTGTACGAAACGCTCGAAGACAACGACGACACGCAGAACGTGTATTTTAATTTCGACATCCCCGAGGAAGTGACCGCCTGAGGGTCGCCGCGGCGTGCGGCCGTCTTCCTTGGACCGTTGCACCGAAGCCGTGCGGCGGTCTTCCCCACCACCGGGCGCATATGCCCGCCAATTTAACAACCCAGACATGACCGAAGACACCACCCAAGCTCCCGCTTCCGCGACGGACGAGGAAACCCCATCTGCCGACCCGGCCGCGAAGAAAGCCGCGCCGCGCCGCCGGACGGCCCGCAAGACCGCCCCGGTCGAGAACGCCGAGGCTGGCGGCAACGGTGTCGAGGCCGCCCCGACCGCTGCGAAGAAGCCGGCCACGCGCCGGCCGCGCAAGACGGCCTTTGTCGAGAACGCCGCCGCCGAACCCAGCTCAGTCCCGGACGCCGCGCAGCCGCCCGTTCTGTCGGCCGCCTCGATGGAAAGCTCGCCGAGTGCTGAGGCCCACGTCGAGACCCAGGTCATCGCGCCCGACACCTTCCGGGCGATTGAACAGAAGACGAACGAGATTTTTCACCCTGCCGACCAGACCGAACCGGCCACTCCGGCCCCCGTCGCCCACCCTACGCCGGTGAACCCGGAGACTGTTCCCGACGAGCCGATCATCGGGC
>CAXUIU010000326.1:0-4769 GCA_964250955.1 uncultured Chthoniobacterales bacterium | reverse complement strand
CGCCCGCCCCACCCTCGCACACGCCACCGACAAAGTGCTCAAGCTGAACGACTACTGCGGCCTGCATCCCGCGCTCTCTTCGCTGAAGGCGCTGTACGACCAGGGCGCGATGGCCGTGGTTCAGGGCGTCGGCTACCCGAACCCGAACCGCTCGCACTTCCGCTCGACCGAAATCTGGCAGACCGCTTCCGACTACAACCGCAACCAACCTTACGGCTGGCTCGGGAACTATTTCGATAACTGCTGCCAGGGAGCGCCAGCGACGGTGGGCGTGTCCATCGGCGGGCAGACCCCGCAAGCGTTCAACTCGCCGCACCCGACGGGCGTGAGCTTCGCCAACCCGGAACAGTACCGCTGGATCGACCACAACTCGCCCCGCGGTAGCGCCGACGCGGCCGAGACGACCTTCCGGGCGATGAGCCAGCCCGACGACGTGTCCTCGGGTTCGTCCATCGGCACCATCAGCGCCGGCGGCGCTTCGCACGGTGACGGTCTCGGCGCGTTGGACTTCCTCGAACGCACCACGCTCGACGCGCAGGTTTCCAGCGACACCGTGCTCCGGATCGCCAAGGCGACCAAGCCGCTCGTTTCCTACCCCAACAACCGCCTCGCCGACAGCCTGAGCCTCGTCGCGCGCATGATCGCCGGCGGCCTGCCGACGCGCGTGTACTACGTCAGCCACGGCGGGTACGATACGCACCAGGGTCAGGCCCGCACGCACGAGCGGTTAATGGGCGAGTTCGGCTCGGCGCTGGGGGCGTTCTGCGCGGACCTGAAGGCGCAGGGGAACTTTAACCGCGTGATGGTGATGACATTCAGCGAGTTCGGCCGGCGAGTCGCGGAGAACGCCAGCGGCGGGACGGACCACGGCGCCGCGGCTCCGATGTTCCTGCTCGGCGGTGGGGTGCGGCCGGGCGTATACGGAGCCTATCCGAGCCTGACGGGGCTCACCGAGGGCGGCGACCTGAAGTTCAGCACGGATTTCCGCAGCGTGTACGCGACCGCGCTCGAACGTTGGCTGAAAGTCCCCAGCGCCAACGTGCTCGGCCGCCGCTTCCCAACGCTGCCGGTAGTGTGATCTAACACGCCGGCAGGAGACGCAACCCCGGCGCGCGGCGGAAGTGCGCATCATCGCTCAGGAGCGGAAGGTCCAACTCCAACGCCTGCGCGGCGATCCAGACATCGTTGATGGGAAGCACCTGTCCAACGCGCTGGAGGTGAGCCATGATCCATCCATATTGGTAAGCTGTTTCCATGCTCGAATGGACGATGGCAGCGGGGGCAAGTGCCTTCTCGATCTTCAAGAATTCCAACTCTGGACGCGTGGATCGAAACGCACCTGCGTACACTTCTCCTAAGGCCGGGAATAGGACAAGCGCCTCAAGGCTGGCGACGAATCCGCGCCGGAGCATGATCACAATTGCGCTGGCGTCAAGCAGGTGCGCGCCGACTGGCGACAGATTCAACTCGACCAGGAATGTTGTAGTTCCTCCACTTGTCCACCTGCCTCCCTGACCGCACGCTCGAAGGCATCAGCTTCTTCTTCTGTCCAGGGTGGCAGACTGTTTACGTCGGGCAGTTTGTCAGGATCGTAGCCTGCCAAGCGCATCGTCTTGCGTATGGCCTCGCCGGCGTTCTCAAAGCGAGCAGTGGACATCGCTACTCTGTTGGTATCCATAGGATGAATATACTCGATCCCTCTACAGAAGGGCAAACTCCTTTCCTTGAACTACTTGGTAATTGATGCCGGTAATGTCACCGTAAACACCGACCCAGCGTCGGGCTGGCTCTCGACTTCTACCCGGCCACCGTGCGCCTCGACGATGGCGCGCACGAGGCTCAATCCTAATCCCAGCCCGCGCTGGCTGCGGCTGCGGTCGCCGCGGTAGAGACGTTCCCAAATGCGAGGCTGTTCAGCGGGCGGAATGCCGACGCCGCTGTCGCGCACCGTCACTCGCATCGCACCGTCGGCATCGCGCGTGCAGCCGACCTCGACGTGTCCGCCCTCGGGCGTGTACTTGATGGCGTTGTCGAGGAGGTTAGCGAAAGCCTGCCGCATCCGGGTCGGGTCGATGTTTGCTTCGGCCGTATCCGGGTCGGGAGAAGGCCAGAGAGTCGTAACCGCGATGCGTTTCTCCTCGGCCGCGAGCGAGTACACGTCGAGTACCTGCGCGAGCAGCGCGCGCACGGAGGTCGGTTCACGACGCAGGCGCAGCGTGCCGGATTCGGCCTCGCTCACGTCGAGCACGGCGTTGAGCATCGTCAGCACGCGTTCGGCTTCCTCCGCGCAGTCGGCCAGGGCTTCGCGCAAGGCCGCAGGCTCGGGCGGCGAATAGGGAGCCAGCGCGTTCTCGGCGGAGACCCGCAGACGGGTCAGTGGAGTGCGCAGGTCGTGGGCGACGTTGTCGAGTGCGTCGCGCATGGCGCGCAGCAGCGACGCGTTTTTTTCGAGCACGCGGTTGAACTGTCGGGCCAACTCGGCCAACTCGTCGGCAGCCTGGGTTTCGGGCACACGCGCTTCCATGTTCCCGGTGGCGACGATGCCCCGCGCCGTGTGCAACATCTGCCGCACCGGGGCCGTCGCGCGGTGGGCGAACACCGCTCCACCAATCAGCCCGAGCAAGAGGGTCGGCCCGAGCGCCGCGCCGAAGGCCACGAGGAACGGCCGCCGCAGCGTGGCCGCGCGGTCCGTGGAGCGGCCGACCTGGAGCACCGCGCCGTCGGGCAGGAGTGCCGAGGCGATCATGAAGTCGCTGCGTTCGTCGCGCGGCACCCGCAGCCAAGCCGTGCCCGGACCCTGGCGCGGGTCAAGCGCGGTCGACGCCGCGGGCGCCTTGCGTTCGATCCAGTCGTCGGGCACAGCGACGATTTGTGCGGTGCCGAGCGAACCGATCACCCGCACGAAAAACGAGCCCCCGCCCGCCGTGAAGTCCGCCCCGTGGTGCACGAGGTCGCCGCGCGCCGGTAACCCGCCCCGCGCGTAGACGGCAGCGCATTCCTTCAACCGCGCCGAGATCACCTCCCGCTCGCTGCGTTCGTAGAACGACGCGAGCAGCAGGTACAGCAGCGCACAGAGCACCGTTGCGCTCAGCGTGAACGCCCCTGCGTACCACAGGCTCAGGCGCACCGGGAAGCTGCCCCAAAAACGTTTAAACGCCTGCCTTGAGAACATAGCCGACCCCGCGCAGGGTATGGATGAGCTTGACAGAAAAATCCTTGTCCACCTTCGTGCGCAGGCGATGCACAAGCACGTCCACGACGTTCGTCTGCGGGTCGAACGCAAAGTCCCAGATGTGTTCGAGGATCATCGTCTTGGTCACGGGTCGACCGGCGTGGCGTAGGAGGAGTTCCAGAAGCGCAAATTCCTTCGGCTGTAGTTCAAGAATTACCACCGCTTCGTCCCCGCCGCGTGTGACCTCGCGCGTGAGCAGGTTCATGCGCAGATCGGCCGCGGCGAGGCGGTGGGCGGACGTTTCGTTCGAGGAGGACTGGTGTGCGCGGCGGATGAGTGCCTGCACGCGGGCGAGCAGTTCGGAGAAGGCGAAAGGTTTGGTTAAATAATCGTCACCGCCGCTTTGCAGACCGAGCACACGGTCGTCGAGGGTTGCCCGCGCGCTGAGGATCAAGACGGGCGTGGCAACCTTGCGTTGACGCAAGAGGCGCAGAAGCGAGAGGCCGTCGAGCTTGGGCAGGTTGAGGTCGAGCACGGCGGCGTCGTAGGCGACGGCACCCGCCAGGTCCAGCCCGGCCTCGCCGTCGCGGGCGTGGTCCACGGCGTAACCGTTTTGCTTCAGCCCGTTGACGACGAACGAGGCAATCTTGGCATCATCTTCGACGACGAGCACGCGCATGGCACTCCCAACGGATGCCCCGCTTTGCCGTTGTCGACAACCGGCTTTTGCTTTTCGCACGCCCCTTGTCTAAACTTGGGATTGATGCCGTACGCACGCCGGTTGTTACCCACCTTCCCATTCTTTGCCGCGTGCCTGCTGCTGATCCTGGCGCTCGCCGTCACCGGCTGCGGACGCCGCGGACGCGAGGCCGCCAAGGAGAAGATCCGGCAGTCGCGCCACGAGTTCAGCGCGAACGACTTCGTCAAGGCCGCCGGCGACGGCGACCGGCCGCTGGTGGATGCGTTCCTGCAAGCCGGCATGGACCACAACGCCGCGGATCCGCGCGGCCTGACCGCGCTCATGGCCGCCGCCGCCGCCGGCCAGACCGAGGTCGTCAAGGCGCTGCTCGACGACAACGCCAAGGCCGACCTCGCCAACAAAGATGGCAAGACGGCGCTCGCCCTCGCCGCCGAGAACGACCGCCCCGAAGCCGCTCGCGCGCTGGTCGAGGCCAATGCCGACGTGCGCGCCCGCGACCACGATGGCATCAGCCCGCTCCTGCGCGCGGTCCAGGCCGGGCACGAGAAGATCGTGTCCGTGTTCCTGGACACCAGCCGCGACGCGCTCGCCCGCGACGGCCAGATCGACCGTGGACTCGCCGTCGCCGCGATCCTTGGAAAGACGGCCATCATGGAACAGTTCTTGAAGAAGGGTGCGAACGTCAACGCCACCGTCGAGAACAAGAAGACCCCGCTCATGCTCGCCGCCGAGTACAACCAGCGCGCGGCCGTCGAACTCCTCCTCGCCTACAAAGCCGACCCACGGCTGACCGACAAGGACGGCGCGAACGCCTCCGTCATCGCGCTCCAGAAAGGCAACCCCGACCTCGCCAAAATCCTGGAGGCCGGTCTGCCTCCAGGCGCGAACAAACTACCC
>CAXUIU010000325.1:0-4785 GCA_964250955.1 uncultured Chthoniobacterales bacterium | reverse complement strand
GTTCGGAGCACTGGACGACGGATCAGAGGCGTTGGAACTATCTCCAAGCGTGTGGAATACAACTCCAGGCCTGGAATCTTGACCGATCCGCTGCGCACCTGTGGCGGCAGGCGCTCTCGGAGGTATCGGCCTTTGACCGTCTGGACCCGGAGGTCCATAGCATCTTGGGCGAGATCCGCCTGCACCAGCTTCTGGCCGAGGTGGCGCCCGCTGCCGACCCGCAGGAAGTCTCGGAACGGGTGGCGGAGTTCGCTCATGATTTACCAGCGCCCATCGTGCTGGTCTCGGCCGCCTCGGCGTTGGTCAACGCCGGGCAGTACCCCGCCGCGGTTCAACTCTACGGCCGCCTCGGGCTCACGGCGATGGCGGACACCGATGGTTCTCGCTCCCTGCTGGTCGCGCTCGATGCCTCTGGCGACACGGCCGCGGTTGAGCGCACGCTGACGGCGATGCTCGCCGGTCCGCTGCCCCCCGGCGGCGCGGCGAACCGGCTTGAAACGCTCGTTCGCCTTGCCGGGCTGCGGGAGAGTACCGGTGACCCGGATGGTGCAATCCGTCTCCTGTTGGATGCGCGCCGACAGTTTCCTCGTGCCACGCCTGTGCTGCGGAGCCTCGCGCAGGTTTTGGAACGTCAGAACCGTCCTGACGATGCCGCGGCGATCCTCCGCGAGGCGATGGCTGGCGACCATGGCGTCCTTTCCCTAGATGCGTTGACTTCCCTGGAGCTACGGCGCGGCAACCGTGAGGCCGCCTACAACTTGGCTCGCGATGCGAGGTTGCCCAACAGCGAGGCCGAGCAAGCTTGGTGGCTCGGCCGGCGAATCGAAATTTACCTCCTTACTGGCCATGCGCCTGAAGCCGTGGCGCTGGCCCGCGGCTGGGCGCGGGACGGCCGGGCGGGCGGCGTCATCGACGCGGCCAACAGCCTCGCCGCCCACGGTCAGCAACCAGCGGCACGTGAACTCCTGACCGACGCTCTCAGCCGTGCGAGCGATCCGCAGACACGCTACGGGCTTCAGGCGGCGTTCGTGAGTCTGTGCAGTCGGGCGGCGGATGTGACGCAAGACGTTTTCGTGCGGGAGATGCGGCGGCTGGAGCACCTCGCGCAGGCGAGCCCCGGTCAACAAGCCCGGTTCGCCGAAGACCGCGAAACCCTGGCCCGCGCGCGGGGCGCCACGGATTGGCTGGAGACGGAACTACGCCGGCAGTGGCGCGACGGGGCGGGGGACATCGCCGCGGGCGACGGACTCGCGCGGCTTTACCTGGATCAGAAACGTTGGGAGCCTCTCCGTGCGCTGGTGGCCGCCATCGACGCGCGGCCCAATCTGCCCGAAACCACCTTGAGCGCGCTGGCCTCGCGCTTGGTGAAAGCCGGTCAGTCGCCCATGGCCCTGGCGCTCGCCGAACGCCTCTGCCGTCGGTTCCCGCAAAACGCCGCCTACTCCCTCCTGCGCGCCCGTGCCCGGTGGGATAGCGGTCAGCGGACGGAAGCGGCGCAGGCTCTTGATGCTCTGGATGCCGCCGGGACGTTCCGCGAGGCGTCCGACGCGCCGGCCGCTGCCCTTTGGCTGGAACTCGGCGAACGCGCCCGTGCCCGTGCCTCTTTGCAAACGGCGCTGACCCGCGATCCCTCCGGGGCGCACACCGGCAACGTGCGGCGTCGGTTGGTCGCGCTTGACCTCGAAGACGTGCACCCGGACGAGGCGGCGAACCTGTTGGCGTCCGCGTACCGTGACGCCTCGCCAACGGACTTGGCAACGCTCGCGGAGTCTCTCGACGGCGCAGGACTGCTCGTCATCAACGCGGCTGGTGACCTGCCCGGCGGTGACGATCTGCCGCTGACCTTCGCTCGCCGCGCACAGTGGCTGGCGGTGGTCTGCGGGCGTTTGCAGACCGATGGACGCGGCGACGATGCGTGGCGGCTGGCCCTGGCAAATCCGGACCTGTTCCCGGCTGTTCCCGCGCTCGCGGCGACGTTGCGGCGCTCAGCCACGGCGGCGCAACTGCCCGCGTTGGCGGACGCTCTGCGCGAAGCCATCCGGCGCGCGGAAGACCCGTCCCCGCGGCTCGAACACGAACTGGCTCGAACCCTGGTCCGTCAGGCGGAAGCCTCGCCCGACACGGCGGCGAACCTCTTGACGCAGGCATACGAACTGGCCCCGGACGACTTTGCGGTGGCGCGTCCGCTGGCGGAGGCCTTCCGCCGCGAGGGTCAGGCGGCGCGTGCCGGGGACGTGCTCAAGCCGTTCCTCACCGCGGACGCCCTCCCTTCCGAGCGTGACGCGGCCCGTCAGACGCTCGGGCTCAATTAGCACGTCGCAGCAGCCGCACCGCAAAACGCGCCGCGTCGGTTGCCCCCGTCGCGCCGAGCCGGAACGTCGCCACCGGTACCCCCGCTGGCATCTGCACGATGGACAAAAGCGAATCCAGCCCAGCTAACGCGCGCGAGTGGATCGGCACGCCGAGCACCGGTAGCGGACTGATCGCCGCTGCCATCCCCGGCAGATGCGCCGCGCCGCCCGCCCCCGCGATGAGGCAGCGCAGGCCGCGGGCGGGCGCGTCGCCGGCGTACTCATAGAGAAGCCCCGGCGTGCGGTGGGCGCTGACCACCCTGGCCTCGAAGGGCACTCCAGCTTCCTCCAGCACCCGGGCGGCCTCGCGCATCGCCGGCCAGTCGGAGGTGCTACCCATGATGATGCCCACCAGCGGAGTCATCGCAGGTCAGCGGGGATAAACGGCCACGGCTTCGATCTCGATCAACCAGTCGGGATTGACGAGGCTGGCAACACCGACCGTCGAACGCGCCGGCTTGACGGGGTTGTCCGCCGTACCGAAGAACTTGGCGTACGCGTCGAACCAACCCTGGTAGTCGAACTTGCCTTCCTTCGTCTTGTCGGCAGCGATGTAAACACGCAGGTAAACGACATCCTTGAGCGAGAGCCCGGCTTCCTTGAGCCGCGCCTCGATCTGCCGGAGGGCGCCGGCGCCTTGCGTCTGGGTGTCACCGTAGCGGGACGGGTCGCCGGCGGGAGCTTTTTCATCGGCGACCGGCGGCACGGTCCCGCTCGTCAGGAAGAGCGCCCGGCCGGCCGGGATCGCCACGGCGGCCGAGATCGGGGAACTCGCCGGGCCGCTGAACGCCACGTCGTCCGGTGGTGCGGCAAGGGACGTTGCTGCCGTGACGAGGACGGCGGAAAGGAGAAGGAAGGTTTTCATCAGGCGGCTTGTTGGGCGACGCGTTCGCGGAGGCTGGCGACGACGGCCTTGGCGGACTCGAACGCCCCGGCCATCCAGCCGCCGAGGTAGGTGAGGTGTTCGCCGGCGAGGTAGAAGGGACCGTCAGCCTCGTTGAGGACCGGGTAATACTTGGCCCGGTCTTCCTCGGACCACTCGGCCCAGCCGCCGAGGTTGTAGGGGATGTGCTGCCAGGCCACGGAGAACGAGTTCTGATACTCGGCCGCGTACTGCGGATGGAGCTTGCTGCCCTGCGCCATCGCGTGGGCGAGGCGCTCGGCGGGCGCGAGGCGGCCGACTTCGGCGGCGTCCTTGCCGAAATGGTAGTAGCCGACCACGACCCCGCCGTTGCCGCCGAGGTAGCCGTAGTTGGGGTAAAAGATTTGCGTGATGTTCTGGTCCGTCCAACTGATGCCGCCGAAGATGCGGTCATCCTCCTCCCAGAAGCGCCTCTTAAATTGCAGTCCGATCTTGCCCACGTCCATGTAAGGCACCGTGCGAACCGCTTCCGCAACCCCGGGCGAAAAATCAGCCGGCACCCCGCGTAACACGCTCAGCGGCAACGTACAAATACAATAGTCGCCAAGCACCTCGCGCGTCGTGCCCTCGATTAGGTCGGTGACGACGATGCGTACCCCGCCCTCCGGCACGCGGCGGATTTCGCGTACCTCCGTGCGGTAGCGCACGCGGTCGCCGACGCGCTTCTCGAAGGCCCGGGCGATGTTGTCCATGCCGCCGACGGGCTGGAACATCGTCGGCTGCTGGTCGAACTGGTGCTCGAACCCGAGGTGCTTGCCGAAGCCGGCCTTGATGATCGTCTCGAAATCGAGCGGGTTGCTCATCTTGCCGGGGTGCGCGCCGGCAGCCGGGAGGTCCTCGTAGACGTAGCCACGGCTCTCGGAGGAACGGTTGAGGTTGTTACGATCGGCGGCCGGCTTGTAGACAAGGTCGGGCGAGAGGCCAGCGTCGCTGCGTAAATATTCGATGAGCGCCTCCTTGTCGTCGGCGGTCAGCGGCCGGTCGAGTGCGTCGCGGCGGACGGCCTTGGCGAGGAGTTCGTCCACGTAGCCGCGCAGGTCGGCGTGGGCCTCGCGCAGGCGGACGCGGGGCAGGTCCTTGACGAGATAGTAGGCGGCCTCGTTGACGTTGTTGAACACCTCGACGGCCACGCCGAGTTCCTTGCAGTAGCCGAGCGTCGTCGTGTGGTGGCCCGGGATGCGCGCCGGACCGGGGTTCATGTACGCGCCGTCGGCGAACACGGCAACCTGCTCGGGACCGTTGACCTCCGTTTGGCGGTCGCCACCGCGCACCGTCCAACAACGTCCGCCCACGCGTGCACGCGCCTCGAACAACTCACACTCGAAGCCGTTTTTGCCCAGTTCGTACGCCGCCGCCATCCCGCACAGGCCCGCGCCGAGAATGAGGACCCGCCGGCCCTTCGCACCCGGCCGCATCGGCGGCGGGCCGGCATCCGCGCGCGCCGGCTGCGGCCGGCCCAACAAGTCCCGCGCCCGCCTCGCCCCCCTTTCCGCCGCCCCCCCCGAACCTCCC
>CAXUIU010000324.1:0-4786 GCA_964250955.1 uncultured Chthoniobacterales bacterium | reverse complement strand
TGTTCGCTGGAGCGCGTGGTTAGGTGTGCGACCCCGCGACGAACGGCTCCAACTCGGCAGGCTCTGGCAAGACGCCGGCAAAACCCCGGTCGTTGATGGACCAGATCTCCAGCCCGGCAAGCTGACCCTGACGAACAAAAAGAAAGATCCCACAGAAGCGGCCTTCGGAGGTGTGCCACTGCCAATCGGAGAGGATGTCGATGGGATCGTAGCGGGGCGGACGCTGACCGCTGATGCTGAAGTCCACGCTGCCACAGCCGCAGGAACAGCGAGCCACTACCCGCGCATGAGAGAGCTGGTCGAGGTAAGCGACAGCATCGGGACGACCATGCTCTAGCATCCAGTGCACGAGCGAGTGCTCCTTCTCAGTGAATGGTCGATCCTCGGCAACCTCTTGCATAACGCTAAAACGCAGCACACCTAACAGGTAGTGGACGCCATCTTGGCGCCTATTCTGACGTGCTGCGAGGAGAGAAGCAGAAAATACGTCGCTCTACCTGATACGAGGTCAGGCTGCGGCGGCGCGCAGGAGGGACTCGGTTTCCTTCCAGCCCAGGCAGGCGTCGGTGATGGACACGCCGTACTTCAGATCCTCCGCTCGCTTCGGGATCGGCTGCTTGCCGGGTTCGAGGTAGCTCTCCAACATCGCGCCGATGATCGGGCTCGAGCTCCCGGCCGCGAGCGCGTCGCGGCGTTGTTCGAGCAGGCTCTGCCAGACCAGTTCTTGGCGGGCGTGGTGCTTGCCGCTGTTGGCGTGGCTGCAATCGACCATCAACACGGGCGGCAGCTTGGCCGCGGAGAGGCCCCGGGCGGCTTCGGCGATGCTGGGCGGGTCGTAGTTGGTCCGCAGCCGGCCGCCGCGCAGCACGAGGTGGCCGAGGTCGTTGCCGGTCGTCTTGATGACACTCGTCACGCCGCCCTGGTCGATGCCGAGAAAACTGTGCGTGCCCCGCGCCGCGCGCATCGCGTCAATCGCCGTCTGGCTGTCGCCGTCCGTGCCGTTCTTGAAGCCCACGGGCATCGAGAGTCCGCTCGCCATCTCGCGGTGCGTCTGGCTCTCGGTCGTGCGTGCGCCGATGGCCGCCCAGCTCACGAGGTCGTCGAGGTACTGCGGGACAATGGGATCAAGAAACTCCGTCGCCGCCGGGATGCCCAGCGCCACGATCTCGCGCAACAGCCGGCGGGCCAGCGTCAGTCCGGCCTCGATGTCGCACGAGTCATCCAGGAACGGGTCGTTGATGAGCCCCTTCCAACCGAGGGTCGTGCGCGGCTTTTCGTAGTACACGCGCATGATGATCTCCACGCGCCCGGAGAGTTCCGCGCGCAGGTCGCGCAGGCGGCGGGCGTAGTCCATCGCGCCCTCGGGATCGTGGATGGAGCAGGGGCCGACGATGGCGAGGAAGCGGTCGTCGCGCCGGGTGAGGATGCGTTCCACGGCGTCGCGGCCGGCGACGACGACGCGGCCGGTCACGTCGTCCACAGGCAGCTTGGCCTTGAGCACGGCCGGGGCGATCAGGCGCTGGCTGGAGACGACCCGAAGGTCTTGGAGCAGGAGCATGGCAGGGTCGGATTGGACAGGGGCGACGGACGGTTCTAAGAAAAGGGACGGCTCGCGCGTCATGCCTTGGAACTCTTCTCCCTTTTAAACTGATGAAGCAGCCATCCCCACTCATTGCCGCCTCGCGGGCGGTCGTCATGTTCGCGCTTTTGGGCGCGGGCGTCAATGTTCGCGCGCAAACGGCCGACGTGCCCGTGCGCGAGGTCGTGCTGTTTTCCAGCGGGGTGGGGTACTTTCAACACGAGGGCACCGTGACCGGCGACGCGGGCACGCAACTGCGCTTCAA
The DNA here is from genome assembly GCA_964250955.1 of uncultured Chthoniobacterales bacterium. GTDB lineage: Bacteria > Verrucomicrobiota > Verrucomicrobiia > Chthoniobacterales > SZAS-18 > CAHJWO01. The sequence continues at coordinate 2,942 of CAXUIU010000324.1, read as the reverse complement.
GACCGGCCAGGTCAACGACATCCTCAAGAGCCTCGTCCTGCAAGACCTCGGCGGCGGGCGCATCGGCGTGGTCACGTACCCGTCGCAGGACCCCCTCTCCAAAACGCTCGGCTCCTTCCAAGTGGACATCAGCGACAATCCGTCCTTAGGCGACCTGCTCAACAAGCTGCGTGGCGCGCGGATCGCGCTGACGTACTTCGGCCACGACACGGAAAATTTCTCCGCCACCGTGCTCGGCGTCGAAAAACGCACGGTGCCCGGCGGCAAGGACGACGCCGACCCGGTGGAAAAAGAGTTCCTCAACGTCGTGACCGACCGCGGGGTCCGCTCGCTTGAACTCGCCAAGGTGGACCGCTTCCAGTTGGAGGACACCGGGCTCCAAGAGGAACTCAACCGCGCCCTGGCCGCCGTCGCCGGCGCGCGCGACCAGGACAAGAAGCCCGTGGACATCCGGTTTAACGGCACCGGCGAGCGGCGCGTGCGGCTGGGCTACGTCGTGGAGACACCGATCTGGAAGGCGAGCTACCGGCTTGTGCTCGCCGGCGACGATTCCGCCGACCGCAAGCCCAAGGCTACCCTGCAAGGCTGGGCCATCGTCGAAAACCAGACCGACAACGACTGGAATAACGTGCGCCTGAGCCTGGTCAGCGGCCGGCCAATTTCCTTCGTGGAAAACCTCTACCAGCCCCTCTACGTCCCGCGTCCCGAGGTGAAGCCTGAACTCTACGCCTCCTTGACCCCGCAAACTTACGAGGGCGGGCAGCAGGATGCCGCTGCGAGGCCGACAGCCCCGCCCGTCACGGCAGGCATGGATGAGGAACGCGACGCTGACGCCCCCCGTGCGGTGGGTGCAACTGCCCAGCGTCGTGTGACAAAGGCGGAACCAGCCTCCGTCCCCGCGCCTGCGCCGCCCGTTGAACTGGAACTCTCGGACAAACTGGGTGATCCGATGGTGACGGAAGGCGCTGGCGTCCCGGGAACGCAAGACGGGAAAATCAATCCGGCGGCGAGCGTTTCCTCCATCACCGACGCCGCCAAGATCGGCGAGCTGTTCCAGTACACCGTTGGCAACGTCTCCCTGCCGCGGCAGCGTTCGGCGATGATCCCCATCATCAACGACCCGGTAGAAGTGGAGAAAGTCTCCATCTTCAACCAGGGCGTCCTCGGCAACCACCCGCTCAACGGCGCGCGCCTCAAGAACACCACGGAGGACGCCAAGCACCTCCTGGCCGGGCCGGTGACAGTCTTCGACGAGGGCCGCTACGCCGGCGACGCCCAACTCGACAACGTCCCGCCCGGTGAGACGCGGCTGCTTTCCTACGGCATCGACCTTCAGACCAGCGCCGTCGTCAAGGACCTCGACACCGCCAAGGAGCAGAGCGTCACGGCCGGCAAGATCGTCAAGGGCGCGCTCGTGGTCACCCGCAAGCTCGTCGCCGCTAAGGAATACAGTTTCGAGAACAAGGGCGACCACGACAAGACGGTCGTTGTCGAACACCCGCTCCGCACTGGCTGGAACCTCGTCGACACGCCCAAACCCGTCGAGACCACGAACGCGCTCTACCGCTTCGAGCAGGGCGTCGGCGCGGGCAAGACGGAGCGGTTCACCGTGCACGAGGAGAACGTGCAGAGCCAAGCCATGAGCATCCTGCCGATGGACGCGGCGACAGTGCAGTCCTACACCCAGACGGGCGAAATCCCCAAGCCCGTGCGCGACGCGCTGGCGAAGGCTGTCGCCTTCAAGCAGACCGCCGCCGACACCCAGCGCCAGATCAACGAACACGAGGCGCAGGTGAACACCCTCACCGCCGACCAGACGCGCATCCGCGAGAACCTCAAGAGCGTGGACCGCACGACAAGCTACGCTACCCGCCTACTCAAGAAATTGGACGACCAGGAAAGCCAGATTGACAAGCTGCGCAACGAGACCGAGGGCCTGCGCGGCAAGCTTGATAGCCAGACCCGCGACCTGCAAAATTACCTGAACAACCTCAACGTGGGATGAACCCCGTCCAAGGCGGCGGCGTGGTGCGAATGAAGGGCGTGCCTCCCGAACCCGAAAGCGACACGATCACGGCGGACTCCATCGCCATGCAGGTCATCAAGGACAACCAAGACCTCGCCCGGCAGTTCGCCACCGGCGACCTGACTGTTCTCGGCACCTTGCAGGACAAGGCACTCGCCCTCGCCGCCGGCCGGCTCAACGAACACGACGTGAAGGACACGCTCGAACGCAAGCTCGGCGCGAGCTACTAATCCCAAGCTTTATGAAACCGCCCGTCCTCCTTGGAGGCATCCTCATCCTCGTCGGCGTCCTGGTGCTCATCTTTCAAGGTATCCCGTTCACCAAGAAGAACACGGCCGACCTCGGCCCCGTGCACCTCGAAGAGAATCATCAGGAGACCCTGCCGGTCTCGCCCATCCTGGGAACGGTCAGCTTGGCGGCCGGGATCTTTCTCGTGGTGCTTGGCAGCCGGAAGTAGTCCAAGGTCCTGTTGCTTTTCCGAGGCAACCTTAGGTCTTCCGCCCGGAACGACCATCCAATCCTACTTCGCACCTACCAACTGGATTGTCTGCCTCACGACCGGCTTGATCGGGTGGGGGAGTGGCTACAAAGTGATCCCAGCGGCGCGCCGCCCCTGAGGTTCAGCGGAGTCCCAGTCTGCCAAGCGAGGTGCTGCCGTTGTGAGGTGCCGCAAAAGTCGATGACCCATGGAAGGAGCGGCTCCCCTGTCATGTCGCGAGCCGCTCCTTGGCAACCCGTTCAAGCCGACCGCAGTTCTGCGCAAAGCAGGTCCATGCTGTGGTTGTCGGCGACCACGTCGTGGTGGAAAGTCGTGGCCACGGGATACCCGACGTGCTGGTAGCCGACGGTCGTCAGCTTGACGAGGCTGCTGAGCGCCTGCGTCATGGGGGTCATGCCGTTCATGCCCATGTTGGGG
>CAXUIU010000323.1:0-4786 GCA_964250955.1 uncultured Chthoniobacterales bacterium | reverse complement strand
CAGCCATGGAAACCCCAACCCCCGCCCGGGGCGGGGCGGGGCGGCCTTGCCAGTGCTGCCAACCTAGCCGGGCCGCCAGGGCGGGGAAGAGAAAGGCAACGTGGAACTGCCAGTAGGTCACGCCGAGAAGCTACGCGATTCCGAGGGCATCGGCTTCGTCAATCCCCTTCGGGCGTATAGAAATGCCCCAAAACGGAAGGGTTCTTTTACCAAGCGCCCCAGCTTGCCAAAACCCGAGTGGCCCGGCTTGCCGTGCGGGTTTCCGTGGTTCCGATATGGCCCCTTGTTCCTGCGTCAGCATTATTTGAGAAAAAGTTCTGGCGCTGAACGAATGTTCCATCCATCATCTCATCACAAGCAAGGTTGGTCGGCTTGTTTCTCCCCCGCAGATCAGTTCGAACATACCCGGTGCGCTGACGTGTGCATCGCTATGGACCTGAATCGCTGGTGAGGAGCGGCTGTGATCTGCCATGCGCTTGCTAACTCAACCAAGGCAAACTACCTCGCAGCGGAGATTCCCCATGAACAACCAACTCAAAAAACTGCTCGGCGCAAGCGCGTTGCTCCCGATCCTGATCGGCGGCACGGCGGCGACGGCCGCCCCGACCGGAACCGTCGCCTTTCTGATGCCCGACCAGGGCTCGACGCGCTACGAACAGCATGACTTCCCCGGCTTCAAGGCCGAGATGAAGAAAATCGCTCCCGACTGCAAGGTGATCTACCAGAACGCCACGGCCAACGTGTCGCAGCAGCAGCAGCAGTTCAACTCGGTGATCTCCCAAGGAGCGAAGGTCATCGTGCTCGACCCGGTCGATTCGACGGCTGCCGCCTCCTGGGTGCAGATGGCCCACAGCAAGGGCGTGAAGGTGATCGCCTACGACCGGCCGATCCCCACGACGCCAGCCGACTACTACGTGTCGTTCGACAACGAAGACATCGGCAAGTCCATCGCGCAGTCGCTCGTTGAACACCTCAAAAGCGCGGGAGTGTCGCCCGACAAAGGCGGCGTGCTCGAAGTCAACGGCTCGCCCGTCGACGCCGCGGCGGGATTGATCAAGAAAGGCATCCACGCCGGGTTGGAGAGCAGCGGCTACAAGACGCTCGCCGAATTCGACACGCCGGAGTGGGCGCCGCCCAAGGCCCAGCAGTGGGTGAGCGGGCAGATCACCCGTTTCGGGACGCAGATCGTCGGCGTGGTCGCCGCGAACGACGGCACGGGCGGTGCGTCCGTCGCAGCCTTCAAGGCGGCCGGCGTCAACCCGGTGCCGCCGGTGACCGGCAACGACGCGACGATTGCAGGGTTGCAGTTGATCATCGCGGGCGACGAGTACAACACGATCCTGAAGCCGAGCGAGATCGTTGCCGCCGCGGCGGCGAAGATTGCCGTGGGCTTCCTGAACGGCGAGACTCCGCAGCCTGAGACGACGCTGTTTGACACGCCTTCGCAGCTCTTCAAGCCGACCTTGATCACGCAAGATAACCTCAAGGCGGAAGTCGTGGACAAGAAGTTCGCCAGCGCCAAGGAGCTGAGCACCGGTCGCTACGCCGAAGGTTGCAAGAAGCTGGGCATCACCAAATAACCTCGCATCAAATTCGTCGCGGGGCCCGGCTCACGCCGGGCCCTTCCTCCTTGTATTTCCTGGCGTTCCCCCTTTCATGCCTAATCATTCCACAACGCGATTTCAGCACGGCGAGGTGGTGCTGAGTCTGCGCGGCGTCTCGAAGCGTTTCGGGGCGGTCTCGGCCCTGACGGACATCGAACTGGATGTCAAAGCCGGCGAGGTGGTTGCCCTGGTAGGCGACAACGGAGCCGGGAAGTCCACGCTGGTAAAAGTCCTGGCGGGCGTCCATCAACCTACCACCGGCACAATCACCTTTGGCGGCAAGGAGGTCACGCTGTCCAATCCCGCCACGGCCCTCGATCTCGGCATTGCCACCGTGTTCCAGGACCTCGCGTTGTGTGAAAACCTCGACGTCGTCGCGAACATCTATCTCGGGCGCGAGTTGGCCCCACTTCGCCTGGACGAAGTCGCCATGGAAGTGCGGGCCTGGACGCTTTTGAACGAATTGTCGGCCCGCATCCCGAGCGTGCGCGACGTGGTCGCTTCCCTGTCGGGTGGGCAGCGCCAGACCGTGGCCATTGCCCGCTCGTTGTTGCTGGACCCGCAGTTGATCATGCTGGACGAGCCGACCGCAGCCCTGGGGGTGGCGCAGACCGCGGAGGTGCTAAATTTGATCGAACGCGTGCGCGACCGCGGCCATGCGGTCATCATGATCAGTCACAACATGGAGGATGTCCGTGCCGTGGCGGATCGGATCGTCGTGCTGCGACTCGGCCGCAACAACGGCGTTTTTTATCCCGATTCTTCCAACACAGAGTTGGTGGCTGCGATCACCGGGGCCACCGAAAACGCCGTGTCGCGCCGGGCCGACCGACGCCAAACCGAGCAAAGCGTCCTAGCGGAGGAACAGCCATGAGCAACGAAACACCAAGTGCTCCGCCGCCCTCCACGCTGCTCGACCGTGGGGACATCCGCGTCAAGCATGCCACCGGCGTCGGCGGCGCCGTGGCCGCCTTCATCGACCGGGTGCGCTCGGGCGAACTAGGTTCGCTGCCGGTCATCGCCGGCCTGATCATCATCTGGACCGTGTTCACGATTCTGAACCCGGTGTTTCTCTCGGCTGACAACTTGGTGAACCTGCTGTTTGACTGCTCGACGGTTGGAGTAATTTCGCTGGGGATCGTTTGCGTGCTGATGGGCGGACAGATTGACTTGTCCGTCGGCTCGATGAGTGGCTTCGCTTCGGCTTTGGTTGGAGTGCTCTGGGTCAACCACGAATGGCCTTTAGCTCTGGCTATCCTCGTCGCCGTTGGGGTGGGGGCCCTAGTTGGCCTCCTCTACGCGTTGTTGTTCAACCGGTTCGGCATGCCAAGCTTCGTTGCGACCCTGGCCGGTCTACTCGCCATCCTCGGACTACAACTGTACGTGCTCGGCGATACTGGGTCGATCAACCTGCCTTATGGCTCGGGGATGGTCGACTTCGGGCAACTTCTGACCATCCCCGCCCCGGTCTCGTACCTCCTCGCGCTGGTGCCAGGTGCGGCGATTCTTTTGATCGGGTTACGCACGCGGCAACGTCGGCAGGCATCTAATCTCTCTGCGCCCGCGGTGGGCAGCCTCCTCGCCCGCGCCTTGGCAATCACGGCGTTGCTGGAGGTCGTGGTGGCTTACCTCAACCGGGGCCGGGGTGTCCCGTGGATGTTCGGCGCGTTCCTCGGTCTGGCAGTAGCGATGGATTATGCGCTCAAGAGGACGCGCTGGGGTCGTTCGATGAATGCGGTCGGCGGCAATCAGGAGGCGGCGAGAAGGGCAGGGATCAATGTTAGCGGCATCTACACGAGTGCGTTCGTGCTGTGCGCCAGTTTCGCGGCGCTCGGCGGTGTGTTGAGCGCGGGACGGCTCGCCTCGGCAAGTACGCAGGCAGGCACGGGCGACGTGAACCTGAACGCCATCGCGGCGGCCGTCATCGGCGGCACCAGCTTGTTCGGTGGTCGCGGCAGCGCGTACTCGGCGGTGCTGGGCATCATTGTGATCCAATCGATTGCCAGCGGCCTGACGCTTTTGAACCTGTCGTCCTCGTTGCGCTACATGATCACGGGAGCGGTGCTGGCGGTCGCCGTGATTGTCGATTCGCTCGCGCGACAGTCCCGCGTGTCGCATGGCCGCGCCTAATTCCACTGGTTTAGAAATCAACAAATGAACGAATCCATGAAGGGGAAGGTTGTCGCCATCACCGGAGCGGCGTCCGGCATCGGTCTGGAGTGTGCGCGCACCTTCCTTGCGGAAGGCGCGAAAGTTGTGCTGATCGACCGCGCGCAGGACAAACTCGCTCAACTCTGCACGGAGTTGGGGCCGAGTGCTTTCCCGCTGACGGTTGATTTGCTGCAACCCTCAGAAGTTTCCGCGATGCTGCCCAAGATCCTTGAACTTGCCGGCGGCCTTGACGTTCTCCATGCCAACGCCGGAGCCTACGTCGGAGGCGAAGTGTTAGCCGGAAATCCTGATTCTTGGGATCGGATGTTGAATCTCAACATCAACGCCGCATTCCGTTCGGTTCATGCGGTGCTGCCGCACTTGGTCGATCAAAAATCGGGTGACATCATTTTCACTAGTTCCATTGCGGGCCTGGTGCCGGTCGTGTGGGAACCTGTCTACACTGCTTCCAAGTTCGCGGTGCAGGCTTTCGTCCACACGTTGCGGCGCCAGGTTTCAAAGCATGGCGTCCGGGTGGGTGCCGTGGCTCCGGGGCCGGTGGTTACGGCGCTGATCGATGATTGGCCGAAGGCAAAGCTGGAAGACGCGCTCGCCTCCGGCAGCTTGATGCAGCCGAAAGAGGTCGCTGACGCCGTGCTCTTCATGCTCACACGACCGCGGAACGTGACGATCCGCGACTTGGTGATCCTTCCCAACAGCGTCGATCTCTGATTTGGGCTGTAGGCGCAGAATCTTTGCACGCTTGGTCATGCAGGATGGGCACGGCCCCAAGTGGGTATACAAAATACCTAGTCGAGAGACGAGATGAACGCGCCGGGCCGCCTGTTACGGTCCGCGGCGCAGGGTCGCACCCGGTTGGGACCGCCCGTTTTTGACGGTGTTGGCGGTCACTGAAGCGGAGGAGCTGGTGACGCACACACGCATGAACTGCCGGGGTGCAGCGTCTAGACCGTCTAGCGGCAGCGGGGCACGGTAGACAGCCTGCTCGGTATTTGCGGGCATGTTCGCGG
>CAXUIU010000322.1:0-4789 GCA_964250955.1 uncultured Chthoniobacterales bacterium | reverse complement strand
GTCCGTCCCTCAGGCCGTCCGGCGAACCGTCCGGCGGCGGAAATGCCTTCCGGTCAGGCCGACCAACAAAACCCCTGCCGCCCAGGTGGCGGGTTCGGGAACCGCGGCGAAGAGCACGTTGCCGAAGCTGTCCAGACCCGTCGCCGAGAAGCCGCCGAGGGTGATCTCACCCAACTGCGTTGCCGTCAAGCCGGTGCTCGAAGCAAAGTTCAGGAAGTCGGTTCCTACCGTGAAGTCGGTCAGCGTCAGCGTGCCGGTCCAGGTTTGCGTGTTGCTGGCGGCGAACGCCAGGACGCTGCTGCCCGAGTGGCCAGAGCCGAAATCTAGCGTCGAGGAGTTGCTCAGCGTCAGCGCGCCGAGACCCTGGGTGGCTGCCGCCGCCCCGGTCGAACGCCCCTCCTGGAAGCCGCCCGTGTTGAGGGTGCCGCCGTTGAGCGTGACCGTCGCCACGTCGTTGATGCGGTCGTTCGCGCCAAGAACCAAAGTGCTGGTGTTGTTGACGGTCACCGCCGAGGTCCCCGTGATGGCTGCGGTCGCCGTCAGCGTGCCCCCGTTGATCATCGTCGCGCCGGTGTAGGTGCTCGCTCCGTTGAGCGTGACCGAGCCGGTGCCAGTCTTGTTCACGGCGAGGACAGTGCTGCTCGGTGTGATCGCTCCTGTCACGAACGTGTTGCCCGTGGAGGAAAAGGTCAGCGTATCGCCGCCCGAAGTGTTGCCGCTCGTGTAGCCGGCGATAGTCAGGGTGCCGCCACCCGAGATCATGTTGTAGATCGTATCGACGGCGGCAGCGGTAGAGGCAGCGCCGGTAATGTTACCTACGCTGAGGCTGGTGTTGTTGGCCCCGGTGAAGTTCAGAGCGTAAGTAGCGGTCGTAGAGGTCGTCGTGAACGCACCGAGGGTCATGGTCTTAGCGATACCCGCCCCGGCGGTGGTAGCCTCGTCTGCGTTGAAGAAGGAACCGCTCGCCGCAACTACTGAGTAGTTTGCACCACTGGTAGGCTTCACAAATGAGGTGCTGGTGTCGCCGCGCAGACTCAGCGTGGCGTTGCCAACCACCGTAATACCGCTTGTGTTACCGAACGCATTGGCGCCTACTCCCGCCAGCGTGCCACCGGCGGAAATGTTGGTCGTGCCGCTGTAGGTGTTCGCACCGCTAACGATCCAGGTGCCAGCGCCGGTCTTAGACAACCCGAGGGTGCCGGTAAGGCTGCCGGTATTGTCTGCGAGAGTGCTGGAAAGGGTGTTGGCGGCCGTGCTCGTACCGCTGAGGGTCAGAGTTTTGTTCCCGGCGGCGGTCTGCTGGATCGTGCTGTTGATGGTCAATGCACCCGAACCCGAAGACTCGATGGTGCCACCACCGGTCGTACCCGCGAGAGTGATCGGGGTGTTCAGCGTCGCCGCCACGCCCGTGTACTGAAATGCGCCCGTGAGCGTCGACGTGCCAAGATTGAGCGCCGAGGTGCTGCCCAATTCGGAGAGCGTCGCCACAGCCAAGGTGCCTTGGTTAACGCTCGTCGGTCCGCTGTAAGTGTTTGTCCCTGTCAGCGTCGAGGGGCCGGTGCCGTTCTGCGAGACGCCGCCAGCGCCGCTGATATTGCTGCCGATGGTGACCGCTCCAGACGAGTTGGCGCCGACAGCCGCTCCGCTTGCCACTAACACCGTGCCCGTCCCGAAAGTGGCGCCGGGTGCGCTCAGGTACAACGCGCCACCGCTGACCGTCGTGCCACCGTTGTAAGTGTTGACTCCCGAAAGGTTCAAGCTGCCTGCGCCGGTCTTCGTCAAGCCGCCGTCGATGCCGCTCGTCACTCCGCTGACCAAAGCCGACGAGATGGTGCCGGCGTTCCCGCTGGCGACGGAGATTGCGGCACCGCTCGACAACACCTTGGCTGTAACGTTTGATACGCTGCTAAGCGGGCCGGTGAGAGTCAGCGTGCCACCGTTGAAGTTGACCGTGGCGCTGCCGGTTGTACCCGAGCCGATGCCCTTGGTGATGCCGGTCGTGCTGTAGGAGCCGCTGTTCAGGTTGATGACGCCCGTACCCGTGCCGCTGCCGAGAACAGTCCCGTTAGAGTTGGTAAGCGCGCCTCCGCCGATGGTTAAGGTGCCGTTGCCGCTAGCATCGGCACCGGTGGAACTGTTGCCGATGTTGATGGTAGTGAAAGAGGCCGCGCCGCCGTTCACGTTCACGGTGCCGGTCATCCCCGCACCACCGCCGACGAAGAGCGTGGTGCTGGCGGTAATGGCTGAACCGGCGTTGATGTTCCAGGTGGAGTTCGTCGTATCGCCCACGCCCGTGTAGGTGCCGTTGGACGAGATCGTCATCGTACCCGACGTGTTGAACGTCGCGCCGCCGTTGATATTGAACTTGCCCGGCGTGAAGGCTGTACCGCTGTAGTTGATCGTACCCGGGCCGTAAATCGTCGTTGTGTTGGACGCAGGGGTGCTCTGGACGATGGTGCCGGAGAGATTCAGCGTGTTGCCTGCGGCGGCGGTGAGGTACGACGCACTGGAAAGGACGAGCGGACCGGCGATGGTGTTGTTCGAACCGCTGGCTCCGTTGGCATAGAGCGTCGGCGCCGTCGCGGTGCCAGCGGCGGTGAGGGTCAGCGTGTTGGTCGCCGTCGGCGTGATCGTGTAACCCGAACCGGTGAACTGGAGGTTCGTGGCCGAGATCGCCACTCCGAGCCCCACGGAGTAGGTGCCAACCGTTCCGCCGAAGTACGCGTAGTTCCCATCGGTCCAGGCGACATCGGCAGAACCGTTGTAAAACTCGGGCAGCGTCTTGTTCCAGGCCGCGCTACCCGAACCGTTGGTTGAAGCAGTGCCAGTCGGATCCCAATAATAATTAGCGGCGTGCGTGGTGGAGACGGAACCAAATGCCAACAGCGTTGCGGCTCTTAGCAGGCGAGCGGCGCGATGGTTGGCGAGTCGAGCGAGGAACTGAAGGGAGGTCCGGAACTCCATGGAGAGGAACTTGGTGTCTTGAAGCGGTGGGTCGAAATAAGGGCGTTACTTAAATCAGTTTGAGCATGTGATGTCAAACGTGGTCCGCGAGCAGGGTTTGAGGACCCGCGGTTTGACGGCGGACGTTTGTTCATCAGAGTGCCAGACGGAGTGCCGGGAAGATCAGCGCAACGCACCGCTGGGAATGCGCTTGGCAAACGGCCGCTAGCCGGTACAAAATGAACCGTTTCTTCTCCCCCGGACGAACACGCATCCCGATGAACGTTTGCCATCACCAAGCGGGAACCACCTTTTGAGGTCGCGTCTCAAAGACGTGGCCCTGCGCGTCGGCGTGGCCGTCAACACGGCCTCGACCATCCTCAACCGCCGCCCGAACTCCTGGGCGTCGAAGGAAACGGCCGCTCGGGTCTTCAAGGCCGCGGAGGAACTCGGCTACGAGCCCAGCCGCGCCGCCGTAGCCCTGCGCATGGGCAAGTTCAACACGATTGGGCTCATCGTGCCCGACTTGCAGAACCCCTTCTACGCGACCCTGGCCGAAACCCTCGAAACCAAAATCGCCCCGCACGGCTACAATCTGATCTTGGAAAGCTCCCACGCCGACGTGCGCCGCGAGGCCGACCATCTGCGTTCCATCACCAGCCGACAGGTGGACGGGCTCGTGTGCATCCTGATCGACCCCGAGCGTAACCAAGCCACGCTGCAAGAATACCGCGAACGCGGCAAGGCGGTGGTGTCCATGCACGAGACCGGCATATCGAACGTGCCTGTGGATGCCGTCACGGTGAACTTCCGTGCCGGCACGACGCAGGCCGTGCAGTACCTCATCGGCCTGGGCCACCGGCAGATCGCGTTCCTCTTGGCGGTGTGCGAAGGCCAGCGCGAGGGCGAACGGCCGGAGGTGTTCCGCGAACTGGTCCGGGAGTGCGGGTTCCGGCCGGAGGATGTAAGTTTCGTGCGTTGCGGCCACACCATTGCGAGCGCGCGGGCGGCGACGAGCCAGCTCCTCAACCGCTCGCCCGGTCAGCGCCCGACCGCCGTGCTCGCGCACAACGACTTGGCGGCCATCGGCGTGATCCGCGGCGCGCTCGACCTGGGGCTGACCGTGCCTGGTGACCTGTCGGTCATTGGCGTGGACCATACCCCCATCGGCCAACACCTGACCACGGCGCTGACGACCGTCGAGCAGCCCGTGGACCGCATGGTCAGCGAGGCGGTCGGTCTCCTGCTGCGGCGCATGGAAGACCCCCACTACGCGGAGACCCAGCAGCGTACGTTTTCGACGCGGCTCATCCTCGGCGAGAGCACCGCCCCGCCGCGGCCGGCGTCCTGACCTACGCCCGGGCCACGGCGAAGGTCGGCTCCTCGCACAGCGTGCGCCTGACGGTCAACTCGACCGGAAAAACTTCCGCGCGTTCGACGATGGGTCGAGCGGGATTCATAAAGAACGGTGCGTACAGGAGCCCGTTCGCACAAGACAAAATCCCGCTCGCCACGCTGGCGGCGCCCTCTAGAATAAGACCATCCCCCGCCATGAAAAGAATCCTGTCCCCCCTCTACATGCAGGTGCTCATCGCCATCGTACTGGGTGCGCTGCTCGGGCACTTCCGGCCGGGACTCGGTGAGTCGCTCGGGCCTCTGGGCCAGGCGTTCATCAAGCTCATCAAGATGCTGATTGCACCCATCATCTTCACGACGGTGGTTGCGGGCATCGGCAGCATGGGTGACCTCAAGGCCGTCGGCCGTGTCGGGGTCAAGGCGTTGTTGTACTTCGAGGGCATGACGACTTTCGCGCTGCTGCTCGGCATGGTCGTCATCAACGTGGTGC
>CAXUIU010000321.1:0-4811 GCA_964250955.1 uncultured Chthoniobacterales bacterium | reverse complement strand
CACCAACGTCGTGCCCGAGCCGGGCACCTGGGCCTGGCTGCTGGTGGGGGTCGGTGCGCTGGCGGCGCGGCACGCCCGGCGGCGGGGATGCCTCGTCAAAGCATGACGCTCTGCCCGCTGCGTGTTTCCGGGGGGCCGCCAACCCGCACGGCTTGCTTCGATGTGGCCACGCCGATCCAAGGGGAGCGGCTTGGCTTTGGCTTGCTCGGGGGCACCTGTGCCTTCCAGTTCTAACCGGTCGGGGGGCACGACGGTCTTGATCCACCTGCCGCTCCCAGCTTCCCTGAACACCAAGCCCTGACGACATGCCTGCCACCATCCGCCTCATCCTCGCTGACGGTCACTCCATCGTTCGTCAGGGACTACGCCAGATCATCGCGGCCGATGACGCCTTGACCGTCGTGGCAGAGGCCGGCGACGGGCGGCAAGCGTTGGCGGCCATCCAGACCCAGGCGCCCGACGTGGCCGTGCTCGACATCGACATGCCGGTGCTCGACGGCTTCGCGGTGGTCCGTGCCCTGCCAGGGGCTGGGGTCCAGCCAGCGGTCATTTTCCTGACCATGCACAGCGAGAAAGAGCTGTTCGAGGCCGCTTTGGAGCTGGGCATCAAGGGCTACGTGCTCAAGGAAAGCGCGGTGACAGACATCGTGGCCGCCATCAAGGCCGTGGCCGCCGGCGAGCCTTATCTCAGCCCGGCGTTGTCCGCCCAAGTGCTCACCCGCCGGGGAGGCGAGGAAGGTCCCGACCGGCTCCATCCGGGTCTGGCCACGCTGACGCCCACCGAGCGGCGCGTGCTCGGGCTCATCGCGGCAGACCGCAGCACCAAGGAGATCGCCGCGCAACTCTCCGTGAGCCCGCGCACCGTGGAAACCCACCGCCAGAACATCGGGGCCAAGCTCCACGTGCGTGGCAGCCTGGCGTTGGTCCGTTTCGCCCTGCAGCACCGCGCGGATCTCTGACCTGCTGTCACGTGAGCGATCTTTGTGCCAAAAAACGGTGGAGCTTGTGTGAAAACGCTCCCGTTTTCTGACGTGGGTTGGTAGGATGGGTGATGCGTCACATCCAAGGGAGTGATCGAGCGCAGACCTTGTTGTTGCCCGCGTCGGTAGAGGATTACTTGGGAGCGATAATCCGGTGCGCGCCATCGAGGCGTTCGTGGACGGCTTCGATCTGGGCAAGGCCGGCTTCGTGCGGGCTGAAGCCAAGGAGACCGGGCGGCCCGGCGACCATCCCGAGCGACCTGCTCAAGTTGTACCTCCACGGCTACCTGAACCGGGTGCGAAGCTCGCGCCGCCTGGAAGCGGAGTGCCGCCGCAACCTGGAAGTCATGTGGCTCTTGCGCGGGCTGCGGCCCGACTTCAAGACCGTGGCCGACTTCCGGCGCGAGAACGCCCCGGCTTTCAAGGTCGCGTTCCGGCGTTTCGTGTACCTCTGCCGTCAGCTGGATCTGTTCGGTCGTGAGCTGCTGGCGGTGGACGGCACACGCCTGAAGGCCGTCAACAGCCAGGAGCGCAATTTCACGCGCGAGAAGCTCAAGACCATGCTGCGCCACGCCGACGAACGGCTGGCCGGGTATCTGGCCGAACTCGCCAAAGCGGACGATCAGGAAGGCGGCTCTGCTGCGGGTAGCCCGCCAACCACGAACCTGGCCGAGAAGATCGCCATCTTGCAGAAGCGGCGCGGCGAGTACGCGGCGGTCGCGGCGCGCATGGAACGCACGGGCGAGAGCCAGGTGTCGCTGACCGATCCCGACAGCCGCGCCATGGCCACCTACCCGAAAGTGGGGGTGGGTTACAACGCGCAGGTAGCCGTGGACGCCAAGCACCAGCTCCTCGTCGAATAGGAGGTCACCAACCTGGGCAGCGACCTGGGCCAGTTAGCTCCCACCGCCATCCCGGCCGAAGAAGCCCTCGGCGTGCAGACCATCGCGGCCACGGCGGACCGGGGCTACTTTGCGGGCGAGGACATCGTCGCCTGCGAGGCGGCGGGCATCGTGGCCTTCGTGCCCGACGCGGTGGCCGACACCTGCCGCTGCCCCAACGGCGAGACCTTATCGCCCCACAGCGAGTCGACCACGCGCGGCCACCGGCTGCTGCTCTACTACAACCCAGCCGCGTGTCGTTGTTGTCCGCTGCGGGCGCAGTGCACCTTGGACAAACGCTGGCGGCGCATCGCCCGCTGAAGGCGAGGCCGTGTTGGATGCGATGGCGGCGCGGCTGGCGGCCAACCCACAGATGACCAGGCAGCGGCGCCACACGGTCGAGCACCCCTGCGGCACGATCAAACACGCCATGCACCAGGGCCACTTCCTCATGAAGGGCCTGCGCCAGGTGCGGGCGGAGTTTAGCCTGAGTGCGCTCGCCTACAACCTGCTGCGCGTGATCAACATCGCCGGAGTCAAAGCCCTGGTGGAAGCCCTGCGGCGGCGCTGGCGCGCTCTCGCCAGGGCGATCTGGCTTGCCCACGACTTCAGCGGGTGGTTTTACGTCCGTGGGTTCGCTCAGGTCGCCCGCTACGAGCAAAACCTTGTCCCGGCGTCTCTGCCCGCCTGAACGAACCACCAAGCGGGCGTTTTCACACAACCTCAACCGTTTTTTGGCGCCTGGCGCAGTTAAAAGCGCATGATCTCGCCCGTTCGGCCTGTGCTCGCTCGCTGAACAGGGAGCAGGCTGTCCGCTCCAACTACTCAGAGGGTTGCCGCCACCAACGCGTGGTTGGCAGCGGCGCGCGTCGCATCTGGCACGGCACCAACCAGCGCTGCCCCCGCACCTCAGCCGCCGCGAAGAACGCCCCCGAGCCGGTGCCATCGGGGGACTGGGCAAGCTTTTTTGCAACGCGGCTGCCGCTGCGCCGTAGGAAAAGGTGAGAGCCATCGTCATTCACCCATTCCCCCAACGCCTTTCTCGCTCGCCACCCCGTTGCCAATCACTGCCATGAAAAGACGCCCCGCGCCTACTCACCCGCCGCGCTTTCCGCTTCGCCGCCTCGCTCGGCCTGAGTGCTGCCGCGACCTTACCTTTCTGCGCCCACGCGGTCACCTACACCTGGACCGGCGGCGGAGCCGACAACAGCTAGTCCACGGCCGCCAACTGGACGGGCGGCGTCCCGGCTTCCAACGCGGACACCGTGATTAACTTCACGGCTGCTGCCCGTCAAACCAACACGGATAGCCACCTCTTTTATGGAACGCACACCAACCACTATGGAGCGCGTGCGGAGCCTCGACTCAATCCGCTTCGTCTGCGTCCTCTGAGTTTTCTTTGGCCACGGAGCAGCATCCGCGCTCGTGAATCCATTTGCGGACGGCTCGACAGCTAGTCTCGCGCTTCGTGGACTTTACGGGAACATTTGGTCAGGGTCAGCAGTGGTCATCGTCTTCTTCGTTATTTCTGGCTTCTGCATCCATTTTCCTTTTGCCGGTTCCAACCGTCGCCCGCGACTAAAGGAGTTCTACACACGACGCTTTCTCCGACTTCTTGTGCCGGTGGCCATTGCGATTCCACTAAGCGGATTGATCGGAGTTGAGTTGGCCCTTTTCCATGAGTCCATTCTCTGGAGCCTCCTCGCAGAGCTGATCTACTACATTTGCTATCCTGTTCTTCGAGCCGCGCAACTTCGTACCGGATCATAGCGCGGCATCGTGATCGTTTCATTTATTGCCATATCGGTAGTTGCCGCCACCGACCATACAGCCGGAGACTACCCATCCTACGGCTCAGGTTTGAACTGGCTTCTGGGCTTACTTTGCTGGCTCCTTGGTTGCGTTCTTGCAGAGTTCGCTCGCACTGTCCCGCTCCGCCACGTTACCACGGTAGCCATTTGGGCTTGGCGGGCGTCCATCTTTGTCGCTGCTTGGGTGTGCAGCGTTCTACGCTTCCACAGCCCGATTGGCTATCCGTGGACTCTTAACCTGTTTGCTGTATTTGTTGCGCTGTGGCTCTACCGTGAGATACAATTCCGACACACGGTAGCTCCATCGCGGATTCTGGAGTGGGCTGGACTATGGAGCTACTCGCGTTACCTCATCCACCTTACCGCTGGAGTTCTGTTCGCATCGCTGTTTCCATCAATACCCGCCGGGGCCATTCGCTGGGCCTTCATGGTATGCTTCGTTTTGACATCATGTTATGTCTTCTATCTCGTATCGAGCGCTCCAGCCATATCATCGCCAGAAAAGCCGCAGAGGCTTCGCCCACTTCAGCATGTCGCAATTGAGACGAACACGGCCTAGTAATACTTCGTCGGGTAGTTGTTTGAGTTTGCGGGAGCACGGCGGCATCGTGGACGGATGCAAGCGGGTGAGTTGCGGCGGTTGGACAAGAGCCTGGAAGGGTTTCTCTCCAGACTGACGGCGGGGTTGCTCGCCTCGGCGTGGAAGCGCGTGACCTAGCGCCACGGCACCAAGGAGCCGCAACGCGCGCTTTGCCCGCCTGCCCGCGTGAGCCGCGCACGGCTGGAAGCAAGGACCGCAACCCGAGCGGGTGGAAGAGACCGTGCTCATCGAGTGGCCCGCCGACGAACCTGCGCCTAGCGCTACTGGCTGGCGCGCTTGCCCAAGCAGACCCTCGCCCTCAAGAAGCTCGTGGCCACCGCCAAGGCACGCTGGCGCGTCGAGCAGGACTACCGAGAGCTAGAGCCTGTCATGCATTCAAGGCTAACGTCTTGAACAAGTTGCTGAGCAAAAGGCTGGTAAAAGCGAGTCAGTGCAACCCGGCGAGGGTACTTGGAAGCCGTTCGTAGTCACGCGAGAGGCGGCGAAAGCGCGCCAGCCAAGCAAAGGAGCGTTCGACCACCCAACGCCGGGGCAAGAG
>CAXUIU010000320.1:0-4853 GCA_964250955.1 uncultured Chthoniobacterales bacterium | reverse complement strand
GATTGCCAGCGGTAGCGCGACGACGACGCCCGCCATCTACACGGTCTCGCAGACGGACGTGCTGCGGGTGTTTATCTACGTGCCGCAGGCGTACGCGCCCAACGTGCAGACCGGCCAGGAGGTAGAGGTCACCGCGCCGGAGTATGCGCAGAAGGTTTTCAAGGGCAAGGTCACACGCACCGCCGACTCCTTGGACCCGACGGCGCGTACCGAGCGGGTGGAGATCCAGATCCCGAGCGAACAGGGCCAACTCCTGCCCGGCATGTACCTGAACATCCGCTTCAAGGTGCAGCAGAACGAGCCCGCCATGGTCGTGCCCGCGAACACCTTGGACATCCGCAAGGAAGGTCCGCGCGTGGCGGTGTTGGACAAGGATCAGAAGGTCCACTACCGCGACGTGAAGCTCGGGCGTGACTTCGGGTTGACCATCGAGGTCGCCAGCGGCTTGCAGGGGAGCGAGACTCTTGTGGTCAATCCATCAACCGATTTGGTCGAAGGCGCGAAGGTCGAAGTCGCCCCCGAAGAAAAGAAGGACGACAAGAAAGGCAGTTGAGGTCGCTACGCGCGCGCGGTTCCCCGACTGCGCGATTGCAAAGGCATGGATCAAGTCGAAGAAATCAGGCTCGGGTTTTTAGGATTAGGCTGGCCTGGTGAGCAACACGCGAAGGCCGCCTGGACGTTGCCGGGGGCGGCCGTGTACGCCGCGTGTGATCTCGGCGAGGAACGGCGCGAAAAGTTCGCCGCGCAGTTCTCGCCCACGAAGAGCTTCGCGCAGTACGACGACATGCTGGCCGATCCGGCGGTGCATGCCGTGGTGGTCTCGCTGCCGAACTTTCTGCACGCTTCGGCGACGATGTCCGCTCTGCGTGCGGGCAAGCACGTCCTCTGCGAAAAGCCGCCGACGATGAACGTCGCCGAGATTGAAGCCATCCGCGGAGAGGCCCGGGCACGCGGGCTGACCTACGCTTTCAGCCGGCAGTCGCGTTTCAACCACAAGATGCTCGCCGCCAAGAAACTCGTGGACGACGGCGCGTTGGGCAGCGTGTACTTCGCGCGGGCCGAACGGGTGCGTTCGGCGGGTATCCCGGTGGGCGTCGGCGGGTGGTTCCTGGAAAAAGCCAAGGCAGGTGGCGGCGCGATGATCGACATCGGTGTGCACGCCCTCGACGCCGCGTGGTATCTGGCGGGCTGTCCGAAGCCGGTGTCGGTCAGCGGACGAGTGTCGGCGAACTTCGGCCACACGATCCCACCCGGGGTAAAATGCGACGTGGAAGACGCCGGCTTCGCCTTCGTGCGCTTTGAGAACGGACTGGTGCTGCACCTGGAAGTATCCTGGGCCGGCAACCAGACCGACGCCGTCCCAAAAAGCCCCTGGGCCGGGCACGAACTGGAAAACACGACGCTCTACGGCGACCGGGCGACGCTGGTGCTCAACCCGCCAACCCTCTACACGATGGAAGGAAAGGAGCGCCACTCCGCGCCGATCCAAACTGGCCCGGAGACGAACGGCTTCGATCACCAACTGGCCGACTTCCTCCACGCCGTCCGCACGGGCCTGCCGCCGGTCAACAGCGTCGACCAGGCCGTGGATCTGATGAAGATGCTCATGGCGATCTACGAGTCGAGCGACACTGGAGTCGAGGTGCGGCTTCAAAGTCTGTAGCCTGCCGGCTTACTTTGCGCGGCAGTTCTACAGGCGCTATTCAGTGCGGACCGTCGATCCGAGGCAGTGACCTCGGTGAACTGAAGCCGTCCGCCGACTCCAAAACCCGGCCGTCTGTGCGGTCGGCGCGTTCAAGCCCGCCGTCCGCACAGGGTGTACGAGAGCGTGAGGGTCCGGCTTTCCGCGAAGTGGGTAGCAGGCCAGGCGAGATGCGTACAACAAAGCTTTCGCCGCGGTCAACGCGGGTCCGGGGCCGTCCACTTGAGCGATGCTCGGTGCCGGGGCTACGGACGCAGGCGTCGCGGCGTTGCACCAGCGGTGGGCGGTGGCCGGAAAGTTGGCCTGCCAATTTCCGCCGAGTCCGTCCTTCCACGCGCACGATGCACCTCGCCGCACCGTGCGGCGAGGTGCTCTAAGCTCACGCGCCTTGCAGCATCTGCTTGGCAATCCGGGTGTATCCCTCGTCGCCTTGTTTGGCTTCGTCCGCGCATTGCTTGAGCGTCTTGGCCTCCTCAGCGTGGCCCATCGCTTCCACGTAGGAAGCCAAGGTGCCGAAGGCGGCGATGTAGTAGTGCAGCGCCAACTGGCCGCTGGCGATCAGACCCAGATCACGCTCGGCAGGGTCCTTGGCGTGTTGGGCGATGCGGTCGGCCACTTCCTGGTGGGCGCGGATGATGGGATTGTCGCCCTCTTCGTCCGTGCCGTGGGTGGCTTGCTGGACCTTGGACAAACGCTCGGTCCATTGGCGGCTGTACTCGTGGCCGCGCTGCAGATGTTCCTTGAGTTCGGGAGCCGTGACCATTCCTTCGACTTTCTTGGTGGCTTCCTGGCCCATCTGGCAAGCGGCTTGGACGGCCTGGATGCCTTGCTGGGTGAGGTGGCGGAGGAGTTCTTCTTGCATGTTCTCGGATGTTTTTTCGGGTTTGATGAACCCCGCACCCACGTGCCAGGAACAAAAGCCATCGGGGATGTTTTCGGGGGTCGACTCCTATTCGAGTCGATCCGGCGCGGTGGATGATAATACCTGCTCCTCGCCACAAGGGAGTTGCCCCGCGACCAGAGCGCATGATCCCGGTTTAGAGCAGAACCCGGTGGGTGCATTCGGCGGGGGTCGAACCCACAACCTCTGCCTTCGGAGGGCAGCGCTCTATCCAATTGAGCTACGAATGCGTGAGCCGTTCGCGGCAGCCTTGCCGAAACAGAAGCGATATCTTAATGGTTTCCTTCGTCGACCGCAACCCCTCTCTTCCGCCATGTTCGTGCCCACGCCGCGTCTCGTCGTCAAGCTCGGCACCGGCCTGCTCACCAGGCCGGGCGGCACGGCGTTGGACGACGAGCAGTTCCGGCGGCTGACGGAAGAAGTGGCCGCGCTCGTCGCGCGTGGACACCAGTGCATCGTCGTCACCAGCGGCGCGGTGGCGGCGGGGATGAGCGTGCTCGGGTTGAACGAGCGTTCGGCCGACACGCCGACCGTGCAGGCGTGCGCGGCCATCGGCCAGTCGCGGCTCATGCGCGTGTACGAGACGCACTTCGCCCGGCACGGGCTGGCGGTGGCGCAACTCCTCCTCACCCACCAGGACCTCGACAGCCGTACCCGCTACGCCAACGCGCAAAACACCCTGCGCTGCCTACTGACCCACGGCGGGGTCGTGCCCATCATCAACGAAAACGACAGCGTCGCCGTCGAGGAACTGCGCTTCGGCGACAACGACCGGCTCTCGGCCGAGGTCGCCGTGTTGGCGGAGGCCGATCTGTTGGTGGTGCTCACCAGCGCCGAGGGTCTCACGCGCGACGGCACCGGCGAGGGCGCACCCATCCCGGTCGTGGAAAACATGGAAGAGGTTTTCCACCTCGCCAGTGACCGCCGGGGACACCTTTCGACCGGCGGCATGGCGACCAAGCTCCAAGCCGTCAAGCGCGCCGTGGAAGCGGGCATCCCGGCCGTCATCGCCAATGGCCGCACGCCCGGTTTGTTGGAGCGCATCGTCGCAGGAGAGGAAGTCGGCACGCGCTTCGTGGTGCCCGCGAAAGCTTAGGAACATGGACCTCGCCGCCGAAATTCTTGACCTCGGCCGCCGCGCGAAGGCCGCCGCCCGTGCGCTGGCCCGCCTGTCCACCGCACGCAAGAACGCCGGCCTGCTCGCCATGGCCGACGCGCTCGACGCGCACCGCGACACGATCCTCGCCGCCAACGCCCTGGACGTGGACGCTGCCCGTGCCGCCGGCCTGTCGGGTGCGATGCTCGACCGCCTGCGACTCGACGAAAAGCGCCTTGCCGCCATGGCCGACGGCGTGCGGGCGGTGGCGGCGTTGGAAGATCCGGTCGGCGAAACCCTCCGCGCTTGGACGCGTCCCAACGGACTCGCCATCCGCAAAGTGCGTGTGCCCATCGGCGTCGTCGGCATCATCTACGAATCCCGGCCGAACGTCACCAGCGACGCGGCTGTCCTCTGCACGAAGACGGGCAACGCCGCCATCCTGCGCGGCGGCAGCGAGGCGTTGCGTTCCAACCTCGCCATCGCCGACGCCCTGCGCGACGGGGCGGCGCGGGCCGAGCTGCCGGCGGACAGCATTCTCCTGGTTCCGCGCACCGACCGCGACGCCGTGCGGCACTTGGCGGAAATGGATCGTTATGTGGACATGATCGTCCCGCGAGGCGGCACGGCGCTCATCGAAACCGTCGTGCGCCACGCGCGGATGCCGGTCATCAAGCACTACCACGGCGTGTGCATCCTGTACGTGGACCGCGCCGCCGACCTGGACATGGCCGAGCGCATCCTCCTTGACGCCAAATGCCAGCGCCCCGGCGTCTGCAACGCCGTCGAGACGCTGCTCGTTCACCGCGACGCGGCGGACGAGTTCCTGCCGCGCGCGGCAACGGCGCTGTGGAAGGAAGGCGTCGAAGTCCACGGCGACAGGGCCGTTCGCGGTTTGCTCGGGCAGCGCGTCCTGCCGGCGACGGAGGAAGACTGGACGACCGAATACCTCGACCTGAAGCTGGCGGTACGGGTCGTCGGCGACTTGGACGAGGCCGTGGCGCACATCGAGGCGTATGGTTCCCACCACAGCGACGCCATCGTCACGGCGGACGAGGGGGCAGCGGAGCGGTTCCTCAATGAGGTAGACTCCGCAACCGTGTACTGGAACGCCAGCACGCGGTTCACGGACGGCGGGGAGTTCGGTTTCGGCG
>CAXUIU010000319.1:0-4870 GCA_964250955.1 uncultured Chthoniobacterales bacterium | reverse complement strand
TTGCTCCGGCGTAGGTCAGAGCGGACGGTTCCCGTTCCCTCTCTTATACCCTGGAAGATACCAATGTCTGTGGGAGGGGGCTGGTGTAAGTGTTTCCACCAACTCCGGGGCGGCGGTCTGTCACTACCGTGGCCCTTCGTTGCCCCCCAAGCGACACGGCAGCACGTCTCTCCCTACCATCCACCGCGAAACAGGAGTAACTTGGCTGCGTGACGAACTCTCCCGAAGCCGCCTTCTTTGGTGCTCTGGCCGCCGACGCGGTGGCGATGCCCGTGCACTGGTACTACAACCGCCAAGCCCTGGCGCAGGACTACGGCCAGATCACCTCCTACCTCGCCCCCAAGAACCCTCATCCCGACAGCATCCTGTGGCGCTCGGAGTACACGCCGCCCAACGAGCGCGGTGACATCCTCCACGACCAAGCCCGCTACTGGGGCCAGCGGGGCGTGCACTACCACCAGTTCCTGGCCGCGGGCGAGAACACGCTCAACTTCCAGCTTGCCACCCGCCTCTACGAACAGATCCAGCGACTCGGTAGTTACGATCCCGACGCTTGGCTGGCAGAGTACGTCCGCTTCATGCTCACGCCGGGTAGTCACCGTGACACCTACGTGGAGGAGTGTCACCGTGGGTTCTTCACCCACTACGCCCGGGGCCGTAAAGCGCGTGCCTGCGGGGTGGATGACGTGCACATCGGTGGCTTGGCGGGCGTGCCAGCTTTGTTCGCGGCCTTGGCGGATCACCCGGCCGCAGAGCTGCGGGAGGCGGTGCAGACCCACGTGGCGTTGACGCACAAGGACGAGGGCGTGTTGCGGGCGGCGGGCGTCTTAACGGATATCCTGGTGGCGGTGCACGAAGGCCGAGACTTGCAAACAGCGATCCTGGCTTGTGCCCCCGACTGGATCTCGGCGGCCAAGGTGGCGCGCTGGAGCCGGGAACCGGACGAGGTCGTCATCGGCGAACGCCTGAGCCCGGCCTGCTACATCCCGGACGCCTTTCCGGCAGCGCTCTACCTGGCGTGGAAGTACGCGCACGACTTCGAAGCGGGCATCTGCGCGAACGCCCAGGTGGGCGGCGATAGTTGCCATCGCGGCGCGGTCATCGGCGCGCTGCTCGGCCAAGCCAACGGCGTGCCCGCGAACTGGAAAAAAGGTCTGTCTGCCGTGGGGTTCGAAGAATCTCCAGAGAAAAAACAAGGTGAAAACCTTCTCCTCAATGCCATGGCCAAGCTGGTCGCGCCCCACGACCAATAAACTCTACCACTCCCCAACCGACGGTGCCGCCCAAGATCGTCACCAATCCGACTGCCAAGCCAAGCCCGACAGCAGCGCGGGCCGTGCACCATCGCAGCGCGCCGCGACCGAGCCCGGCCAAGCCGGCACCGATGATCGCTTCGGCCAGCACAATGTAAACCGGCGTGTGCCCGATGCACAAACAGTGTTGGTAGCGCCACCAGCGGGCACCCCAAGCCAGTTCCTCGTACGCCGGGATCAGCACGGCACCCAGCAGCAACCCGCCGAGCGCGGTGCCTCGCCACGCTCCGTAACGCCGGATGGTGGCATCCGAGCTAATACCGATCTGCACGGCAACCACAGCCCAGGACAACGGCATCCACCAAGGCGATGCCAGCACCAGTGCCGAACGCGACATCCCGTAGTCCAGCGTACCGGTGCAGTGTACGCAGAAAAAGTCCGCCAGCAATTCCACCGTGCCAAGCACGACGGCAGCCAGCATCAACCGACTGAGTGCCCGGTCTTTGGCCTGCCAAGCGTAGCCACCGAACAGCAGCAGATTGATGCCGTCCGACCAGGCGGCCGTCCGGCCGTCCGAACCATCCCAGCGCGTGCAGACCCAGGCGAACAGCAGCGTGAACGCTACCGAGCCCAGCGCTACGCACACCCGGGCGTCGTCGCGCCAGTCGCGCCGCGTCTTGATGGGAATGGACAGCACACCAAGCATCCTCAGTCCGATGGCGGGAAGACCCACAAGGCCGGCCGGCCCACGTTGCAGTGCACGGCTCGTCCGAGCAGCGTGCCACTTGCCCAGGAGTAGTACAGGTTCGCCCGTGCCGGGTTGCCTCCAAAAATCCTTACAACCGGTTCGGCCGTTAGCTGTTGCCAACGCCTCTGCACCGATGGCACGGGGTAAAAAATCGTTTGCACCAAAGAGTGGCTGCTCCCGTCTTCACCTACCAAGTCGGCGAAACGCGCGATCCAGGCGCGGGGATCGTGCCCGGCGTCGAGCGCGGCGCGGTCGGCGGCGTACACGGCCGGACGGCTCAAGCTAGGCAAAATCAACAAGCTGCCGAAGGTCGAGAGAGTCATCCAGCAGGCGTGCAGCACGAGAGCTTTTAAAGGAGGATGAACAGCCAAGTGGAAACAGTACGTACCGAGGGCACTTCCCAACGCGTTCCAGAGCAGGATCAGCCCCAACGTGCGATGCGGCCGACCACCGACTGCCTGCCACTGCCGGCGGCTTTCCTCCGCCGCACGCTCGTCCGCAGGCACTCGCTCATGCCACGAAGCGGGCCACACGTTGACCTGTTGCTCCCCCAGACCAACCATCGCGCCTGTAAACGCCGGGTCGGTCGCTTCAGCCAGAAGAACATTCTTCGCCGCGGCTGCTTGCCGGATGATCGGCACACCGGCAACCAAACGCAGACAGCGCACTCTACCCACCGCCAGACCTATCGTTCCCACCACGACACCCGCGACAAACCCACCACTCAGCCGGAAACTTCCGTAGTGCAAAGCCACGATTAGCGCCAAAACCAGCCCTTGTCCCAGGAAGCCTCGCAACCACGTTCGTAAAAGTCTGGCAACTGATGGCCGCGGCGCCGGCACCAGCCACGCTCCACCTGCGAAGTCGAACCCAGCCTGTATGCCAAGTGCCAATAGCACTACGAGGACGGTGTAGAGCAGGCTGAGCGACGAGCCTGTGTTCCTCGTCAGCAGCCTGAGCCCAGCGGCGGTTGCTAATACCCAGCTACCGACGTTGATGATGCCAAGCATAAGCCGGCTCCGGGCTAGTTCAATTTGTTCAAACGTCATCAGATCCTTCTTTGCCGCGCTTTTTGCTGAAACCGCCCACCAGTTGCCTGCGGTTGGTGAGACCGGTCCGCGAGCGACAAACACCAAGAACGATCTTGACCTCAAATAGAGATGCTCTGGAACCCGCGCTGGCTACCAGGTCACCATGGCCAGCAGCGTCGTCGGTGCGCTGCGAATCGCGGAACGAGCGAGTTTTGTGACTTGGTCATTTTTGACGTGGGCTCGCTGGATGGAACTGAGATCGAACTGATGAAGACGCTGCATACCAAATTACGGTGTACGCGGCATTGCGTCGACAGGGCTGCCGAATGGAAAACGACCTGCGCCGTACGCGCCAAAATCGGCTTCGTCGAGCAACTGGCACTGGTGAGTGTCGAGAGAAGCGCGAGCCAAGTCATCGCAGCAAAGTGGCAATCGTCCGGAGAATACACGCAATTTATGTGGCCGATGATATCGGCATCAAAAAACGGCCCTTTGACGCTCCAATAATCCCGGCAAAACTGCCGCCTCACCAACGCAAGTTTTCTGAAGGATGATTCTTACTCAGGTTGAGGTGAGTGGTCTGATCCATCGTGATGATGCCGTTCAAGGATGCCACGCTGATCGTGGCTTACTGAATCGTGTAGCCGCCATCGACGGCGATGCCTTGGCCGATGACGTAAGTGGAAGCCGTGCTGCACAGCCACAGCACCACGTCCGCGATCTCGTCGGCGCGGCCGATGCGCTCGATGGGCACCGTCTTGAGCATCGCCTCCAGGGCTGGCCCTTGTCCGGCGGCCTTCATCTGGTCGCTCATGGCCGTATCGATCATGCCCGGGCACACGGCGTTGATGCGGATGCCCTTGGCGGCGTACTCTAGGGCCGCGCTCTTGGTGAAGCCGAGCACGCCGTGCTTGGCGGCGTGGTAGATGCCGCGTTGCGCGCCGCCTAACAGGCCGCCGAGCGAGGAGCAGTTGACGATGGCCCCGCTGCCTTGGCGGCTCATCTGCTGTAACTCGAACTTCATGCAGCTCCACACCCCGCGCAGGTTGATGCCCATGACCTTGTCGTAGTCCTTGGCGGTGGTGTTTTCGGTGATGGCCAGTTCGTTCTGCACGCCCGCGTTGTTGTAAGCGCAGTCCAGCCGCCCGAACTTTTCGACGACCTGCTTGACCATGGCCTCGACCTGGTCGTCGTCGCTCACGTCGCAGTGGATGCCGAGGGTTTTGTGGCCCTTGTCGGCCAGTTCGTCGGCGGCGACACGGACAGCTTTTTCGTTGTAGTCGGCGAGCACCACGGAAGCGCCGATTTCAGCGAAGGCTTTGGCGGTGGCGAGGCCCAGGCCGGAGGCGGCTCCGGTCACGAGGGCAACCTGGTTTTTAAATGAGAAGTTCATGCGAGTTGGTAGGGTTGGGATGGATTCGCTGTTGTCAGTGAAGGTAAGAAAAGAAGGGGGAAGCCAGTCAGCCGCGGTATTGCTCGTCACTGACTTTTTCGAGCCAGTCCGTGTTCTTGCCGTCCTGGTTTTCCACGATGGCGAGGTGGGTCATGGCGACCGTGGGCGAGGCACCGTGCCAATGCTTCTCGCCCGCCGGGAACCAGACCACATCGCCGGGGCGGATCTCCTCCACGGGTCCGCCCTCGCGCTGCACCCAGCCCAGGCCCGCCGTGACGACGAGGGTCTGGCCGAGCGTGTGCGTGTGCCAGGCCGTGCGTGCGCCGGGCTCGAAGGTCACGTAAGCTCCTTCTACCCGGCCGGGTTCCTCGGCTTTGAAAGGCGCGTCGATGCGGACGGTGCCGGTAAAATAGTTCTCCGGTCCTTGGGCGGAAGGTTTGGAGCC
>CAXUIU010000318.1:3840-4871 GCA_964250955.1 uncultured Chthoniobacterales bacterium | reverse complement strand
TTCGCCATTGTGGACCCGCCCCAGAAACCCACCGCCGCCGCGTTTTCACGCTACATGAGCGGCCGGGTCGTGGCCGACAGCGCCGCCCTGCACTGGCCGGGGATTTACGCGCGCCGCTTCCAGTTTCCGCGCGTCGTGGACCGCTTTCTGGTGCCTGCGACCGCCGAGCCGCACATCTCCTGCGGCATCGTAGGTACGGCGCAGTTCCAGGAGCGCGAGCGTGACGGGGCGTGGATCGTCCGGCACATCCAGCCCGGCGACCTCTTTGTCACCCGTTCCCGCACGCCCTACGAGGTGTGTTTTACCTCTCCTCCGGGCCAGGAACTGCAAACGATCCAGGTCCACATCGCAGTCCCGGCTTACCGGGCCGCGTTGGAAGCTACCCATCCCGGCCGCGCCGACGCCGTCGAGATCGTCGACTTCTTCGGACGTGACGAGGTGCTTGCCCACCTGTGTTTCGCGTGCGCGGAAATGCTCGCGGAAGCGGTGCCCGGCAGTTCCCAGCGCGTGGCGGACATGACGCAACTCCTCGCCTCGGTCCTGGTGGAAAAGTACACGGCAACCGCCGTCGAGAAGCTCGACTATCGCGGCGGGCTGCCCATCCGCCAACTCCGCCGGGTCGAGGATTTCTTGCACGACCACTTGGCCGAGGAAATCAGCGTCGCCAAGCTCGCCGAGACCGTGGACCTGAGCCCATTTCACTTTTGCCGCGTGTTCCGGCAGGCCACAGGCATGTCCCCTTTGCAGTTCGTCACTCGCGAGCGGATTTCACGTGCCCAGCAACTCATTCGCGAAACCCCGCGCAGCCTGATCGAGATCGGCCTGGAGGTGGGCTACGCAAACCCCAGCCACTTCGCCCGGGTGTTTCGCCGCACAATTGGGCTGACACCCACCGAGTTTCGACGTTCGCTGTAAAGAGCCTGGGGTGGGTTCCTACCAGTGCGGCACGTTTACCGCAAGAATAGAACAGGCCGCGCACGAACGTAGGAGCAGGCACGGGCGTGGCGGCGCAAGCTGTCGGCATGGGACGC
>CAXUIU010000318.1:0-3830 GCA_964250955.1 uncultured Chthoniobacterales bacterium | reverse complement strand
CAGGCTCAACCCGCCGCGCCGACCGCTACTCCCAACGCCCAGCCCATCATCATCGCCCGCGCCGCGACGCTGACCGCGCAGCCCGGACCTGCCGACCGCTTCACCGGCACGCCCCAAGTCACGCAGCTCTTCGGCGCGCAGGCTCCCTCGCACGTCTCCGGCGGCTCGGTGACGTTTCCGCCCGGCGCGCGTTCGGTCTGGCACAGCCACCCGCTCGGCCAGGTGCTCCTCGTCACGGCCGGGGTTGGCTGGGTGCAGGCGTGGGGCGACCCGATCCAAGAGATGCACCAGGGCGACGTGGTGCGCATCCCGCCGAACGTCAAGCACTGGCACGGCGCGTCGGCCACTTCCTCGGTCACGCACATCGCCATCCAGGAAGAACTCGACGGCAAGAACACTGACTGGATGGAGAAAGTCAGCGACCAACAATACAACCCCGGCCCTGCCACCACCCAAACAACCAATCCCATGCCCAAAGAACCCTCCGACATCAAAAAAACCTACGGTGACTTCTCGCCCAAGCTCGTGGAGATCACCGACGATGTGCTCTTTGGCGACGTGTGGGAGCGCCCGGAACTCTCCAAGCGCGACCGCAGCCTGGTCACCGTGACCGCCCTCATCGCGGGCGGTAACACCGAGCAACTGCCCTTCCACCTCCAGCGCGCCAAGGAGAACGGCGTCAAGGAATCCGAGATCATCGAGACCATCACCCACCTGGCGTTCTACTGCGGGTGGCCCAAGGCCATGAGCGCCCTCAAGGTCGCCAAAGACACCTTTCAGCCGCAGCCGGAAGCCAAACCGCAACCCTGATTTCTCTCGGCTAAACCAGCGTCAACAATCCGCGAAAATCCCCATGAAGATCCAACCTGACGGCTCCAATCCTTCCGCCAAGGGACCGGAAAACTATTTCACCGGCACCGTCCGCATCGACGCCCCTTTCAAGGCGGAAGCACCGGGCCGGGTCGAAGGCGCTTACGTCACCTTTGAACCCGGCGCACGGACCGCCTGGCACACCTACGCACTCGGCCAGACGCTCCTCGTCACGGCGGGCTTCGGCTGGGTGCAGCGCGAGGGTGGCCCCGTCGAGGAAATCCGGCCCGGCGACGTGGTCTGGTTCGCGGCGGGCGAGAAGCACTGGCACGGCGCGTCGCTCACTACCGCCGTGACCCACATCGCCATCGTGGAGAGCCAGGACGGCAAGAACACCGACTGGCTGGAAAAAGTCAGCGACGAGCAATACCGCCGCTGACTGCCCGCCTCCTATTAGATCATCGACAGAATCCCAAACATCACCCGTTAGAACACTCCGAAAACAAACCTCATTATGAACATCACCTTTGAAAACCAAGTTGCCCTCGTGACCGGTGCCGCTTCCGGCTTGGGCCTCGCCACCGCCAAGGCCTTCGCTGAATCCGGTGCTTCGGTCGTGCTGGCCGACTACAACGAAAAGGCCGTGCAGGCTGCCGCCGACGAGCTGGCCGCCAAGGGCCACAAAACTCTCGCGGTACATTGCGACGTGTCCTCCGACGAGCAGGTGGAGGCGATGGTTAAAAAGACCGTCGAGAAGTTCGGACGCCTGGACTGCGCCTACAACAACGCGGGCGTGCAGAACGAACTCGCCATCACCGAGAACACCACCGCCAAGGACTACGACAAGGTCATGGGCATCAACCTGCGCGGCATTTGGAGCAGCATGAAGTTCGAGTTGCAGCAGATGAGCAAGCAGGGCAGCGGCTGCATCGTCAACTGTTCCTCGCTGGGCGGTTTGTTGGGCGGCGCACAGCGCGGCATCTACCACGCGGCCAAGCACGGCGTGATCGGCTTCACCAAGAGCGCGGCGCTGGAGTACGCGGCCAAGGGCATCCGCATCAACGACGTTTGCCCGGGCCTCTTCGACACGGCCATGAGCGACTAGATGAAAGCCGCCGGACAGGGGCCAGCTTTGGAAGCGATGCTCAAGACCGTGCCCATCGAGCGCATCGGCCGCCCTGAGGAGATTGCGGACGTGGTGTTGTGGCTGTGCAGCAAGGCTTCCACCTACGTCATCGGCCAGAGCATCGCGGTCGATGGTGGCTACACCATCCAGTAACCATCCAGACGGGCACCCTTGGTCCGTCGAAAAACCTTACCCGATGAAATACGCCTATCTGGGCCGCACCGGCCTGCAAGTCAGCCGCCTGGGGCTGGGCACGATGAACTTTGGCATGGTCACCGACGAGGCCCCGGCCTTCGAGATCATGGACGCCGCCCTGGAAGCCGGGATCAACTACTTCGACTCCGCCGACGTGTACGGCGGGCCGCAGAAGCCGGACATCAAAAAAGGCTACGGGGTGACCGAGGAAATCATCGGGCGGTGGATGGCCCAGGGCGGAGGGCGGCGCGAGAAGATCGTCCTGGCAACCAAGGTCTATCAGCCGATGGACTACGGCCCGAACGACCGGCACCTCTCGGCCTACCACATCCGCAAAGCTTGCGAGGACAGCTTACGTCGTCTGCAAACCGACCACATCGACCTCTACCAGATGCACCACATCGACCGGCGCACGCCGTGGGAGGAAATCTGGCAGGCGATGGAACTGCTCGTGCAGCAGGGCAAGGTCCTCTACGTCGGCAGCAGCAACTTTGCTGGCTGGCACATCGCCACGGCGCAGGGAGCCGCCAGCGCACGCCACTTCATGGGCCTGGTGTCTGAACAAAGCCTCTACAACCTGACGGCCCGCACGGCCGAGTTGGAGGTGCTTCCCGCCTGCCGCCACCACGGATTAGGCTTCGTGCCCTGGAGTCCGCTTGGGAGCGGGCTACTCGGCGGCGCGCTCAAAAAGAAGAAGGAAGGCCGTCAATACCAGTGGGGCGAGAAACTCGAAAAGCTGCGGCCACAGGTCGAGAAGTACGAAGCCCTCTGCGATGAACTCGGCGAACAACCCGCCGACGTGGCGCTGGCCTGGCTTTTGCACAACCCGGTGGTCACTGCCGCCATCACCGGCCCGCGCACCAAGGACCAACTGGTCAAGGGGCTGCGCGCCGTGGACGTGGAGCTTTCTGCCGACACGGTCGGCCGCCTAGATGCCATCTGGCCCGGTCCCGGCGGCGAGGCTCCCGAAGCCTACGCTTGGTAAACGGCGCTTGGCACCCATGAAGCCACACATCATTTGTCACATGCTCTCGTCGGTGGACGGCCGGATCGACGGCGACTCGCTCGACGCCGTCATGAGCGCCGACGACTACGAGGCCGTCGCTGCCCAGCTCGGAGGCAACGCGTGGCTGTGTGGCCGCACCACGATGGAACTCCACTTTGCCGAGGAATCCCCCTTTGTTTCCTCCACGCACACGCCCGCCGGGCCGCAGCCGGTGTTCGTCGCCGGTCAGGCAGAATCCTACGTCATCTCCGTGGATACCTTGGGCAAGCTGCGCTGGGCGAGCGGCGACCTGGACGGCGAGCACCTGATTTGCGTTGTCAGTGAGGCCGCGCCGGCGGACTACCTGGCTTACCTGCGAGAAAAGGAAATCTCCTTCATCGTAGCAGGAGAACCTGCGGTGGACCTCGCCAGAGCGATGGACCTGCTGGGCGAACATTTCGGCATCCGCACCCTGTTGCTCGAAGGCGGCGGCCACATCAACGGAGCCTTCTTACAGGCGGGTCTCATCGATGAGTTGAGCCTGATGTTGGTGCCCGGCATCGACGGACGCCACGACATTCCCGCCAACTTCGACGGGATCAACCCGTCACAAAAAACCGCCGTGCCGCTCCGACTCAGGTCCGTGGAGCAACGGCCCGGCGACACTCTCTGGATTCGCTACACAGTGAACCAAGCTTAACCCAAGCACATGAA
>CAXUIU010000317.1:0-4885 GCA_964250955.1 uncultured Chthoniobacterales bacterium | reverse complement strand
TACCCGCTTCCATGAAAATCCACCAGCGCCAGATTCCGCCCGAGGGCCTGCACATCGAGGGCGAGGACCCGGCGGAAAGCCTCGACCTGCCGGCCGACGAGAGCCTGCGCGCGCTCTCGCCGATGCGCTACGAGCTAGATCTGGGCATGAGCGCCGACGGCCTCTGGGCCACGGGCGAACTCTCCCTCGACACGGAACTGCGCTGCGTGCGCTGCCTGGAAGCGTTCGAGTACCCGCTGACGGTGCCCGACGTGGCCGTCGAGATGGAACGTCCCGCCACCGAAACCGTGGACTTGACGCCGCTGCTCAGGGAAGATATCCTCCTCGCCTTGCCTGCCTACCCGCACTGCGACTGGTCGGGCGAGCGAGTCTGTCCGGCGCAGGAACGGCTGGCGGAAGGGGCTGTCTCGCTTGGAGAAAGCGACGGCCGCAGCGGCGAACCCGCGCCTCCTTCCGCGTGGTCCACGCTCGATCAGCTCAAGAACCCGCCGCGCTTGTAATCTCTGTCTTAACCTCACCGCTGTCCTATGGGAGTCCCCAAACGTAAAACCTCCAAGATGCGCCTGCGCACCCGGCGCGCGGCCAACCGCTGGCATGCCCCGAAGCTGACCCGCTGCCCGCAGTGCTCTTCCCGCGTG
Source organism: uncultured Chthoniobacterales bacterium (assembly GCA_964250955.1). Taxonomy (GTDB): domain Bacteria; phylum Verrucomicrobiota; class Verrucomicrobiia; order Chthoniobacterales; family SZAS-18; genus CAHJWO01. The sequence continues at coordinate 4,247 of CAXUIU010000317.1, read as the reverse complement.
CTGCCGCACATCGCCTGTCCGTCTTGCGGCTACTACAATGGCCGCCAGGTGTTGACCATCGAGGCCTGAGCCCCCTCCCGGTCGCGGAACCCGCGAGCAGATGAAAATGACCAACCGTTCCCGCCGAAGCTGTGGCGCGGGCGGGCGGAGCTTGCTTGCGTCCACTCCCTTCTCCCGCTGAGATGAGGATTGCTCTCGATGCGATGGGCGGGGACCATGCCCCGCGGAACATTGTGGAAGGCGCGGTGCTCGCGCTCAATGAATACGAGCGCCTTTCCAAGCTGTACCTGGTCGGTGACCAGGCCGCCGTCACGGCCGAACTCCAGCGCCTCGGCTGCACCGATGGACGAATCGAGATCGTCCACTCGACCCAGGTCGTGAGCATGGGCGACGAGGCCGTCGCTTCCGTCCGCAAGAAAAAGGACTCCTCGGTCAGCCGCGCCGTCGATCTGGTCAAAAAAGGGGAAGCCGATGCCGTCGTCAGCGCCGGCCACACCGGGGCGGCCGTGGCAGCGAGCACGATCAAGCTGCGGCTGCTGCCCGGCGTGGACCGCGCCGGCATCGCTTCCACGATCCCCACGGAGAGCAACCTCTTCGTGCTCATCGACGCCGGGGCTAATCCGGACGCCAAGCCGATCCATCTCTTGCAGTACGGCATCATGGGCTCGGTGTACTCGAAGCATGTCCTCAAGTACAAGAACCCGACCATCGGCCTACTGAGCATAGGCTCGGAAGACAACAAGGGCAGCGAGTCCACGAAGGAAGTCTTCAAGATGCTCAAGGCCAGCGGGCTGAACTTCCGCGGCAACGTCGAGGGCCACGATCTTTTCGAGCACCCGGTAGAGGTTGTGCTGTGCGAAGGGTTCTTGGGCAACGTCGTGCTCAAGAGCGTCGAAGCGCTCGCCCACGCGATCTTCTCGTGGCTGCGCAACGAACTGAAGCGCAATCCCCTGCGCATGGCCGGCGCGGCGCTCGCGCGAGGGGCCTTCAAGAGCATCCGCAAGAAGACCAACGTGGACGAATACGGCGGCAGCGTGCTCCTCGGCGTGGATGGCATCTGCATCATCGCGCACGGGTCGAGTTCGGCTTTGGCGATCAAGAACGCCATCCGTGTCGCGCTGGAGAGCATCGACCATCAGGTCAACCCTCACATCGTTGAGGAAATCAAAGACTACTATGCCAAGCACCCCGACCCCTCCGTCGTTGAACGTCCAGCCGCCTGACGACCTCACGGCGCGCGGCGGGGCTGGCGTGTCGGTCCTGGGTACGGGCAGCTACCTGCCAGCCCGCGTGATGACCAACGCGGACCTGGAGAAGATCGTCGAGACCAGCGATGACTGGATCACCTCGCGCACCGGCATCAAGGAGCGCCGCATCGCCGCCGAGGGCGAGCACGCCAGCGACCTCGGCGCGCACGCGGCGCGGGCGGCGCTGGAGAACGCGGGGGTCTCCGCCGGCGAGGTGGACTTGATCCTCGTTGCCACGGCGTCGCCGGACATGTTCTTCCCCTCGACGGCGTGCGTGATCCAGAGCCTGATCGGCGCGCGCCGGGCCACGGCCATGGACATCTCGGCGGCTTGTTCCGGTTTCCTGTACGCGCTGGAGATGGCCCGGCACATGATCACCGGCGGGGCCATCCGCTACGCGCTCATCATCGGCACGGAGAAGCTCAGCGCCATGGTGGACTGGACCGACCGCAACACCTGCGTGCTCTTCGGCGACGGGGCCGGGGCTATCGTGCTCGGGCCGCACTTGGCAGGGCGGGGGGCAGGTGTGCTGACGACGCTCATGGGCAGCGACGGCGACTTCGGCGGCATCCTGGGCGTACCGGGCGGAGGCACGCGCTGCCCGATCACGAAGGAAAACTTCGACCAGCGCCTGAACACCATCAAGATGCAGGGCAAGGAGACCTTCAAGCAGGCCGTCAACGCCATGACCAACGCCTCGATGGAAGCGCTCGAACGCACTGGCCTGTCGATCAACGACATCGCCTGCATCATCCCGCACCAGGCCAACTTTCGCATCATTGACGCCATCGCCGACCGGTTGAAGGTGACGGAGGAAAAATTTTTCCTCAACCTCGAGATTTACGGCAACACGGGGGCGGCGGCCGTCGCCATCGCGCTCGACGAGGCGCACCGCCAGGGCCGCTTCCGGAGCGGCGACAAGCTGCTTCTGGTCGTCTTCGGCAGCGGTCTGACGTGGGCGAGCACCATTATCGACTGGTAAGATTTGTGGCGGTGGTACAAACTCCCGCTACAAAATCTTATGGCTGACGAAAAAATCGCCGAAGCGGAAGACGAGATCACGCCGCTGTTCCCGAGCTGGCACCGGCGCTTCGGGCACTGGGACGCGCACCACCGGCTGTTTATCTCGCTGGGGGTAGCGGCCGTGGTGTGCTTCGCGGTTACCCGGTTATCCTGGCATTGGCCGACGTGCGCGGTAGTCACCTGGATTGCCTACAGTTCGAGCGCCCTATTGATGACTTGGTACGTGATCCTGAGCGCCGATCCGAGCGAGGCAGCGCGGGAAGCTTCCATCCAGGATTCGAGCCGCACGCTGATCTTCATCTTTGTAATTTTTGCGGCAATCTTCAGTGTGTTCGCGGTCGGGGCCGAGTTGGGCACGGCCAAGGGGCTGGACCGGGCGTACCTCGCCGGGCACATCCTGTTTTCTCTGCTGGCGATCTTCACGTCCTGGTCGCTGGTCCACACGGTTTTCACCATGCGCTACGCCCATGTCTACTACGACACGCCCGAGGGCGACGAAGCCCACGGGGGCCTGAACTTCCCCGAGGAAGACAAGCCCGACTACCTCGATTTTGCCTACTTTTCCTTTGTCATCGGCATGTGCTTCCAGACCTCCGACGTGTCGATCACGTCCCGGCGGCTGCGGCGGCTGGCGCTCGTGCACTCGGTGATTTCCTTCGGCTTCAACCTGGCGATCCTCGGGCTGAGTATCAACATGGTCTCCGGCCTGTTTTCCTGATGCTGATCGATACGCACGCGCATCTGGACTACGAGGATTTCGCGGCAGACTTCGGGGCGGTGCTCGCACGGGCGCGCGAGGCAGGGGTGGAACGGATCATCACCATCGGCACCTCGGCTGAATCTAGCCGGCGCGCGGCGGAACTGGCGGCGGAACACCCGGCCGTGTACGCCGTCGCGGGCATCCATCCGACGACCGTGGAGGAAGCCACCGACGAGGACCACGCGGCGTTGCACGAGATTGCCGGACGCGGGCGCGTGGTTGCCATCGGCGAAACGGGCCTCGACTACCACCGGTTGCCCGAGGACCCCACCCAGGCGGCCGACGTGAAGGCGCGCCAGGCCGAAAGCTTCCGCCAGCAGCTCGACCTCGCCGCCGACCTCCGACTCAACGTGGTCATCCACCAGCGCGACGCGTGGGAGGACACGCTCGCCGTCCTGCGGCCGTACACAGGGCGGTTGCGCGGGGTGTTCCACTGCTTTGGCGGTACGCCGGTGCAGGCGGAGGAAGTGCTCGCGCTGGGGCACCTGGTGTCCTTCACCGGGATCGTGACCTTCAAGAACGCCGCCGTGGTCCGTGAAACGGCGGCGGCCGTACCGGCGGACCGGTTCATGGTCGAGACGGATTGCCCGTACCTCGCCCCCGTGCCGTACCGTGGCAAACGCTGCGAACCGGCGCACACCCGCGAGACGGCGGCTGTCGTCGCGCAGGTGCGCGGGCTGACCCTGGAAGAACTCGCCGCGCAGACCACGGCAACGGCAGAGGGTTTCTTCCGCTTCGAGCGGTAGGACAACTCTGCGACCTCCTTCTGAGCAGGCCACGCCGTGGCCGGTCCAAACCGACTGGTAGGGACACATCTCCGAGGCGTCCCAAACTTGGATTGGTCATCGCGCCCGCCACGCGGTGGCAACCGTGGCCGTGATCTCGCGCAGGAGGTTCACGGCGTCCTGGAGACAGCGTTCGACCGGGTGCCCCGTGTCAGTCAGGGCATGCACGGCGTCGAAGTGCCCGCATAGCACCGGGCGGTCGCCCGGCGGGACGTTCCCGGCGACGAGCACGACCAGCTTGCCGTGCCGGCGCGCCAACGCCGCCACGCCATGCGGAGCCTTGCCTTCGAGGCTCTGTGCGTCAGCCGATCCTTCGCCGGTCAAGACGAGGTCGGCCACGGCGATGGCTCTGTCCAAGCCGAGCAACTCCGCCACCAACCCGAAACCAGGCGCCAACGTCCCACCGCAAAAAGTCAGCAACCCGAACCCGAG
>CAXUIU010000316.1:0-4900 GCA_964250955.1 uncultured Chthoniobacterales bacterium | reverse complement strand
TACGTCGGGGCCATCCGCGCCGCGCAGTTGGGCAAGACCGTCGCCGTCGTCGAACGCGACCGTGCCGGCGGCACCTGCCTGAACTGGGGCTGTATCCCCACCAAGAGCCTCCTGCGCAACGCCGAGCTTTACCACACTCTCAGCCACCGGGCGGCGGAGTTCGGGTTTCAGTTCGACAACCTCGCCTTCGATTGGACGAAGATCATCGGCCGTTCACGTGGGGTGTCGGACAAGATGGCCAAGGGCATCGAGTTCCTTTTCAAGAAGAATAAGATCGCGTACCTGCGTGGTGAGGCGACGTTCAAGGACGGGAAGACGGTCGTGGTCAAGGCCACCGACGGCAAGGAAGAGACGCACACGGCCGAGGCGGTGCTCATCGCCACGGGCACGAGCACGCGCGCGTTGCCGGACCTGCCTTTCAATGGCACGACGGTCATCGGCGCGCGTGACGCGATGACTTTGGCCAAGCAGCCCAAGCGCCTCGCCATCATGGGAGCGGGAGCCATCGGGGTGGAGTTCGCGTATTTCTACGGAGCGTTCGGCACGCAGGTGACGCTCATCGAGATGATGGACCGCATCCTGCCCGTGGAGGACGACGAGGTCAGCGCGACGTTGCAGAAGAGTTTCGCCAAGAGCGGCGTGAAGGTGCTCACGAGTACGAAGGTCGAGAAGACCGAGGTTCTGCCGGACGGCGTGCGGATCACGGCCAAGGACGCCAAGGGCGCCGTGCAGACCATCGAGGCCGACGTGCTGCTGGTGGCCATCGGCGTGATGCCCGTGCTGCCGGGCGGGCTGGAGTTCAAGCGCGACGCGCGCGGCTACCTCCACACCGACGACCGCTACATGACCAACGTGTCCGGCGTGTACGCGGCCGGCGACATCATCGGGGCACCCTGGCTAGCGCACGTGGCGAGCTGGGAGGCCATCCAGTGCATCGAGGGCCTCTATCACGGCACGAAGCCGCGCAAGGTCAGCGTGTTCCCGGGCTGCACGTACTGCCAGCCTCAGGTCGCCAGCGTGGGCCTGACGGAGCGCGCCGCTAAAGACAAGGGCGTGAAGTACAAGGTGGGCAAGTTCCCGTTCCTGGCAAGCGGCAAGGCGCAGGCGGTGGGCGAGGGGGACGGGTTCGTGAAGATCCTCTTCGGCGAGGAAAACAGCGAAGTCCTGGGCGCGCACATCATCGGCCCGGAGGCGACCGAACTCATCGCGGAGCTGGGCCTCGCCATCAACATGGAAGCGACCAAGGACGACATCGAGGCGACGATCCATGCGCACCCGACGCTGTCTGAGGCGATCCACGAGGCGACCGGGGCGGCGTTCGGGCAGGCGATCCACATCTGACGGCACAGGCGGCGAACGATGCGCCGTTTTCGTTATTGGCTTGGCTACCTGCTGAGGTTCCGCACGCGGTTGATCATCCAACCACTACTGGAACTGCTGGTAGACCGGATCGGTCGTTGCGTGTCGTTCGAGGGGATCAAGATCGTCGCTCCGCCCGGGCAGGAGAGCGTGGCGGAGACGCCGTTTCTGCGGCACACGGTGGAGACGTTGCGGCTGATCCGGTCGGTGGACCCGCGGCGGTTCCGGCGCTTGCAGCGCGAGATCGCCGTTATTAATGATGCCCCGTCTTTGTCGACGGGATCGTACGGCCGGCCAGATCGGCGCTGCCAGATCGACTTCGCGCGCTACGATGCCGAGTGGCGGGAGCAGTACCCGGAATGGTCTCAGTGGGTTTACGCCACGATGCTGGTGCATGAAGCCACCCACGGTGCGGTTTATTCGCGGCACGTTCACTACACGCGAAAAACGCGGGTGAGGATCGAGCGACTGTGCTGCATGGAGGCGAGGAGATTTGCCACCCAGGCCGACCGCGAAGACCGGCAGTGGTCCGATGCCTTGGTCCCGCCTTTCGACGAGACACGTTGGCACGAGAGTTGGCACGCATCGCCGTGGCAAAAGCTGAGAAAGCTGTTCGCGCGGTATCGGGAGGTGAGCGCAATGGAGAAGTCCAAGAGGCGCTAGCCGGACGGTGTTCAAGGGTGCTTTTGCTCCGTGTCGGCTTCCGGTCGCTCGACTGCACGCCGCTGCCAATCGCCCTCGCCGAGGAAGGCCGCGGCGATGTCGGGCAGGTCCAGGCCAAGATGCTGCCGGGCCGCCGCCTGCCCGGCGTCCTCCCGAGCCGCGGCCAGGATGAACGACTCCAGGACGCGGAACTCCCGCACCAGGAGCGTCACCAAGTGTTCGGCAAGGGCGTAGCTCAACTCGCGTTCGTCGCCGACGCGGAACGATTCTCCGGTCCAGAAACGCTGGATGCTGTCCCGGTCCCAATAGGCGCGCTGGCGGACGATGGATTCTCTGTCGACGGTTTGACCGCTGCCGGTCAACTGGCGTTCGAGGCAAGTGGCGAGCCCTTCCTCCAGCCAGAGCGGGAGCCGCCGGGTCGTCAGGCAGAGGTGGGTGAGTTCATGGACGAGCGTCGGCAGCGCGTCCTTGGTGGGGGCAAGCACGGTGTGGCAGTAGCCGCCCCGGCGTAGGCTCATGCCGCTGCTGGTGCCGTACTCGCCTCCATCCGCGTGGAAGTGCGAGATGTAGCGGTAGTAGGCGTTCTCGTCCTCGAACATCAGCACGGCGTGCTTGCCGTGCGGCCAGCGCCACGCCGCCTCTCCGAGCCGCGCGCGCAGGTGGTGGAGCGCCGCCTCGCACTGCCCGAGGAAGTAGCGGATCGACGCGATGGACTTGGCGGAGACCAGCAGGAAGTGACGCGACTCCCCGAGGCGGCAACCTTCGCCCATCTCGTCCTTGAGGCGGTCCAGCCACTGGAAGGCGGCGTGGTACCAGGCGCGCTCCCGCTCCGTGTCGTTGGTGGCGCGTTGCTCGATGAGCTTGGCAATCTTCTGCCAGTCGGGATGGTGGATGCCTTCTTCGCACCGCCAGAGATCAGGCATCCCGCGCAGATCGCCCAAACGCACGGGAGACAGCACGGGGGAGGGTTGGCGGGAACGGAAAAGCTTCTTCCACATGGGTCGAACGAGTGATTTTCCCATGGCAGGCAAGGGGTGCAAACGTGCGGCGGCGGGTGTGCAACCTGCTGCAAAGTCTCTTCTCGCCGAAACTCCTCCGTCCTATGCATTCCCCCCGCTTCAACGTTCGCTGTCTCGTGGCCGTGGGTTGTTTCCTCACGCCGGTTCCTCTCACCCGCGCGCAGACCGCCGTTGCCGCCACCGTCGCGGTAGACACGTCACCCGCCGGACGGCGGCAGGTCATCGACGGCTTCGGCACCTGCCTGTCGGGCAACGAAGGACTGCAAACGTGGTGGCAGTCGCTCTTTTTCGACGACCTGCGTGCGACGCTCCTGCGCGTGGACCTCACCCCGCAGTTCGTCTCGCCGTACTCCGATTCCTTTTACAACTCCCCTTGGTTCCAACCCAACCCCTCCCTGCCCGGCCCGGACAACAACAACGCTCGCACCTACACGGGTGCGGCGGACTACACGCGCGTCTTCGCCAGCCAGTCGGCCCGCATCGCGGTCATGGGACCGGACATCGACAAAAACGCCGCCTACTTCAACTTCGACGGCCTCGGGACCGCCGGCACGCTCGCCGCACTCGGCCAGAGCAAGCGCGCGGCGCTAGGCGACTTCAAGCTCTTCGGCTCGCTGTGGTCGCCCGCGCCGTGGGTGAAGGTTTCTTCCGGCAACACGATCTCGGGTTTTGGCTGGCCGCTGCCCGTCAACGGCACGCCGTGGCCGTTCGTCTGGGCGGGTAACTTCGCCGGGGGCCGGCTGGATGTTTCCGACGTGCCGCTCGCGGTCTTCGACGACTCCGCGCAGGGCGGGGCGGGGCCGACGAGCGCGCTCACGCAGTTCGCCCGCTGCACGGCGGCGTACCTGCGCGGCTTCCAAAACAAGTACGGCGTGCGCTTCTACGCGATCAGCGTGCAGAACGAGATCAACTTCGAGGAGTTCTACAACAGCGCGACCTATCCGCTTTCCTCCCAGTACATCGCCGCGCTCAAGCGCCTGCGGACCGAGTTGGACAAGTACCCCGACCTCGCGGGCATCAAGATCGAAGGCCCCGAGGATCTGCTCGGCGGCGACCCTTACAGCCTCTGGCAGTACGGCGGTGGCACGGGCGCGGTCCACAAGAATTTGCAGTACCTCCAGAACGTCGCCGCCGACTCCCAGGCCGCCGCCGCGCTGGATTTCTTTTCGATCCACGGCTACGCCCCCGACGGCGTCAACAGCGCGGGCGCGGACCCGGTGACGTGGGGTTGGTGGGCGAACGGCTGGAATGCGAGCCCAGCCGCTGGCATCCCGGGTGGCGTGAAGGGGTTCACGGGCTACGGCAAGAAGTCGTGGATGACCGAGACCAGCGGCGAGGACCCCGCGTGGCTCTCCCCGGCGAGCGGCTACCCGAACGCGGGAGCCTTCAGCCTCGCGGTCAAGCTCCATCAAGCGCTCTCCGCCGGCCAGCAGAGCGGCTGGGCCTACTGGCAGATGACCGACGGCAACGCCGTGGCCGCGTCCACGCTCACCGACGCCACGGCGCTGGCGAACTCCCCCAAGTTCGTCGCGGTGCGGCACTTTTTCGCCTGCGTGCGGCCGGGAGCGGTGCGGGTGGACGCGACCGTCAGCGAACCCGGCAACTCCGCCGCGCCGCTGTTGGCGAGCGCGTACGTCCACGACGCCGATGACTCGCTCGCGCTCGTCCTGGTCAACCCCTCGGCCAACCCGGTGGCGGCGACGATCCCGCTGCCGGCCGAGCCGCGGGGAGTGGCGGCGTTGCAGGCGTACGTTTCGAGCGACGGCAGCTATTGGCAAACCTCGCGGCTTGTGACCGCCAATGGCACCGTTGCCCTGACGATCCCCGGCTACGGCGTGGCGACGCTCTACGGCGTGGGT
>CAXUIU010000315.1:4355-4911 GCA_964250955.1 uncultured Chthoniobacterales bacterium | reverse complement strand
GGCCGTGTTCCAGCACCACGGCCTCGATGTGCCCGGCGGGCCGCCACACGCGGTCGTAGAAGGGCGCGGGCACGACCCAATCCTTGTCCCGGTGGGCGAGCAGCAGCGGGTCAAACCGGCCCAGGGTCCGCACCGGCCACGCCTCGCGCGGGGGCGGCGGGGCGAAGAGTTCGTCCAGGTCGGTGCGCCGGGCGTACAGTCGTGAGCCGCGTCCGGTGGCGTTCGGCCCGGGTTCGACGTCGGCGAGTTCGCCGGCGCCGGCCGCGAAGGCCCGCTCCGAACCCGTGATGACGAGGCAGCCGATGGCGGGGTCGGCGTCGAAATCCGCGGCGGCGTCCGTCACCTCGTGCATGACCCGGCGGTTCAGCGCGTTCAGCGCCTTCGGCCGGTTCAGCGTGACGAGGCCGACGCGCCCGCGCCGTTCGCCCAGGATCGTGTCGTAGGGGGCGGCGTCGGCGGTCATCGTCGTCCTCGGGTCGGAGCGTTACACCGTTTCTGCCGCAAAATCGCGCGCCTGTCCCGCGTCTCGCCCGGAGCACGAGGCTCGGCCCTTAAC
>CAXUIU010000315.1:0-4345 GCA_964250955.1 uncultured Chthoniobacterales bacterium | reverse complement strand
TCGTCCAGATCGGCGCGCCGGGCGTACAGTCGCGAGCCGCGCCCGGTGGCGTTCGCCCCGGTTTCGACTTCGGCGAGTTCGCCGGCAACTGTCTCGAAGGCCCGCCGGCTCTCGCCCGCGAGCGACCCCGCCCGCCAGTAGGCGAAGTCCCCCGCGCTGGCCGGTCCGTAGCCGGCGAAGTAGCGCCGGGCCAGTTCGGCGTTGGCGTCGTCGGCGGTCGGCGGCTGCCAGGGCGTGCCGGGCAGCCAGTGTTCGCGGTGGGCGTAGCGGGCCTCGCCGCCCTCCCAACGCGCGTGGCACGCCTCGCCGATCCGCACCAACTCGGCGAACACCCCGCCCCAGGGCGAGAAAAGTTCCGGCGGCATCGGCACACCCGAGGCGCGCAGTTCCTTGCGGGAGAGCGTGCCGCGGGCGCGCAGGAGTTCGGCGGCCCGGGCGATCCCCTCGCGGAACGCCGCCGGGTCCAGCCCCGAGTCGGGCGAGTCCGCCTGCCGCTCCCACCAAGTCCGCCGACCGGCGAAGGCGGCCTGCACCGTTGGCCAGTCGGCGGCGGCGTACAGGTGGAGCGTGTGGCGCTGGCCCCACAGGCGGATCAGCGTGCGTTCGACGAAGAGCCGGGCGGTCAACTCCCCCTCCGTGGACGCGCCGGCCGCCGCACGGTTGCGCAGGGCCAGCAGCGAGGCCGGGAGGATTTGTGCCTGTACGCCGGCCAGCGACCCCGCCGCCTCCTCGGGTGTGGCGAAGGGCTCCACCAGCCCCGAACGCCGCAGCCGAAACCAGCGGATTTGTTCCTCGCTCAGGCGGGCCTTCATCTCGCCGACCGGAAGGAATCGGTGATCGCCTTCATCTCCCGGGAGTGGACCAGCAGCACGCTCTTGGTGCCAAAACACTGGAACGCGCACGCTTCGCCCTCCTTGGGCGTGATGACGCTGACCACCCCGGCATAGTCGGCGTCGTCCTTTTTGCCAAGGACGATGACCCCGGCGATGTTCGTGCCCTGCGGGTTGGCCTTCTCGCCGCTCTCCTGCGTCTTGACCTCCCGCAGGCCGGCGAACTGCGCCATGCTCCGGGCGATGTCGGGCAGTTCGCGCGAGGGACCTTGCAGGACCTTGTTCGGGAAAAGCACGAAGGAAAACTCGCCGTCCGCGGACTGGCACTTCAGGCTGCCGTCAGTGTCAGGGGCTATCGTCCAGCCGTCGGGCAAGGTCAGGAGGACGCCCGAGCCGTCGGCGGGAAACCGCACGTCGCCCGCACGCAAATGCACGGAGCCGAGGACGAACAACAAACAAAGCAGGCGCAGCGGGGTCATGGGATCGAAGTGAAAGAGGAAACGTAAGCGGACCGCCGAACCTTGCAAACCGCGAAACGGTTCGACGGCGCACCCGCTCGATCGTTGACACTTTCCGCGTCCGGCGTTTTCATGGCGGTGAAGATTTTCCCCTTTATGTCCCGTTCCGTCGCAGAAATCTTTGAGCAGCACCAGCGGCAGGTCCACCTGGACTTCCACACGAGCCCGCTGATCGGCGACGTGGCGAGCGAGTTCGACGCCGCGGCGTTCGCGGACACGTTCGCCCGCGCGCACATCAACAGCGTGACGGTCTTCGCCAAGTGCCACCACGGGCTGTGCTACTACCCGACGACCGGCGGCACCGCCCACCCCGCGCTCGGCGGGCGCGACCTCCTGGGCGAACAGATCGAAGCCCTGCACCGCAAAGGAATCCGCGCGCCGATCTACACGACCGTCGCCTTCGACGAGGACGCCGCCGTGCGCCACCCCGAGTGGCGGCAACTACGGCGCGACGGCACCTTCGCCCTCGCCAACGACCGACCGGGCGCGTGGAAATTCCTCAACTTCCTGCACCCCGGCCACCAAGACCACGTCGAAGCGCACGTCCGCGAGATCGCCGAACGCTACGGCCGGGAGGCCGACGGCATCTTCTTCGACATCGTGACGGTCCACCCCGAAGCCGACTGGTCGGAGACGGGCCGCGCCTTCCGCGGGGAGCGTGACCTCCTAGGCGACGATCCGTTGAGCCAGGCGTGGTTCCAGTCGGCGGCGACGGGGGCTTTCGCACAGCGGTTCACGGCGCTGGTGCGCGGGCTTTTGCCAACGGCGACGGTGTTCTACAACGCGCCGCACCCGCTTTCGACGGCGGGGGGGTTCGGCGCGCGGGCGGTTTACGGGCAGATGACGCACTTCGAGGTCGAATCCCTGCCGGGCGGCCCGTGGGGCTACCACCACTTCCCGCGGGTGGCGCGGGCGGTGGCGCGTTGGGGGAAGCCATGGTTGGGCATGACGGGGCGCTTCCAGCGGTCGTGGGGAGACTTCGGCGGCATCAAGCCGCAGGCGGCGCTGGAGTACGAGTGCTTCCGCACGCAGGCGCTCGGCGGAGCCAACTCGGTCGGCGACCAGCTCCCGCCGCGCGGCAAGCTGGAGCCAGACATCTACCGGATGGTCGGCAACGTCTACGCGCAGTGCGCGGGGGCGGAGACCTTCTACGCCGGCTCGCAGCAGGCCGCGCAGTTCGCGAGCCTGTGCGCGTACTACCCCGGCCACGACGCCGCGGAGGCGCGCGCCAGCGACGAGGGGGCCATGCTGATGGCCGCCGACGTGCACCGCGACGTGGCGATGGTCGACGAACGCGACGACCTGCGGCCCTTCGACCTGGTGCAACTGCCCGACTCGGTGGTCATCACCCCGCAACTCGGCGAACGGCTGCGCGCGTACTACGAGAACGGCGGCAAGCTCCTGCTCTCGTGCCGCTCGGGCTTCGACGCGGCGGGCAAGTGGGCGCTGGATTTCCTGCCGTTGGAGTTCGAGGACGACGGGGTGGCGCGTCCCGTCCCCAAATACCCGACCTACTGGCGCGCGGGCGAGGAGTCCGCCGAAGCCCTCGGCCGCGCCGACCGGGTGTGCTACCTGCCCGGCGTGCTGGTGAAGGCCGGCGCCGGCACGCGCGTGCTCGTCGAGCGGGTGCTGCCTTACTTCCAGCGCACGGACGCAACCTATTCCTCGCACGTCCAAGCCCCGCCGATGGCAGAGCCGGACCCGTCACCGGCGGTGGTGGGGGGCGAGCGGTTCGTGTACTTCGCGGACCCGATCTTCCGGGAGTTCCGCGAGACGGGCAACCTGCTCATGCGCGACGGCTGGCACCAAGCGATGAACCGCCTCAACAACCGGGTGTGCTTCGGCGAGGGGCTGCCGAAGACCGCCCACGTCTTCCCGCGCCGACGCGGCGACGACTTGATCCTGACGTTGTTGCACTACGTTCCCACGCGCAAGGCGGCCGATCAGGACATGATCGAGGAGCCTTCTTCCTTTGCGGGTGAGCACCTGAAGTTTCACCGCCCCGAGAAGGTGAAAACCGTGCGTCTCTTCAACGGGCCGGAGTTGCCCCGGATCGAATCCGGCTGCTACGCGCTGCCAGTAGCGAAGGGCCGGCTGCTGGTGGAGGTGCCGGGGTATTTTGCGATTTGAAAGCATCAGGCGCTACCAGACGGCGGTAACCTGAGCAGTTGGTCGTAGAGAGAGTGGTGTCCAATCCAAAACCATTGCAGCCCCTCCGGGTACTCGCGTGCCAACGCCCGGTAGTGCAGCCCAATGCGAGCCGAGTAGAGGATACCAACCTTCTTGAGGCGCACGGACGCGTGCCGCGGATTTTCCTTGAGGAAGGCAAAGTTTTTGTCAGCAAGCTCCCGAACGACATCGGGTAGCTGGCGGTAGTGAAACCAGAAGTCCAGATCGGCGAAGTGCCTCACAGAGGGGTGACACGACCCGCCTGGCGGTGCTCGTCAGTGCGCTGCAAGGCGGCGTCCAAGCGGCCCGCGAGCATGTCTTGCTCGATCTGGCGGTCCCACTGGTCGGCCATAAATTCCTCGAACCATTGCGAAAAGCGTGCAAGTTCAGTGGCAGGGAGGCTGGAAACCTGGGCTTCAAGGTCTTCGACGCTCATCGTCAAACCATAATCAAGTCGCTCCCATCGTCAAAACCGCTTGATTACACGAACGCTCCCGCCACCGTGTCCGCCAGCAAGCGTCCCTTGCGCGTGAGCAACACCCGGTCGGCCGCGTCCGTCCGCAGGAGACCCAGTTCCGCGAACTCCGCCACCTGCTCGCCCCACGGCCGGAGCGTCTCGGCCGCCACGCCGCGGTTCGTGCGCAGGCCGAACGCGATGGCTTCCGCCCGGCGCACGTCCGGCGGCACGGCTTCCTCGAAGTCGGTCGCCACCACGCCGGCGTGGATCCGGTCGTTGTATTGGGCGGTGTCGCGCACGTTGGACCAGCGGCGTTCGCCCACGGTCGAAAACGCGCTTGGCCCCAGCCCGAGGTAATCCGCCGCCTGCCA
>CAXUIU010000314.1:0-4950 GCA_964250955.1 uncultured Chthoniobacterales bacterium | reverse complement strand
CAGCCCGGCGAAGGTCAGGTGGCCGATGAGCATCGCCGGCACCGCCACCGAGAGCGGGTACGGCGCGTAGAGGGGCACGCCGTCCGCGTCGTGGAACCACCCCGGCTGCACGCCGAACTCCACCGCCGCGCACAGTGCCGCGGCGTTGATCGCCAGATATCCACCAAGCGCCGCCGCCACGACGCGCCGCGGCGAGGTCAGCTCCGAACGGCCTGCAACGGCCCGGTACACCGCCCAGGCGGTCAGCGAACCGACGACGGCCATGTTGAAGCAGTTCGCCCCGTAAGCCGTGATCCCGCCGTCGCCGAAGAACACGGCTTGAATGGCCAACGCCACGCTGATCGCCAGGATCGATCCCCACGGCCCCAACACGACCGCCGCCACCCCCATGCCGACGGCGTGACCGGTCGTCCCGCCCGGCAGTGGCAGGTTGAACATCATGACCACGAACGAGAACGCCGAGAACAGCGCCAAGAGCGGCACCAGCCGTGCGTGGAACCTCGCCTGCACCCGCCGCAGCGCGACGACCCAGAACGGGGTGGCGGCGGCGTACAACACCGCGCAGGTCGAGGGACTCAGGTAGCCGTCGGGGATGTGCATGTCAGGAATGCTACCGCCTCGTGTAGTTGGCGACGATGATCAACAGGAGAGCCGCCGTACCAAGAATCCCGACGATCAGACCGAACACCGCCCGGCCCAGGCCGTGTTTCGGACTAGGATCGTGGCGATGCTTGCGGATGTCGGCGATGGCAATGAGCGAAACGATCAGCGCGAGCGGCGCGGGCAGGATGACCAATCCGAAGAGCCCCAAATAGCCCGCCGCAATAGCCCAGCCCGAGCGACCCACGGGCAGGATCATCCGCATGCCAGCGTTCTGGCCGAGGTCGTTGGCCGATCCGGCCGTGGGCAGGGGCATCAGGGTGAAGAGCGGTTGCCACGCGCTGCCGCCGGCCGGGCAGGCGAGGTCCTGGGGGAACAGGTGGCCGCTGGCGACCCCGCCCTGGGCCTGCGGCACCGTGTACGGGCCGAACTGCTGGCCGTTGCGGCTGACGTAGAACAGGGGTGGCAGCGCGTCGGACATGCTCGACGGAGTTTGGCAAAAGCCGCGCAAAGATCAACCAGCAAGGAGGGCTTGCGCCGCAGGCGCACCCAAAGTTTCTGGCAAAAGCTGTCGCGCGCACGAAGCGCCTCGCCGGAAAATCTAGGGACCACTCGGAGAGCCGTCCCTACCCACTGTTTGGAACGGCCACGGCGCGGCCTGCTCAGAGTTGGTCCGCGTTCGGGAAGAACTGCAAGAGCGGTTCCTGCCTCGTCGGTGCGACGAGCGGGGCGAAGCGGCGCAGGAAAAAATTTACCAGCGGCGAACGATGGTGCGCGTACAAGTCCAGCGGCACCAGTTCCATGCGCAGGTGCTGCTTCGGGTCGTAGTTGAACGGCGCGCTGTAATACCATTTCAGCCCCTGCGCCAGCGCCCAGCGGACCAGATCACGAAAGGTGTAGTGGTAAAGGTGCAACGCCGCCGACGCGTCCTCGTCGATGCCGATGTCGTTGTCGTAGACCGCGTCGCCGTGCACCGTGCAGAATGAAAACGCCACGACCCGCCCCGCGTGCCGCCAAATGAAGTAACGCGCCTGGTCGGGCATCCGCCGGCCTAGGCGCAGGAAGTATTCCTTGTCGAACACCTCGAAATGCACCTCCCCACGCAACGCCACGCGTTCGTAGAGCGCGTGCAGCACGGCGGCCTCCGCCTCGGTCACGCTCGTCTTGACCTCCAAGGTGATCGGCTCGGCCAGCGAATCCGTCTCACGGAACTTGCGCCGCAGGTTCTTGCGCGTGGCCTTGCCCAAACGCGTCTGCACGTATTCGTCGAAGTTGGTGAAATCCAGCGCCATCCGTACCCCGGGCAGGCTCGGCAGACGCGTGTAGCGTCCACCCACAGTCAACGTCTGCATCCCCCCGCGCGCCGCGATGGGGAAATCCTTGAAGAGCACGATGGACACGCCTTCGTGCGCGGCGTACCACTCCAGGGCATCCGCTAAGGCGACCGCCACCGGACCGGACAGCGCGTCACCGGCCAACCCGGTCTGTGCCTCGCCGACGATGCCGCCGATCATAATCAAGCTTACGGGGGTGCGGCGACCGAGCGGCCGAAACGCGCGCCGCACCCACGTCGGCAGGCTGACGGTCAGGTCCTGTTCGACGAAGAAAAAGGGCTGTATCGCCTGCAAAACGCCAACCGAATCCTGCAACGCAAGGTAGCGCTGCACGAACTCCCCCGCAAACGTCTCCTCCAGCGTGCGGTAGTAACGCTGGTCCTTCCAGTGCGGCGCGAACAGATCCGTCCAGTTGCCCGCGCCGAACGCATCCGCCCGGTCAAACACCTCGAACGTCCACCCTCCCGGCAGCTGACCGGCACACACCGGCGGGTGCGCGCCGAAGGACGGGGCGACGGGAACCAGCGTCCCCGTCGTTCGGCGATCCGCTCCGTGGAAAGAAGCGATCTTCAAGCGGGGGTCGCCGAGGAGGCATCCGCCACCGGCGGCTGTTGACCCACGGGACGGCTCTTGGTCGGCAGGTCGGGATCGAGGAACCCGAGCATGTGCGGGGTGCTGATCACGCGTGTGCCCACACGGCGCTGCAAGCCCTGAATCTGCGTGTAGAGATCGTGCGAGCGCGTCCAGTGGCACTTCGGCCGGAAGTGGTGCTCGGCGTGGTAGCCATTGTTGAAGAAGATCCAGTTGTAGACCTTCCCGTACGAGGACACGCCCCAGGCGGCCGGCTCGTCGGGATTGCCGCCGAAATGGCGGTAGTACCCGTTGAGGTAGCTCATGCAGTGGCCCAGGTACATGAAGGGCAGGAAGAACACGATGTAGCGCCAGTTAAAGAGCGCCATGACCGTGAGGATCGCGGCGAAGATGTAGATTTCGAGTTTGCCCCAGAAGACTTCCTTCTCACCGCGTTTTCTGAGTTCTCGGGTGATCGCCGCCGGGTTGTCACGGAAGAAAGAGAGGAAGGTGTAGCTCCACACGTTCTCGGCCTCGTCGTCGTGGCCGTGGCGGTAGATGCTGATCCAGTCAGTGGTGTCGCCGTGCTCGTCCTTCTTGTCGCTGTTGCCCTTGTGGTGCTGCATGTGGACCACGTCGTAGTAGGTCTGCGAGAAGCAGCAGGCGATCGAGTTGACGACGTTGAACAGCCGGTTGAGCAGCGGCGAGCGGAAGAACGGGTTGTGGATGAAGTTGTGCGAGACGCCGTTGATGTTGGCGTTGATCAGGAACCCGTAGAAGAGTCCCAACAGGCACATGGCCCACAGCGGCGTGTGCGGGAACAAGAAGAACATCCCGAAGAACAACGCGAAGTGCAGCAGCCCGCAAAGGGCGGGGACGGCGTCCCAACGCGTGTAGGCGAACAGCTTGGAATCGGTCTTGGGAATTTCGATTTTGATCGGGTCAGCTTTCATGAGGAAACTCGGCAACCAGCAATGTCGGGTTTTGTAATGGGAGATAGTACCGGCGGAGGCGTTTTGGTCAAGGGGCGTTCAGGCCAGTGCGTCGTAATTCCCAAAGCGCCGCAGGGTTTTGTCGTAGCGGGTGGGTTCGAGCAGGGGAGCGAGGCGCTTGAAGAACGGGTTGAACACCGGGTTGAGGTGGCGCACGTAGAGGTCCAAGGGCTCCAGGTCGAAGCGCAGGTGGAGCTTGGGGTCGTAGTTGAGCGGGGTGCTGTAGTACGTGTGCAGTCCCTGCGACATCGCCCAGACCATCAGGTCGCGGATCGTCACGAAATACAGATGCAGGTCCAGCGCCACGGCGTAGTCGAGGCCGAGATAGTTGTCGTAGAACTTGCCGTCGTGGACCGCGGCGATGCTGAAGGCCACGGCCTTGCCCGCCTGCCGCCAGACGAAGAAGCGCGTCTGCCCGGGGAGGTTGCGGCCCAGGCCGACGAGGTACTCCTTGGTGAGTTCCTCGAAGCGGAAGGCGCTACGCCCGAACACCTGCAAGTACAGCGGATGGACCTCGTCCACGACCTCGGCGATGTCCGTGCGCACCTCCATCTCGACGGGCGGCTGGTCGGGGACGGGGCGGAACTTGCGCCGCAGGTTCTTGCGCATGCTGTGGCTGAGCCGGCGCGCGAGGTAGTCGTCGAAGTTCTGGTACTCACCCAAGGGGATGATCGTCGCCGGAAAACTCGGCATCCGCACGAACCCGCGCGCCCGCGCCGGCCCATCGAGCGCCGCCCGGTGGACGCGCGGGAAGTCCTTGAACGTGATGATCGCCGCCCGGTGCCGCCGGCCGTAGGTTTCCAGCGCGTCGAGCAGGGCAGTCACCGCCTCCGTGTCGGTGGGGTCGGTCACGCCGAGGTGGCCCTCGCCGGCGGTGCAGCCCACCATCAGCATCTTCATGCTGGCAAAGTGCGGGAAGCGTTCCCGCACCGAGGTCACCAGTCTGCGCGGGCGTTCGCCGAGGCCGGCGGTGAGGTCCTGGTCGGTGAAGAAAAGGGGCTGGAGCGCGCGGACTTTGCCCTTGCGGTCAGTCAGGAGCAGGTAGCGGTAGTCGAAGTTCGGCTGCCGCAGCGTGGTCTCGCAGAGTTCGTAGTAACGGAAGTCCTTCGCCGTACCGCCGAAGGCCGCCTCCCACGCCGCCGGGGGAAGCCGTTCCGCGCGCGTCGCTACGCGCACGGAGCCGAACGCCGTCTCGAACGTTTCTTCCTGGGAGTCGCCTTGCATCGCGCGGATTTCCACCCTGCCGGAGAACCTCCTGAAGCGCAAGTGCGTCGGTCCTTGCCTCGCGGACGGGCTCCGGGTTAGCCTCGGCGGGATGAAGTCGCGCGTTTTCGCCGTCGTCTTGCTGCTGGCCGGACCGTGGGCGGCGTTCGCTGCGGAACAGCCGCCTACCCCGCCTGGCCTCTCTTCGGCCAACCCTTTCGACGCGCGCCAGAAGGCCCTCAGCGTTGAAC
>CAXUIU010000313.1:0-4962 GCA_964250955.1 uncultured Chthoniobacterales bacterium | reverse complement strand
GGGTTGGGCTGACGCTGTTCGTGGCGGCGCTGGGTTTTTATTCGGCCTCGCGCGGAGGGATCGTGTTCCTGCTGGTCGGCATGATGATCTGGGCGGCCGGCCTGGGACGGCGGGAACAGAGCGCCCCCCTGCTGGTCTCGCTGGGAGTGCTGCTGTTGGCGGGCGGAGGCTTGTTCGCGGTGTCCGGCAGCGAGGTACGCCACCGACTGCTGGCGGCCGCGAGCGACGGCAACGCGGCGGGCGCGGCCGGGGAGAGCATCCCGTCCGAGTTCCGGGTCCCGATCTACGAAGACGCCTCGCACCTGGTCCGCGACGCGCCGGTGACGGGAGCCGGGCTGGGCGCGTTCGCCACGGTGTTCCCGCCCTACCGCGACCAGTCGTTCAGCGAGGCGGCGGCGGTCCACCCGGAGAGTGATTGGTTGATGCTCACCGCGGAGGCGGGCGTGCCGGCCGCGGTCTTCGGGCTGCTCCTGTGCGGAGGATTGCTGTGGCGGTCCAGGCGCTGGAGGCCGCACCCGTCGTGGCCGCTGCGCTGGGCCTGCGTGGCAGCCGTCGCCGCCGCCTGTCTGCACGGGGTCGTGGACGTGCCGCTGCACCGTGTGGTCCTGGGATGGTGGGTCCTGGCGCTCGCCGGGATCGGCCTGCACGGGGGATGGTCCGAGGGCACGGGCCGCTCCCGGGTGCAGCACGCCTGCTTCGTGGCGGGCGGGATCGCCGCGCTGGTCCTGGGCGCCTGCCTGCTCCGCGCGCAGTGGTTCGGCGCGCCGCCGCTGCCGCCCTTCCAGGCCGCCGCCGCCGCCGAGGACATCGCCGCCCAGGTCCACCGCCAGGACTACGACGGCGCGCTCGAACGCGCGCAGAGTGCCGTCCAGGTCTCGCCTACCGCCGCGGGACTCTACTTCCAACTGGGCAGCTTGTTGCTGCGCTACGAAGGGACGGACGCCGAGGCGGACCAGGCGTTCAAGACCCAGCGAATCTTGAACCCCACCTGGCCGAGCGTCCCGCTGCAACAGGGCGATGTCTGGCTGACGGTTGATCCACGGCGGGCCGCCGCGCGGTGGCTGGAGGCGTTGGCACGTCAGGAGCGCGCCGAGCACGCACGCACCGGCAAGTCCCCGGAGGCCGAGGCGTACTTCCGTCAGCTCGTGGTCAGAGCCCGCCAAGCGCCCGACGCCCAACGCGAACTCGCCCGCGCGGCCACCGGCCATCCGACTTACCTGATCGCCTTCGTCGAAGAGGCGGACCCGGCCGTGCTCGCAGAAATTCTGCCCCGTCTCGTAACCGAAGATGCACGCGAGCTTGAACCACTTCCCGCTCTCCAGAAGGAGCGGTTTCTGAACGCTTGGTACCGGAAGGGCGACCGTGGACTTCTGGCCCGTTTTCTGGATGACCACCCCGCCTGGGCGGCGTCGGCCTGGCCGGTGCAACTCCGCCAGCTCGTAGACGGTGGTCGTTTTGAGGAAGCGGTTCACCGGGCAGCCGAGCACTACCAAGTGGCGCTCGACTTGCCCGCAACGGTGGACGAACACCACCCCGACTCACCCGTTCTGCCCACGGATGATCCCGCGGCGGAGTTCAAGGCGGCCTGGCAGGAGGGAAGAACCATCACGGCCCGCCGGGTTTTGGACGAAGCAGCCAGAACCCCCAGTCCCGCGCCAGACCCCGAAGTCCTGCGGCTCCAGGCGGCACTGTCCGCACACGACGCCGACTGGCCGGCCGCGTGGCAGGCGCTCGACCGATACCTGCGGCACACGCATTCGGGCGAGTACGCGCGCTAGGCGACATTCAACCAGACAATCAAAAGGGCGGGACCCGAAAGTCCCGCCCTCGTTCGTTAAAGTTCAGCCGTGAAGGCCGGGAAGTTCATGCGCGTACGCGACGGCGCAGGACGAGTCCCAATCCCACGGTGCTCACCCCGAGCATGGCCCAGGTGGAAGGCTCCGGTACCGAGAAGTTGTCGAAGACCAACGCGTTGGAGCCGGCGTTCGGGTAGCCGCTGGTGGCGCTCCCCCCGGTCGTGTTGCTCAGGGCCCACGTCGCCGCCACCTGCTGGACAGCCGCAGGGTTGATGCCCGCCAGGGAGATGTTCAACGAGTAGTTGTTGTTCCCCGAGATGGTGGCAACCGCTGTGCCGGCGGTGACATTTACCGAAAGCTGCAAGTGGTAGACGCCGTTGTACAGGACAGCGTAAGTGGTATTTGTAGTGGTGTTGCCGACCGTGTAGCCGATCAACATCTGGTTCGCGCTGTTCCCCCGGCCGCTGAGGTCCGGCGTGAAGTTCAAGCTGAAGAGGGTCGTCGGAGCGCCCGTGGGGGTGGAGCCGAAGTTGGAGCCGAAGTTGAAGCTGAACGTATCCCGCGAAAAGCTCGCGCCGGAGGTACCCGTCGTCGGGAAGGAGATGTCGAAATCGGTGTTCAGTGCGTACGAGGCCGCGTTCCCCGGACTGAATGGGTGTTCGAGGTAGACAACCGGAGAACCGGGCAACTCGCCCGAGGAGTGGTAGAGACCACCCAACGCCCCCTGGTAGTTAGTCGAGGAGGACCCGGGATAGTTTGTGACCGGCCCGACGTAGTCCGATTGCCCCACCATCGTGGTGCTGTTGTATGGGTCGTTGGTGTCCCAGTTGTCCTGGCCGCTGAGGCTGGCTCTCGCGGTGAAGCCCGTGTCGAAGTTAGTGCTGTAGTTCTGGCCGAAGGCCGAGCCACCCGCCGCTAGAGATGCGGCGACGAACGCGACGGCGCAGGTCTTCGACCAAATGGCGCGTCGGGGCAACAGCATGTTGCGGATGGTCATAGAAAGAGTCGGGACGACGATTAGTCGGCGCTGACGACCGGTTCAGGCAGGGTCGGCGGGATCACGGGGGGATTAGGCCGCGGCGGCCGGACGCCGACGGCCGAAGCCGTGTGCGCGAGCAGCAAAGAACCTCCGAGCACGAGCAGCAGAAGAGCGGTGTACTTTTTCATGGAATGATCTTGGATGGATGCAAAAGAGGCCGTCAGCGTGGATGCCTCCGCCGATAAACGGCGGCATTCATATGCGTCCGGTCAGTGTCTCGTCAACAGGAATTTACACCGCGGCACATGTTCTGCCGCCCGGATGCTAACCCCCAGGCAAAGTTCGCTTTGGTCTGGTGTCGATTGCGAACTTCCGCTACAGGGTCGGCGCAGCCCGCGAGGCCTTGGTCAAAGCTCCTTTTGTGAACGCCTGTCCTTTTGCTTTCATCCCGCGCTCGGCCGTCGGGCTCCTGCGCCTGCTGGGCGGCGCGGCGCTCCTCGGCACCACGACCACGGCGCGCGCGCAGGTCACCTCCACGGTGCGCGACAACGAGTTCCGCTCCCGCTGGGCCGACTACCAGGTGGACCGTCCGCAGACGCTCAACAGCAACACCGCCAACAACCCGGCGCAGACCGCGGAGCCAAGTGGCCTGCTGGCCGCCTTCGGCCGGTCCTACGCGGACCTGTTCAGGAACGGCCCACTCCAGACCCGCCTGACGCTGAGCAGCGGCTGGGAATATTCCGACGAGCAGGTGCTCACCAGCCAGCGGCACACGGGCGGCTCGGACAATAGTTTCTTCGTCGCGCCGAGCATCGGCCTCTTCTACAACAACCAATTCGGGCCCGCGACGATCTCGGCCCGGTACTCGGGCGGCTACGTCTACTACCTGGATCAGGACTACGTCGCCGCGCGCGATGGCGGCGGGATCTTCTCGAACACCGCCGCCCTCGACTTGCAGGTGGAAGGCACCCGCTCGGCGGTCACCTCCAACGCCGCCTTGTCCTACGGCGATGGTAACGACATCGAAAGCGGCGCGCTGCGCACACAATTTACCATCAGTGAAACCGCCACCGCGAGCTACCTCCTCTCCACGTTCACGCGTCTGGGGGTGACCGGCGGCATCAACTACAACGACTACAGCGGCGGCGGGGTCAACGACACGGATGTGTTCTCCGACACGGCCAGCGTCTACGTGGAATATGCTTACTCGCCCAAAACGCGTGGTCGGCTGGAACTCGCCGCCGGCCAGGAGTTGCAGAACAGCGATGTCGCCGCGTCATCCGGCGTCAACGGCAGCGCGGACCGCTATTACTACCAGGCACTGCTCTCGGCGGACTACCTGCCGACAGCCAAGCTGAGCCTGAGCGTCGGCGCCGGCTATGGCTTCCAGGAAAACTCCGACGTGATGGGCCAGGGACGCAGCGGCTCGCATCCGATCTACCGGGTGACGGTCCAGTACGCGCCGACCGTCAAGACCACCGCGTCTTTGCGTTTCGGCTATGAGGGCGTGGACGTGGCCCCGAGCTTCAGCCTCCTGGTCGGCTGGCAGTTCCGGCAGAACACCTCGGCCTCCCTCTCCCTCTACCAGAACACGAACTTCTCCACCTACGAGACCAACCAGAACCTGCTCACCCGCGGCGCGTTGGCGGGCGTGCAGCAGCGATTTTTCGGGCGGGTGGACGTGTCGCTTTCCGGCGGGGTCGAGCAGTCGGAGGGATACGGGCGGCAACTCCCCGGCCAGGCGCCCTTCGACGAGGATCCGTACCTGTTCGCCGGGGTGACCGGCCTCTGGCAAATCAACTCCTACCTGGCGTTGCAGGCCTACTACCGCGGCTACACCGGCGCGGCCGGCGCGGCGGTGCAACAGAGCGGTTTGCAGTCGCGCGCGTCGGTGAGTTTGCGCTTGACGTTCTAGGCCCCCTGACAAACGATTGCCGGCTACCCCGATGTCCCCCCTTCTGCGCTCTTTCGTGCTCTTGGCGGTGCTCGCCCTCGGCTGGGTCGCCGCCGCCCCGGCGCAAAATCCCATTCCTCCGCCCCCGCGCACCCCGGTGGTGCGCTCCGCACCGGGGTCACCAGCCCCCGCCGCGCCGGATTCCGTCGCTTCCTCCTCGTCCGCCGGGCCGTCGAACCCCGCGTCTCCTGCCGCCCACACCACGGCGGCCCGCGGCGACTACATCCTGGCCG
>CAXUIU010000312.1:0-4971 GCA_964250955.1 uncultured Chthoniobacterales bacterium | reverse complement strand
CTCGGCGCGGGTGGGCACCGTGCGGGCGGCGGGGGTGTTGTCGTCCTCCTGTTTGTGGTAAATCATGGAAATCGTCGTTTCCCGTACCTTCCCCCTTCCCCGGACGTCCTTCATCCTTTTTCTCGCCTTGCACACGCCTTCCCTGCCTGACGACCTGCCGCTCCGCACGCGCGTCAACGACAACCCGGACGTGGAACACCCCATCCTGCGCGATGGCGGCGCGATCCCCAACAACACCTGCCTGCCGCTCATGGTGTATCGGCGCGCCCTGCGGATGCCGTCCGAGGACCCGGCGAGCGCGTGGGAGCAAATCTTCAAATATTGGAACTGGCTCGGCCAGTGGCGCAACGGGATCTATCCCTTCCACCACTACCATTCTACAAGCCACGAGGTGCTGGGGGTTTACGCCGGTCAAGCGCGGGTGCGCCTCGGCGGTGAGGGCGAAGCGGGCTTCACGACGGACGTGGGCGCGGGCGACGTGCTCGTCATCCCCGCGGGCGTGGGGCACTGCAACCTAGGGTCGAGCGCGGACTTCGGCGTCGTCGGCGCGTACCCCGACGGCCGCAAGTGGGACCTCCTGCGCGGCAATCCCGGTGAACGTCCGCAGGCCGACGTGAACATCGCGCATGTTCCCCTGCCCGTGAACGATCCCCTCTTCGGCCCGGATGGACCGTTGCGGATGTTCTGGCAGGATTGAACGATCAAGCCGAATTACACTTCACAGCACCTGCCCGCCGTACTTGCGGCTGGCGGCGGCCTCGTCGCCCGGCAACGTCTTGCCGAGGTGGCCGTACTGCGCGAGCCACTCCTCGGAGAGCCGGATCGGCCTGCCCGCGGGCATCTGCACGAGCGCGAGCATCTGGCGGCAGCGTACCAGCACCGTGTCGTCGTCGCCCTGGCGCTTGATCGTGAACGCGCACCAGAACCGGATGCGTTCCAACCGCTCCAGCCAACCTTCCACGATCAGCGTGTCGCCCAGCGTCGCCGGACGCTTGTAGTCGATCTCCGTGCGGACGACCACGGGATACTGCTGGCTGCGCGCCATCTCCGCCAAGCTCATGCCGAGGTGGCCGGCCAGGAGGGTGCTGGTCTCGATAAAGCGCAGGTACGCGATGTTATGAACCACGGCGGCGGCGTCCGTGTCGAAGAACATCACCTGCACCTCCGTGCGGATGCGGGCGTCGGGGGGCAGGGCCATCGGAGGATCAGGCCAGCGCCGTGCCGAAGAGGTCGAGCTGCAACAGGTCGCTGCGTTTGCGCGAGACCCGCGGCGGGGCTTCCTCGCCGACGCGGCCGGCCGCCTCGACTTCCAGGGCGGCGGCGATTTCCTGCGGACGTTCCTCCACGGTGAAGCGCGCGCTGATCTCTCCTTGCGTCGCGGCGATGATCTCCAACTCCGCCGCGCCCTCGCCGCCCCCCTGGCGGACGGCGTCGATGGCGAGTTCGGGCCGGTTACAGTCGCGGCTGAGATGGCCGAGCACAGCGCGCTTTAGTTTCGCGCCGCCAGCGAGCATCTGGCGGACGACCGCCGCCGCGGCCTCGTTGGAGAGGTGCCCGTGCCGGCTGGTGATGCGCTGCTTGACCGACCACGGCCGCTTGGTGTCGGCGTTGAGGAGCGCGGTGTCGTGATTGGTCTCGATGAGGAGCGTCGTCGCCTCGCGCACGCGTTCGTGGACCAGCTTGGTGGCGAAACCGAGGTCCGTCAGGTAGCCCAAGGCCGCCCGGCCGTGATGGAACATGTAACCCACGGGTTCCACGGCGTCGTGCGGCACGGCGAAGGTCTGCACGGCCATGTCCTTGACCTCGAAGTCGGTGCCCGTCTGGAACACGCGCCAGTTCTTGTGGGCCTTGAGGCACTCGCCCTCGCGCCGCATGATCTCGGCCGTCAGCGCGTTGCAATAAATCGGCACGTCCTTGAACCGCCGGCAAAGCACGTCGAGCGCGCGGGAGTGGTCGCCGTGTTCGTGGGTGAGCAGCACGCCGTCGAGTTGTTCAGGGGCAGTATCGAGTTGCGCGAGGCGCTCGACCGTCTGCCGGGCGCTCAGGCCGGCGTCCACCAGGAGGCGGCAAGTATCAGTCGTGACCAGGGCGCAGTTGCCCGCGCTGCCGCTGCCCAGGACGGTGAGGGTGAACACGCCGCTAATTAACCGGAAATCGGCGCGGCCTGCAAGGTGGGACGCGGAACTTTAACACGGAGACACGGAGGAGTACGGAGGCCGGAGGAGGAAAGAAGAAGGAAAGCGGGAGAGTGTTGCTCAACCCTTCTTTTCCCCTCCTCTGGCCTCCTTGTCAAAGTTCCGCGTCCGGCGTCGCTTGCCGTGGGGCCGGTAGAGCGAGGATGTGCTGTTTCTTGGCGGGGTAGTCGAGCGCGTGGAAGGCACGGATTTCCTCCAGTCGGCGCAGGCCGTTGATCGTGTCGAGGTAGCGCGTGTAGCGCCGGGCGAGGCGCGTCGTTTCCAGGTAGCGCCCGCGCAGGTTCGGATCTTGGTACGCGCGGGGGTCGTGCCGCGCGAAGAGGTGGAAACGCAGCCACCGCCGGTCCGTGCGCGAGACGCGCTGCGCCTTGCGGAAGAACGCGACGAAGAGCAGCAGCACCAGATACGTATCCACCTGGGCCTGGAGTTCGAGGTTGCGCGCGAACCCCTCGTCAGCGATGCCGCGCTGTCCGCGTTGGAAACTCAGCGCCGCGTGCAGCGCGTGGTTGATCTCCTCCACGAAGGCCACCAGCGAGCGGATGTTGGCGTCGTTGAGACCCGCGCGCGGGTCATGGCGTTCGAGCTGCTCGATCAGCCAACGCGAGTAGTAGATGCCGACGTGGAGCTGCCCGTCGGCCGCACGCAGGAACGTGCGGGCCAGTTCACTCAATTCCCGCGCCGACGCCCCGGCCGCCCGCGAGAGCTGGCCGCAGCGCCGCTGGTCGATGAGGCAGTCTTCGAGGTTGATGCCCACCGCCGCGTACGTGCGCTCGAAGAGCCGCTGAATTTCGCTGAAGAGCGTCGGGTTCATGGAGTGTTTTTCAACCCAGCAGCGCCAGCCCCTGCGTGACCATCGGCGCGTGGTCGTCGCCGAGGTTGAAGAGGCGGTCGGCGAGTTGGTTGAGCGCGAGCCGCACCTCGTGGAACTGCTCGGCCAGCCGGTCGAAAACCTCCGTCAACCCGCGGTGCCGCGCGACCTCGTGCCGCGCGACGGCCCGGTAGCTCTGCCGGCCCATCTCCTCGTAGAACGAACACCCCGGCGCCCCCCGGCGCGCGCGGCGGCGCTCGATGTTCTCATGGAAGATGCCGGTCAGAAACAGCGTGTAATCCCCCAGCCTCGCCCGCAGGAAAAACGCCTGCGAAGGACTCGCCTCGCGCAACGCCAACAAAAGGTCGGACAGATACACCATCCCACGCGTGGCCACGCCGGGGGGCGGACGCAGCGCGGCCGTGCGGCTGAACTCGTCCAACAGCGAAGCCAGGTAATCGCACAGCGCGCGGTCCTCCAACCCTGAGCGGAGCAGCACCCGTCTGGTCAAAACGTAGAAGTACAACTGCGGCGAAATAGCCAGGTGACTATTTTGCGACAAGATCGCGTCGCACAGCGCCTCGTGGTCGAGGAGCGCGTCGAGCGCGTCGGCGTCGGTGAGCAGCTTGACGAGAGAGACGTTGTCCCTCTGGGAGCGAGCGAGCGTGCGGACGATAAAATCGAAATCCGCCGCCGTAAACCGTGTCCGGCAGTTGGCTTGAACCACGGAACTCAGTTCGTAGCAGCGTCCGTGCCGAAAGGGAAGCAGAACTTTAACACGGAGGCACGGAGGAGCACGGAGGCCGGAGGAAGAAAAGAAGGAAGGGGCAGAAGCGAACTTACCTCCCTTCCTATCTTCCCTGTCCTCTGTCTCCGTGGTTAGCCGTGCCACCCGCCCTCACTCCACGCTCGCAACTCGTTCCCCCCGTGCTAGGCTGCCGCCCATGGACGAGCCCGTCCCTCCGCCCAGAAAACGCCCGTGGCGCCGCCGGCTCGGCACGCTGACGGTCGTCCTGGCGTTGTTGGGCGGACTGCTCTGGAGCGGCTGGTACGTCTACAACCGCGGGTTCACCCGCAAGTGGCGCGAACTCCTCGCCGCCGAACTCCGCCGCCGCGGCTTCGACTTCTCCGCGCGCCGGCTCACCCTCAACCCCTTCGAGGGCCTCATCGCCGAGAACGTCCGCATCTACTCCCTCGACCCCGACCACACCCAGCTCCTCTACGTGGACCGCGTCGCCGTGGACATCGACCTCGTCGCCTTCATCCGACACAAGCCCTTCCTCAACGCGCTCGATCTGCGCGGCGCGCGCCTGACCCTGCCCGTCGAGGTCGCCGCGGGTCCCGACGCCTCGCGCAAGCTCAAGCTGCGCCGGCTCTCGGCGAAGGTCGCCTTCCTACCCGACGAGGTGCGGCTCACCCAGGCGGAGGGCGAGTTCTACGGCCTGCAACTCTCCGCCAGCGGCTCGCTGCTGCACCCGGAGGCCTTCACGCCCGCCACGGGCAACGTCAGCGAGGCCGAGGCCGCGCGCCGACGCCAGTGGGTGCGACAGTGCATCGACGAGTTGGACCGCCTCACGCCCGAACTCGCCCCGCCCCGGCTCGAAGTCCGCTTCCAGGGCGACCTCGCCAAGCCCGGCAGCCTGCGCGCGTCCATGCAGTTGGAAGCCGAGGCGCTGCGGCGCGGCACGGTCCGCGCGGAACACCTCCTCGCCCGCTTGGAATACACCGCCGGCGCGTTCTACCTCCAGCAGGGCGAAC
Organism: uncultured Chthoniobacterales bacterium; assembly: GCA_964250955.1. Taxonomy (GTDB): domain Bacteria; phylum Verrucomicrobiota; class Verrucomicrobiia; order Chthoniobacterales; family SZAS-18; genus CAHJWO01. Next base: position 210 of record CAXUIU010000312.1, on the reverse strand, counting down.
TCACCGACCGCCACGGCACGCTCTCGGCGCAGGGCGATTTCAACCCCGACACGGCCGAGGCGCACTTCCAGACCCAGGGCGACGTGGACCTGCTCGCCTTCGCGCGCGAGTTTTACGATCCCCACTTCCTCGCCGACCTACGCCTGCACGAGTCCCCACGGCTCCAACTCGAAGGCCGCGCACGGTTCAATCCCCTCGCCGCCCATTCCC
>CAXUIU010000311.1:3029-4972 GCA_964250955.1 uncultured Chthoniobacterales bacterium | reverse complement strand
ATCCTGTTTTTGGGCAAGCTGTCGCCGTGATGCGGGATACGGAAGACTGAATGCAGACAATTCTCTGTTGCTCCTCTGCCATCCCGCCTCCCGCATCCTTCCCCCCTCCAGGAAGCCAGTTGATTCTTCCCGCATCCCGCGCACCGTTGGCGGTTCCATGAGGAACCTGTTGTCGCTGTCGCTCGCCCTTTGCTTGTTACCCTTGTGCGCCCGTGCGCAGAACGGCCCCGGCTGGAAGATCACCTCTTCCGAAACCCTCCCCGCCCCCGCCGACGGCGTCGCGCACCATCTCGTGACGCTCGGGCGTTCCCCCCGGGCCGCCGGCGACGACGGCGCGACCGAGGCCACGCTGCACTTCGTTTCCTTCGACGCGGGCGAACACACCTTCCGCCTCCTCGACCAGAACTCCCGCAGCAACGCCTCCGTCGCCGAGACCCTCGCGGCAAGCAACTGCGCCGCCGGCACCAACGGCGGGTATTTCACGGAGGAGTTCGACCCGCTCGGACTGCTCGTCTGCGACGGCCGGATCGTCCACCCGGCGCAAAAGAACCGGCTGCTCACCGGCGTGCTGGCGGTCACGACGACGAACCACGTCAGCCTGCGTCGGATCGGCGCGGAGGGAACCCCCGCCACCGCCGCCGGCAAGCACGTCCGGCAGGCGGTACAGTGCGGGCCGTTCCTCGTCGAGGACCGCCGGCCCGTGCCCGGACTCAACACGGTGCGGGCCGCGCGGCGCACGGCGGTCTTCACCGACGGCGGCGGGCGTTGGGGGCTGGTGGTGTGTTCCCCGGTGACGTTGGAAGAGTTCGGCGCGATCCTGGCCGACCCGGTGCTCCTGCCCGGCGGGCTCAAAATTGCGCGCGCCCTCAACCTCGACGGCGGCGGCTCGACGGCGCTGTGGGTACGCAAGGGCAGCGAACCCTCCCCGATGGCCGAGCGCGGCTACGTGCGCGACTTTGTCGGGATTGTGCCGCGCGTGCGGGCTCCGGGCAGCAAACCGTGCGCAGCCGCCGCGCGGCACTTCCCCCCAATCTTGACACGACTCAGACCGCCGCCAGCCGCCGACGGAAGCGCAGGGTCACGAGGCCGCCCGCGCCCAGGAGCATCGCCGCGGCGGTGGCCGGTTCGGGCACCACCTGGGTGATCGAAGCGCCGGTGAAGGTAAAGGAGGTACCGAGGGCACTGGCCGGCAGACTGCTGGAGAACGTCACCCCGAGACCGTTCGCGGGGACGTAGTTCGCCGGGGTGGTGAAGTTGAAGGTCGCGGCACCGGTGTTCCCGAAGAGCGAGAGCACGTTCACGGTACCTGCCAGCCCCTGGCCCGTCGCGGTGTTGACGAAAGTCGTCCCCCCGTTGTCCAGAGCGATGTTGAAGCTGCCGAGCGCGGACACGGTCGAACCGGCGCTTTTCGTCAGGGTGAACGAGTAGGTGGTGTTCACCGCCAGTTGCGTGCCGAAGGATTTGGCGGCGCTGGTGTTGATGCTGGTCCCGACACCACCGTTCTGGGCGATGGTGAACACGTTGACACCGTTGTTCAGCGCGAAGCCCTCACCGACCGTGTTGATCACGGCGGTGGTGAGCGAGACGGTGCCGCTGTAGCCGGTGACCCCGAACAGACCGGAAGCCGAACTGGTCGTGGAGTTGATCGCCGCCGCAGAGGTGACAGACAACGTGGCGGGATCGCCAGGGGTATTAGGAATGGTGCCGGCGAACAGATCAAGCGTCTGCGCGGAAGCGTTGGCGGTGAGGAACGGAAGGGCCGCAACGGCCAGAAGAACGGCGGCGGCACGACGGATGGTGTCAGGCGATGTACGAATCATGCGCCCATCTTTGCGCACGGCGGAGAGGCGCCACCATGGAGGGAACGCCTACGTTCCAGGTGGAAATAACCCCGGAAGTATTTTCCCCAGAAGGCGGTGGGGCAAAGACCCCCGACGTTGCGA
>CAXUIU010000311.1:0-3019 GCA_964250955.1 uncultured Chthoniobacterales bacterium | reverse complement strand
CCGCATGCGTCAGGGCTTCACCTTCAAATCCGTGTCGTACACCGTCACGGGGCCAAGCGTTTCGAGCGACGCCTTGATCTCCTTGGCCTCGCCGACGACCACCAAGAGCCACCCACCCTTGTCCGGGTTGCCGAGGTACTTGTCTGCGAGGGTCTTAATTTCCTTCGCCGGCACGCCGCTCACGCGCGCGGCGTAGGTCTTGTAATAATCTGCCGGCAGCTTGTAGAGGTCGATCTCCTGCACGCGCGTGGCCGTACGCCCGGCGTTCTCCAGGCTCAGGAGATAGTTGCCCGCCAGGAGTTCGCGCTGCATGGACAACTCCGGGTCAGGCACGTCCTCGGCGTCGAGGCGGCGCAGTTCGTTGAGCATCTCTTGAACCGCCGGCAGCGTCACGGCGTTGCGCACCTCCGCGGTCACCTCGAACGTCCCTGCCACCCGTTCCATCGAAAAGCTCGAATACGACCCGTAGGTATAGCCGTGCCGCTCGCGCAGGTTCTGGAACAACCGGCCGGAGAACCCACCGCCCAGGACCGAATTGAGCACACCCAACTCGGGCACGTCGTGGTTGTTGCGCGGGACGCCGCGGCGGCAGATGTAGACCGCGCTCTGCACGCTGCCGGGCCGGTCCACGAGGTGCACGGTGAGCGCCGAGGGCAGCGGCGGCAGGTCGGGGAAGACGGCGTCGGTCTCGTCCGTGCTCGGGGCGACGGCCCAACCGCCAAAGGTTTTCTCCAAGATCGGCATGACCGCATCGGGGGTCAAGTCGCCGACGACCGCGAGGGTCGCGTTGTCGGGCGAGAAGTGGAGGGCGTGGAACTTCACCAGATCGTCGCGGCGCAAGGCGCTGACGCTTTCTTCGTTGAGGAAGTTGCCGTACGGGTGTGCGGGACCGTAGAGGAGCTTGCCGACGAGTTCGTTGGCGAGCGTGGCGGGGCGCTGCCGGCCCTGGACGATGGCACTGATGGACTGCTTCTGGTACTTGACGAGTTCGTCCTCGGGGAAGGCCGGGTGCAGCGCCGCGTCGCCGAGCAGATCGACGAGTTGGGGCAGGTCTTTGATCAACCCGCTAGCGGAGAGGCTGATGCTGTCGTTGCCGCTGCCGCCTTCCACGTGCGCGCCGAGAAAGTCGGTGACCTGCGCGAACTCGGCGGCCGTGCGCCGGGCCGTGCCGCGGTTGAGCAAGGAGGCGGTGGCGTCGGCCGCGCCGACCTTGGGGCCGTCGGAGGCGTCGCCGCTCTTGACCAGCAGCCGCAGCGTGACCGTCGGCGTGCGGTGGTCCTCGACGATGAAAACGCGCAGGCCGTTGGGCAGGATACGCGTTTCGTAGGCCGGGAAGCTCACCGCCGGCGCGGGGCCGGGGGCGGGGGCGTGCGTGCGGTCAACGTCGGCGAAGGCCGAGGGTAGGAGGCAGAGAAAGACGGCACCCACGCGGCCGGCCAGAGAGAACGAGGAAGTCATGCTGGAAAATGTTTTATTTCTGTCCTTCCGGCTTCGCGGGCACCGGGTAGTGCAGGATGTTGCGGCCGTTGTCGGTCAGATACTTGTTGGCGACGCGCTTGAGGTCGTCGCGGGTGACCTGGAGGTAGAGGTCCAACTCGTGGTTGATGCCGTCCGTGCCGCCGTAGAAGACGTGGAAGTCCGCCAGCCCGCGCGCCCGGGCGAGGTTGGTCGCGTAGCTGGAGGCGACCTCGGCTTCCTTCTGGTTGCGCGCCTTCTGGAACTCCTCCTCCGTCACGCCGTCCTGGCGGACCTTGGCGACCTCTTCTTCCATGAGCGTGTCGAGCCGGGCGAGCGTCGTGCCGCGCACGCCCACCGAGAAGATTCCCACCATGCCGCCGTCTTCCAGGAAGTACGGGAACGCCGTCGCCTGGAGCGCGGCCTGTTCGCCGTCCACCAACCGGCGGTACAGGCGCGAACTGCGGCCGTTGGCGAGGATGTCGGTGAGCAGCGAGAGCGCGCGGGCGTCGGGGTCGTTTTCCTTGGGCGCGGGCCAGGCGTGCATCGAGGCGGGCAGCGGGGTGTTCTGCCGGTCGATGTCGCGGGTGACGCCGTGCGGGCCGGCGGCCGGGTCGGCGTCGCCGAGCGTGATCTTGGGCCGGGCCGGCTCGGGGCCGCGCGGGATCGGGCCGAAATATTCTTCGATCTGTTTTTTGGCCTCGTCGGGATCGAAGTCGCCGGCCAGGGAGAGCACGGCATTGTTCGGCAAATAGTAAGTGTGGTAGAAGTCGCGGAACTCCCCCAGCGACGCCTGGTCGATGTACTGCACGCTGCCGATGGGCACCCAGGCGTACGGGCTGCCGGCGAAGACGAGCCGGGCCGTTTCCTCGAAGAGGCTGCCGTAGGGCTGGTTGTCGTAGGAACGGCGGCGCTCCTCCTTGACGACCTGGCGCTGGGTGTCCACGCCGATCTGCTCGACCTTGCCGTGCAGCATGCGCTCGCTCTCGATCCAGAGCGCGAGGCCGAGATGGTTGGCGGGCAGGTTGAGGAAGAAGTCTGTGCGGTCGAAGCTCGTGGAAGCGTTGAGGTTACCGCCCGCACCGGTGACGAGTTTATCCAACTGGCCGCGGGCAATGTTGTCGCTGCCCTCGAACATCAGGTGCTCGAAGAAGTGCGCGAAGCCCGTGCGGTCGGGGCGTTCATTCTTGCTGCCGACGTGGTAGAGCACGTAGCTGGACACCACGGGCACGGTGTGGTCGGGCGAGAGGATGACGTGCAGGCCGTTGGGCAGGTCGTATTCCGTGAACTCCACCTGGCGCGCCGACAGGCCGGCCGGCAGTCCCAGCAGCGCGAGGCAACCCGACAGGACGGCGGCACGCGCCGCGCGGCGCAGGGGGGAAGGCAGCATGCGTGCTACTCAAGCGCAGACGCACCGATCACGCAACCAACCCCGCCACACGGCGGCGCGGGGTACGGTGCTTGCTAGGCTGAGGGATACCGCCCGCGGGCGGGCGCGCCGGCAAGGCCAAAGCGCACCCGCCGCCGAATCATCTAGAACATTCCTCCCCCCGCCATGATGTTC
>CAXUIU010000310.1:753-4975 GCA_964250955.1 uncultured Chthoniobacterales bacterium | reverse complement strand
GGAGGCCGTCATCACCGCTGGCGGAACCGCGGCCGTGCGGGCGACCCTACCGCCGGGTCGTGCGGTCCGGCCCGATGCGCCGTGGGATAATCGCTTGGGCATGCACTTCCTGCCGTTGGGCGGCGGGGTGCAGATGAGCCAGTGGAAAACGCGCGTGCGCGACTTCGCGGCGTTCGTCGAGGCCACCGGTTACGACGCCACGGGCGGCATGTTCAGCTTCCGCGGCGGCAATGACGTGGCCCTCGGTGCGACGTGGCGCGAACCGGGCTTCCCCCAGACGCCGGACCATCCGGTCGTCGGCGTGAGCTGGAAGGACGCTTACGCCTTTTGCGACTGGCTGACCCAACAGGCCCACGAATCCGGCGAACTCGACGAGGATCAGTTCTACCGTCTGCCAACCGACTTCGAATGGAGCCGCGGCGTCGGTCTGCCGGCCGAGACTGGCGCGACCCCGCAGGCGCGCTCGGACCGGATCAAGGGTGTTTACCCGTGGGGAAACCAGTTCCCACCGCCGCCGAACGCCGGGAACTACGCCGGGGCGGAGCTGCGCGCGCCGGATGCCGATTGGCCCGCGAACCTGCCGACGCTGCCGGGCGGGTTCAACGACGGGTTCGCGCGCACGTCGCCCGTGGGCTCCTTCGCGCCGAATGCCCTGGGCTTCTACGACCTCGGGGGCAACGCGTGGGAATGGTGCGTGGACCGGTTCGCGCCCGGCGGCGAGACGCGCGTGCTGCGCGGCGGTTCGTGGGGCAACGTGCGCGCCGACCTGCTGCTCTCGGGCAAGCGCGTCGACGCCTTCCCCACCGCGCGCAGCGACCTGTACGGGTTCCGGGTGATGCTGGAAACGCCGGAGTTCGGACGGGTGGAAATCACCAGCGAGCCGCCGGGTGCCACGGTTTTCCAGGACGGACGCGCGTTGGGGCAGACGCCGCTGTCGCTGCCGCGCGTGTCGGTGGGCGCGGCGGAGTTTTCCGTCAAGCTGGACGACTATCAGGACCAGACCGTCTCCGGCGAGGTCACGGTGGGCACGCCACTGGCGTTGCGCGTCACGCTGACCTCCTTGCAGGTGCCGCGCGCGGGGCAGCCGTGGGAGAACGGCCTGGGGATGCGGTTCGCGCCGGTGGGCCAGACGCTGCTCTTTGCGGTGTGGACGACGCGCGTACAGGACTACGAGAGCTTTTGCCGGGAAACGGGCCACGTCCCGCCGCCGCCTGTCGATTTCGCGCAGGGTCCGACGCACCCGGTGGTCAACGTCAGCCGGGTGGATGCCGAGGCGTTCTGCGCGTGGCTGACCGCGCGGGAGACGGCGGCGGGGCGGCTCCAGGCCGGGCAGAGCTACCGGCTGCCCACGGCCCGGGAATGGAGCCTCGCGGCCGGCCTGCCGGAAGAACCCGGCGACACGCCCGAGGCCCGGGACGGACGGGTACACGGAGGGTATCCCTGGGGCAAGCAGTGGCCGCCGCCGGCCGGGGCGGGGAATTTCGCGGCGTCCGAGACGGCGGCGGGCAGCAAGGGTCCGCGCCGGCGTCTGACCCCGCAGGGGGTCGCGTACACCCAGACCGCGCCGGTGGGCAGTTTCGCGCCGACGCCTGCGGGCCTGTACGACATGGCAGGCAACGTCTGGCAATGGTGCGCCGACAACTACAAGAAGAGCGGCGCGCTGCGGCGCTGGGGCGTGTTGCGCGGGGGGTCGTGGGCCGACTACGGGCCGGGCATCCTGCAAAGCTCCTATCGCAACGTCGTCCCCAGCGACGAACGCGACGTGATCTATGGTTTCCGCTGCGTGATCGCCGTGGAAGCAGCGAGATAATCCAAGCCGGCGCGAGGATTGCTTCTCGACTTGCCTCATGATGGAAGAAAAGATGCGGCGTGGGGTTTGTCCCGCGTCTTAAGCCCCAGCTTCTCCCGGTTGAATGCTTCCTTGATTCACATCCCCGCCGCGGCCCTCCCGGAGATCGAAGCGCTCTACGAACAGGGACGCTACGTCACGGCGCACGCGCTCGCCGTGCAGCGCCACGGGCCGCTCGAACACTGGTCCGGTGGCGTGGAGGCGCTCATCCTCGGCAACCGTCTGGCCGGGAACGTCGGCGGCGAGCGGGCCTCGTACGTGCTCAGCCTGCGCGCCTGCCGCGCGGTTGCCGCCGGTCCGGCGTCGCAGCGTGCCGAGGTGGCGCTTTTTCACGGCTACCGGATCTACGGCCGGCGGGGGCCGCTCGCGCTGCGCCGGTTCCTCGGGCGACGGTCGGTCCGGGCGGCCTTCGAGGAAGGCGCGACGGACACGACGCGGGCGAACCTGCTCTGCCTTCGTGCCCACGTCGCCGCGGCCTTCCGCGACACCGACGCCGCCGAGGCGGACTGGCAGGCAGCCCATGCGCTCGCCGCGGATCGCGCCTGGACGTGGTGCGAGCGGGCCTCGCTGCTCACGGCCGCCGACCGCTACCCGGAGGCCTTGGAGGCGGCCCGCGAATCGCTGCGCCTGCACCCCTGGTATCGTCCGTCGGTCCAACAAGCGGCACAGATCCTGACCCTGCTCGAACGGGACGAGGAAGCGATGGCCCTGTTGGAAAGTTCGCTCGATCCCGCGGTCGGTGCGTTGGAAAGCCCCGCCGTGGCGGTGCAACTGGTCCTGATCTACGCGGAACTTTTCCGCCCGCAGGAAGTGCTGCGCGCCCTGGAGCGTTACGAGAGCCTCAGCCCGATGCAGGAAGACGCGGGCCGCCTCTGGGTGGCCCAGCGCCGCAGCGAGGCGCTCCTGCAACTGGGCGACCTCGCCGGCAGCGCCGATGCCGCCGAACCGCTCGTGGCGACCCAGTTCTTCTACGAGAAAACGGTGGGGCGGCTGCGGGACCCCGCGCGGCAGGCCGCCCGGCACGTGGTGCTCGCCGTGCCCTTCGTGCGTCAACACGAACGGACCTGCGCGCCGGCCACGCTCGCGGCGTTGAGTCAGTTCTGGCAAAGGCCCGCGGACCACCTGGCCATCGCGCGGGAGATTTGTTACGGCGGCACGTTCGACCATCAGGAACGCCACTGGGCCGAGACTCACGGGTGGACGGTGCGCGAGTTCCGGGTCGACTGGGACAGCGCCGTCGCTCTGATCGACGCGGGGGTGCCGTTCACGCTCGCCACGGCCGGGACCAACAGCGGCCACCTGCAAGCCGTCATCGGCTACGACGGACGGCGCGGGACCCTCGTCATCCGCGACCCCTACGAGCGCAATCAGCGCGAGTGGCTCGCGGAGGAGTTCTTCGAGCAGCACGGCTTCCACGGGCCGCGCGGCATGGCCCTCGTGCCGTCCGACGATGCCACGGCTTCGGCGGGACTGGAGGCGATGGCCCTGCCCGAGACGGCTTTTTACGATGGACTGTACCGTCTGCGGCGCGCGCTCCACCGTCACGACCGCCCGGGGGCGCACGCGGCGTTGGAGGAACTTCAGGCGCTCGACCCCGAGGCGCGCCTGACCCTGGCGGCGCAACGCGAACTGGCCTACTACGACGGCGACGATCCCGGGGTGCTGGCGGTCGCCGAACGGCTGCTCGCTCTTTTCCCCAAAGAAAGCCGGCTGCGGATGGAAAAACTGTACGTCCTGCGCCGCCTGGCCCGTCCCGCCGAGGCCCGCGCCTGGCTGGAAAGCTGCGCCGCCGCCGATTCCGCCCACCTGGAGCCGAACCTCTGGCGCGAACTCGCCCGCGAACTCGCCGTCGACGCCCGGCAGCGTCCCCGCGCGCGCCTGCTCCTGGCGCGCAGCTTGTTCTACGAACCGACCGAGGCCGCGCACCTGCGCGCCCTGGGCAACGTCTGCTGGGACGAACGCGACTTCTCGGAAGCGGGGGCTTTGTTCCGGCTCGCGGCGACTGCTGCCGCGGTGCAGGAGGACCATTGGCAACATTACTTCGTGGCCTGTCGCCACCTCGGCAAGACCGACGAAGCGTTGCGGCTCCTCGACGACCGTTTCCGGCGTCTGGGTGACCGGTCGTCCCAACCAGCCCGCACGCTCCACTGGGCGCGGCGCGAACGCCATGAATTCGGCCCGGCGGCCACCGTCCTGAGCGAGGCGCTCGCCCGCCGCCGCGAGGACGGCGATCTGCTGCTCTTCGCGGCGGTCGCCCACGCCCGCGACGGGGAACACGCCGGAGCCCGGCGGCTCTTGGAAGCGGCCACCGTCCGAGCGGCGCCCGGGGCGTATTCCCGTGCCGCCGCCGAGTTGGCGACCCTGGCCGGGGAC
>CAXUIU010000310.1:0-743 GCA_964250955.1 uncultured Chthoniobacterales bacterium | reverse complement strand
GGCCCGCGAACCGCTGGACGCCGCGGCGCACCGGCAGGCCGCGCGGCTCCTGGCGGAGACCGACCCGCGCGGACCGGCGGCGGAGCGGGAACATCTCGACGCTGCCGTCGGGCGCTTCCCGCACGCCACGGCCCTCCACGAACTCCGCATCGAATCGTTGATCAAGGACACCGGCCGCGGCACCGCCGAACACACCGCCGCCGTGGCGGCCGTGCTCGCGGTGCAGCCCGCCAACGTCTGGGCTCATCGGGAAAAAGCCCTCGGCCTGGCGGAACAGCACGATCTTCCCGCCGCGCTTGCCGCGTTGGAAGAAGCCGGCCGCCTCGATCCCCTCGCGCCGCCGACCCACGCCCTGCGGGGTTACCTCCTGTTGCGCTCGGGACGGGTGGACGAGGCCCAAGCCATCCTGCGACATGCGCTGGAACTCGACGCCGATTGCCCCGGCGCGCTGGCGTCCTTGCTGCAAAGCTCGCCGACCTTGGCGGACAAGCGGGCCGCGCTGGCCTTCGTCCACGCGCAGTTGGTTCGCCAACCTTTCGTCGGCCCCGGCATCCTGACCTACCGCGACGCTGCGTACCCGATCCTGGAGGAAGCGGAGCTGTCGTCCCAGCTCGACCTGATCCTCGCCGCCCGCCCCGACGTGTGGCAGGCGTGGTCGGCGACCGTCGGGCAGCACGCGGATGCCGCCCGGCCCGCCCCCGCGCGGGCGCGGGCGCCGGCGGCGGTGGAGCGCTTCCCGCTGG
>CAXUIU010000309.1:0-4975 GCA_964250955.1 uncultured Chthoniobacterales bacterium | reverse complement strand
ACGGTTTGGATGAGGCCGGTAGCGTTGAAGGGCTTGTAGAGCACCCGCACCTCACCACGCTGGATGGCTTGGGTCAGTTCCGGGTTGCCGGCGCTGGCCGTGACAATGACAAAGCGGCTGTGCAGCGCGGGCTGGTGTGCTCGCAGCCACTCGCCCAGATCCAAGCCGCTGCCACTTGGCCCCGGCAGCACGAGGTCGGACAACACGAAGTCAAAGGGTTGGGCTTCCAGGTGGGCGACGGCTTGCGCGAAGCTGCCGGCCGTCAGCACTTGGCAGCCGAAGTGGGCTTGGAGCACTCCCTCAAAGAGCGTGACCAAACTCTCAGCGTGCTCCACGATCAAAACGCGTCGCAGGGAAGGAAAGAGAAAGCCGGCCACGGTAAGGACGCAACCTCAGGCCACTTTCTGGGTCCGGTAGACTTTCGTGATGTAGCGCTTCAGGTACTCGTCAGGCGGTGCCGCCGCCAGCAGGTTCTGGTAGCGACGTTCGGGCACACCAAAGTAGCGGTGCACAGATCCGTCGGCCAGCTCGACCTCCAAGGTCGTCGTCGTGGCTTGGTAGGCGACGGTGCGAAGCGTCTTAGACAGCAAGGGCATTCTCTTCATCTTTGGAGGAACTTCAAGATTGGGTGGAAAGCCCCGCGGAAACGATGATTCGAGCGTGCGGGGGAGGTCGGCCGTTTCCGCTGGCTGGCCACGTTCAGCCTTGCCAAGAGCGACAAGGCAGGCAGGCGGCGACTTCTTCACTGGCGCGTCGGTGTCACCACGTCAGGACTGCTCTCAGGCGCTGGATTTGCGCATGTGCAGACGCGCTTCCGGCCGACAGACAAATGTACGGTGGTCCTGATACCGTCCAACCCACCAAAACCCGTCACCCCACGCGCACGGGCGCACACACGCGAGGAGCACAGGCTGCTGCACTCAATGGCGGTGCGATGAGCGGGCCGGTTGGTGTCCGCAACAGACAGCTCCGGCAGAGGCGCAATCAACCCCAGCCGCCGCTGCCGCCAAAGCTTGTAGTCCTCAAGAGCGACTTTGCCGGCCAAGATCGGGAACCCGGGCTGTCGAGCAAAGGCTCGAACTACGTCATGGCTGTAGTTGGTGATGATGGCAAGTTGAACCCGTCCACAGCGGAGCGTGTCCTGCGCATCCTCATCGCCGATGAACGCGAGTGGATGCGACGCAGGATCATCGAAGTTGTGCACCGCACACTGCCTGCGGCGGCCGTCATCGACACCAGCGACGGCTCACAGGCCTACCGCGCCTACGAGCACGGGGGCTGCCATCTGCTGTTGACCAACCACCAGATGCCGGGCATGGACGGGCTCACCCTCATCCGCCAGGTGCGTCGGCGGTCGGCCACCTTGCCGGTTTGGATGATTGCCAACGAGCCGGAGGCAGAACGTGATGCCCTGGTAGCCGGCGCCACGGGGTTCTTGCGCAACGAAACGGTCACAACCGACCTTCCAGCGTTGCTGCGGCAGCACCTGGAACAAGCGGGCTGAGTGCATGTGGACGATGGGTGCAGCGGTGAACACCACGGGCGCCGTGATGGTCAAGAGAGACCATGCAGCCACTGCCCGCGCCGCCTTCCCCTGAGTTGCTGGCTGAGTTTCTTCTCTGGTGCGACGTGCTGACTCACCAGCGTCCCGGCGGACCGCCGGCGTGGTTTGAGGACGGCGCGGAGCGGTGGTTTCTGGCCCTGCTGGAGCCTAACTCGCAAAGTCCGGTAACACATGCACTGGCAACGCGGATCACCGGGTGACCTTGCCAGAGCAAGGTGCTTGTTCGGCAGACAGCGCCAGCCCTAAGTCGATAGGTTCGCGCAGAGGATAGCCCTAGCGGTGCCGCGGTGTTCATGGCGTTGGGGCGTTGTCGCAGCCGAACACCTTTTCTGGCGACGGCATCCGCTCGGCCGCCCACCGCTTTCTCGACTCGCGTTCGGCTTCCGACATCGCCGCGCACTCCGCCCGCACATGGTCGTCGCACTCCTCTAGCTCGCGCCGAGCCTCCTCCAAGAGCCCAAGCTCGCGGTAACCTTCGGCCGCCAGCAGGCAGCGCTCGACCGCTTCCAGCAGCGTGTAGCCTTCGGGCAACGGGATCGGGTCCATCGGTGGGGCGGTCACAGGATCAAGGCGCGCGCTGCCGGCGCAAGGCCACGGTGCCCGCCCCCATCGCACCAAGGCCGAGCATGGCCCAAGTAGACGGCTCGGGCACGCTCACGATGTCCAAGGAGATCGATGAACCGTAGTTCTGGAGGCCAGGTTGGTCGGTGACCTCGAAGAGAAAACTGGTGCCCGTCGCTCCAATTTCGTACGTCCCGTAGGGCGGCTGCTCGCCCACGTCAGTACCTAAAAAGCTGACGGTGCTGCCGTTGGCGCTGGTGGTCAGGGCCGCGTTGGCATAGGAAAACACCGTCCAGGCCATCGACGGCATGAGTGTAAACGCGTTGGTTTCGTAGGAGGTCAGCGACTCGTTTTGGGTGAGGGTGAACATCTCCGGCACGCTCAGCGTGAACAGGAACACCTCGGGCGCCAAGTGTCCGGCGACCTGTTGGGCGTCAAAGCCTGTGGTGTCCGGGCTGGCCCCTGGTCCCACGGCCGCTACGTCGCCCGAGAGCAGACGCACGTTGACGGTGCCGGCCAGCGAGCCATCGCTTGGGGTGTAGGCAAAGTTCTGCCCGGTACTGGATTTTACCCCGACGAGGTTGAGAGCGGAGAAGTTGACTACGGTGGCTTGGGCGCGACTCAGGAGCATCAAGCCGATGGCCAAGCAGCCTAGGACGATGTGCGATGGGTGCACCCGGGTTGCGAAAACCCGAGACGATTGAGTTGGATAGAAGCAGAGGCTCATCGATTTACTCTCTGCAATTTGGGCGGAAAAGTTTCGCGCCATTTTGCTCCTGCTTCAGATCAACAGCACCCGGAACACGGCCGGCGCGTGGGAGCCCACCTTGGCCGGCTAACCCGCGATAAAAAACCACGCGGGCGCGTGGCAGACCGCCATGATCACCGCGTCCGCATCGCCGCCTTGTCCTCGAGCTTAAGTCGCCCGCACTGAAGTTCGAGGCGCGACCCCACCCGGCAAAGCACCCACAGAACCCAATAGGATACACGCACACGCGCGAGAGGGAGGAACGCTCGTGGCAGGATCAATCATTTACGCGACGGGCCACGGATCCGGTGGAGGACTGATCTCCCCCACCAAACCCCACCAGTTCCGCGCACAGGCGCGCCCGCGCGTGCGAGAGGCTCGCCACCGGTCGCAAGGCCACAGACAGGGCGGGGTGCGCAAGGTCAGGATGGCCTCAGGTGGCGAACAAAAGTCCATACCCCACGCGCACGGGCGCGCGAGGCACCGGAAGGCTTGTAACTCCCTCGCCGCGGGATTGTACGGAGGCGTTTGGACCGGCGTTTACCTACAATTCCCATCACCTCCACCCACACGGGCGCGGGCACGCACGCGCGAGGCTACCGGGCCAAGGCCCGCCGCTGGCGGTACACTTCGCGCATCATTTTGGGCCACCGCCGGCGGGCCTCCTGCCAGTCTTCCCAAGAGACCCCCACCTGCTCACAGGCGTGGCGCTCGTGGGTCATCGCGCAGCACGAACGCGAACTCGCCCGGCGTGACTGCACCGCTCCTGCGCAGCGCACCGACACGAAGACCGATGCCGAGATGCTCGGGGAGCACGTGCAGGTTTTTTGCGACGCGTCGCACGAGGCGCAGGGTGACGACCGCCGGATGTTCGAAGTAGATGCCCGGATCATGAAGGCGTACCAGTCCGACGTGCAGGTGTACGAAGCAGCCGTGACGGCGCTGCGCGCTGACGGCTTCGTTTCCGCGGTGGGCCTTGATACGCGCGAGGGATTGGCGAAGCGTCGGACGCTGGTGCAAGCGTGCATTCGCGCCAGCGCGACTTTGACGGAATCTTGCCGGACGCTCGGCGAGCGGGTCTACGCCGAGATGCGGCGCAACTTGCCGGAGCCACGCGCCACGGAGTCCGCCGAACTCGCCATGCATGGCTTTGACGCGCCGCTCGTGCTGCGCGCCCGTGACGACGAACGCCTGATCATCGAAGGAGTCGATGGTGTCGTCGCGCTGTTCGACCGGGAGTTCGGCCGCTGGCACTTCAAGGCCTCCAAGCGCCTGGTCTTCGACAACGCGGACGCCCCGGCGAGCTACGCGCGCTGGATCAAGCAAATCCAGGATGCCAGCCGGGAGGAAGAGGGCATGCAACGCGAGATGCTGGCGCGTGCCAAGACCCGCCTCGGACGTTGAAGTCCCGGTGCAGGTTTTCACGTTGGTGAAAGGGTCATGATGGGCGTAGGTTGTCGCTCCGCATGAAAGTATTTCTTGCCCTCGTTCTCGCGGCTGCCGGTGTTTCGGGACTCGGAGGTTGCGCCGGCACCAGCAGCGCGCCGATTGCGAGCAGCGGGCGTTCGGGTTGTAACAACATCGACATGGCCTCGGCCGATATCCGCAACGATCCGGCCAACGGTCTGCCGCCCACGCCGCACCACTGAAGGCGCGGGCTTTTTCGTTGTTGGTAACGGCGGTGGTCGGGCGTATGCTGCCCGTCCGTTTTTGCCGCTTATGTCCAACCACGCCGACGAGAAAGTTGCCGCCGAAGATCCAGCCGCCGCCCGGGGTCCTGCGCCGACGACCACACCCGAAGGCAAGCCGATGACCGAGTTGGAGCGTATCCGGCATTCGGGGGCGCACATCCTTGCCACAGCCATCGCGCGCATTTGGCCGGAGGCGCAGTTCGCCGCCGGTCCGCCGGTGGAAAACGGCTTCTACTACGACGTGGAACTGCCGCACCGCATCACGCCCGCTGACTTCGAGCGCATCGAGGCCGAGATGAAAAAGGAGACAAAGGCGAACAACGTTTTTCAGCGCGTCGAGGTCTCGCGTGACGAGGCCATCGCCATGGCGGAAAAGGGTGCGTTGGCGAGCCTGGGTGAACGCCCGGGAGC
>CAXUIU010000308.1:0-4979 GCA_964250955.1 uncultured Chthoniobacterales bacterium | reverse complement strand
CACGCCGGCTACAAAACGGTGTGAACCTTACAGGCAACCGAGACACGTCCTAACCCCTTTGCCGCATACCTGTTACTTGCGGACCTTGCCGTGGGTGAGGAGGTGTGGCTGGAGGACCTCATCGAGGACGTGGTCGCCGTGTGGGGTAACCAGGGCTACCAACCGCGGCTGCCCGCGTGCGCGGCCGTCTGGAACGGCACCGGGTTCGACCTCCTCTTCGATCCCCAGCGCGACGCTCGGCGTTGGATCGGCTGACCGCGTTGCCATGAAGTTCGACCCGCTCACAAAGAGCCTCTACACCGACGCGGGCGAGTTCATCAAAACGCTCGGCTGCCCGCTGGCGCGGCGTTGGGAGCAGCTCGCGGCGAGCGACGGGGGTCCGCACCGGCGTTGCGACGCGTGCGAACGCGCCGTCCTCGACACGGCCGGGTTCGACGACGCCGAACTGCTCGCCCTCGTGCGCGCCGACCCAGAGACGTGCCTGTCGGTCAGCGCCCGGCAGGGGAACGTCACGCTCTTCGCAGCAGCCCCAGGATCAACACCGCCCAGTACGTCGTCGCCAGCGCGCAGAACAGCCCTGTGAGCAGGAAGTGGCCGACCACGAACTGCCGGCCCTGCGGCCAGTCGGCGTGTTCGTAGTAGAGGAAGTCCACGCCGATGCGCGCTGTCCAGTACAGGGCGATGAACACCGCCAGTGCCGTGGCCGCGCGTTCGCCGCGCCGCATCTCGTCGTGGAGCAGGAATGTCAGCACGCCGAAGGCCAGGATGGTCCCCACCGTGTACCCGCTGTAAACGTGCATAAGCTTGCGGTTGAAAGGCCGCAGCTTGGGCAGGTCTTCCTTCCAACCCAGGCGCGCGGGCACCTGGACGCTCGCGCCGAGCACGCAGAAGTGGCCGATAGCCGCCAGCCACAGGGCTACGTTGAGGAGGGATTCGCAGGTTTGCATCATGGCCGGAAGGAGCATCGTTTCAGAGCGCACCGATGGCCCGCATCATCGGCAGGATCACCCCGCGCACGAACGGCGGGTGAAACAACCCGAACGCCGGTCCCGCCACGACCAGCCACGTCCACAACCTGCCTGGCCACCGGCCCCGCCACCGCACCAACGGCGTGCCGCGGGCGTGTTCGGCCAGGAGCCCCCCACCCTGAAGGGCGAAGTACGCCGTCGGCAGCCCGTAGCCGCCGCCCGCCGGCAGGGAGATCACCAGGTCGTGGATCAACCCCGAGGCCAGGAACAGCGCCAAGGTTGCCCCCCGCGCCCCGAGCCGGCGCTTGAGCGCCACAAACCACAACCCGAACACGAGGTCGCGGAACCCGGAGTTCCACCGCCGTCCCCAAAACTCGCTCAGCGACCCAGCCAAAACCGGCGCGCGCATGAGCGGCGGCGCGTCGATGCCGCGAGCCTGCCAGAACCGCGCCACAAGGTCGAACGAGCCGAAGTGTAGAAGGAAGATCAATCCCACCATGCCGACCCACCCGGTTAGCAGTCCCCCACCACAAGAGCGCGCGACCACCCACAGGAGGACCGCACCGAAGAGGGTTTTTCGCCCGGCCCACAACCAGGATGGCACCGCCGGCCGGGGCGGCGGGGGGCCGGCCCGGAACGTCCGCGCGTCCATCCCCGGCCAGCATAGAAGGTAAATCCAGGGCCGCCATGGGGAACGGGGCTGCACCCCGCCGAGGAGCGCATACGTCAACGTGGACCACTTGAAGCCGGCGAAGATCGCCACCGCCAGCGCCCACATCCACAGCCACCCGGCCAGCCAACGGCCCGACCCGAGCGCCAACGCCACCAGCACACCCATCGGCAGCCAGCCGACCAGGGCTGTCCGGGAAGGGGAACCGAATGGTTCCTCGCGGGTTGCGCTCACGCGGGAAGGTAGGGGATCAAAATACGTCGTCCAGCGTCTTTGCTCGCCGGAAACATTTGGGACGACTCAGAGATTTGCCCCTACCGGTCGGTGACGAGGAGAGCAACAGATCGACCGGTGGCGTGCTACCTACGGCACCTTGCGAAGCCAGGACGAAGCGAGTGAGAGAAGCGGGGGCGTCGGGCGATTATTGATCGTCCGGCGATGTGTCCGCAACGTCTGGTGGTCGGGCTTCGGTTTGCCTGATGTCCCGGGCAAACCGCCAGAATCGGTAGTTTGTGACAAAGCTGGCCACGTTCAGCAGTGAGAGAACCGCACCCGCCACCCAAAGGATTTTTGCGCCGACAGAAGGTGCGCCGTTGGCGTATAACCAAACCAACCCGGCAACGACCATCACCGCCGAACACAGGCTCCAATAGGGGGAAAGAGCCGCTTTGTGGAAACGCGCCACCGTTGCAATGTCCAGTTGCAGACGGGCGTGTGCGGGCGTGCCAGCAATCCGCTTCGCAGCAATCTCGACTTTCTCGGGCGTGACGGGGATGCCCGACACAAGCTGCCGAAGCAGCTTCGCTTTCTGCGCGGCCTCGGTGGAGTCGTCGGTCGTGCTCAGATCATCGAGCAGCGCATCGATGATGGCCTCATTCCCCTGGGGTTGGAGTGCTGCTTCCATGGTCTGTGCGCTTGCGGCGGGCGACTTTGGCTAGATCGAGGCGGGCTTGTTTTTCCTCGTCCCGTTCGTATTGGAGTATGAGCCGGCGCGACTCGCCGGTCAAGAATCGCCCCCCGCCGAAGCCGATGAGCAGCGCGGAGGCCGCCTGAGCGGGCGTGAAATGCAGGTCGGCGGGGGCAAGCTGGTAGAAGTCCAGACCGCCGAGAGAACCGTTCAAGGCCCAACTCGCGAATCCCGCGCCGGCGCCGGCGAGGACGTTGCCGACCCAACCCGGCCGCCAGACCCGCGCCCGCACGTCCGTCCGCGGGAAGTGAAGCTCGCCGGAGACGACGCTGTTGAGCAGCCCGCCGACCGCGCCGATGGCGGCCACCACGGTGATGAGCCAAAAAATGTTCATCCCTGCCTCTGCCTTACCGAACCTGGAATTTAACTGCAATCCTTTTCTGGGTAACCGTGCGAGCGCCTTGATTGGTTCAATGGCTCCACGCAAATCTAGGGGCGCGTCGGAGACACGCCCCTACCGGACGGCTTGGATGCGCCTAGCGGCGCCAGGTCACGGCTGGATGTCGCGCACGCGGGCTTCGTTGGTGGCGTTCTCGCTTCGCAACGCGGGCAGGAAGGTGTCCGGCCAGGTCTCGTCGCGCTTCGAGCGGAAGCGGTCGCGGGCGATGTTAGATATTCGTTCGCACGACGACGCGTCGGCGCTGAAGGTCCGCGGCGCGCCGCCGGGCCGGGCGTTCATCCAGTCGATGAGTTGGAAGAAAAACCCGTAGGATTTGTGCAGCTTGCCGATGGGGTCGGGGGCCAACAGGAGGCCGTGGGCCAGCGCCGCCTCGCGGAACTTCAGGCCGTGGTCGCGCGCCTTCTGGATCATCCAGTCGAACGCCGCGTCGGACAGCCCCGTCGTGTAGTACCCGCCGCCCACGTCACAGTGGACGCCGGGGAACCACACCTGTTCGAGCACCTGGTCGCCGGCGTCGGGCTGCCGTTGCCACAGGGTCGCCGGGAACGTGCCCCGGCGCTCGTGCATCGCCACGGCGTGATAGGCGTGCTTGACGATCTTACTCAGACTCGTGTCGTGGAAGGTGTATTTCTTGTCCACCAACCGCCCAAACCAACTCAAAATCCCCAGCCGCGACACCGGGATGCCCAGGGAGCCCACCGTGTCCCACACACCGACGAACTCGATGTCCGGCGTGTAGGAATATTGCGCGCGGAAGTTTTTGGACTCGTCCGAGTTGGGGTGCGTCGCGTCCGAGCGGTCGCGGTAGAGCCGGAAGGCGGCGGGGAGTTGGCCCACGAAGTCGGGTTTTAAGAGACCGCTGTTGCGGATGAACCCGGCCAGGCTGCGCGCCGTGTACGCGCCACGGCTGAACCCGAAGAAGAAAAGCGCGTCGCCGGGCGTGTATTGCTCGACCAGGAAGCGGTACGCCTCGCGGATGTTCTCGTCCAGGCCCTCGCCGAACGCCCCGCCGCGGACGCGTTCGCCGACCTCCGTGCCCACGCCGGCGACGTAGTAGACGATCTGGTCGGCCCCGTCGTAGTAGTTGCTCTGGAGAACCCGGTGGAGTTTGGCGACGTTGGTGGGCGCGCCGGCCCCGTCCTCGTTGTTCCAGGTGCCGTCGCAGCAGACGACGAGTTTTTTAGGCATTGGTTCGGTTTTGGTTCCTTGCTGGCAAGAATCCGGCGGGGTGTCAAGATAAGGCTTCCACGGGCGGGGTATTTTGTGTAAGTCCTTCGCCATGAATTACACACTCCCTCCGGGATTCGACCTGGCGCGGGCGATCCAGTTGGCCGGCCTGGTCAACTGCGCCTACCAGCAGTTTCTCACTCCCGACGCGTGGAGACTGCCGGATGGGTTCGTCGCGCTGACGCCGGGGCTTTCGGCGAAGGAGTACTGGAAGTTCGGCCCGCTGTCGGAGGTGATGGAGGCGCACTTCGGCGCGCCGCTGCCGCCGACGCCCTTCGGTTTCACGGGCACCCTGGACGGGGACGTGTTCGTGGTGATCCGCGGCACGAAGACGCCGCTGGAGTGGTTCGACGATTTTTCGGCCGAGCCGACACTATTCCAACCGGGCGGGCAGACGTGGGGGAAGATCGGGCGAGGGTACGGCCGGATTTTTGCCGACCTCGGGCCGCAGATTTTGCAGGCGCTCGGCGCGTATCAGGCGGACGGCGGGAGTCTGGAGACCGTGTACATCACCGGGCACAGCCTCGGGGCGGCGTTAGCGCACCTCGCGGCGGCGACGGTGGCGCAGCACTTCGGGGTGCGGCCGGTGACCTATACTTTTTCGGGTCCGCGCACGGGGGACGCCGGGTTCGCGGCGGGGATGGCGGCGGCGGGGCTGACGACTTGGCGGGTTTTCAACACCGAGGACATCGTGCCCACGGTGCCGCCGGCGGCCGTGCAGATGGCCTTCCCCAACATGGGCATGAA
>CAXUIU010000307.1:0-4986 GCA_964250955.1 uncultured Chthoniobacterales bacterium | reverse complement strand
GCCGACGGCCGTGCAGCCGCCGCCTCCGCCCATTGATGCCCCCGCCCCGCCGGCCACCGCGCCGCTGCCCGCGACCGAGCCGCCCATCGTCAAGCCCGCGCCGACGCCGTGAACACCCAGACCCCGCGTGTCTTCGTCACCGCCACCCACCAGAACGACGGCAAAGACGACGACCGCGCTGGGGCTGTTTGCAGCCTTCAAAAACGCCGCGGCCGGACCGGCTACATCAAGCCGGTTAGCCAGCGGTTCGTGGAAGTCGACGGCAAGCAGATCGACGAGGACGCGATGCTCACAGAGGATTCCTTCGGCATGCAGATGCCGTTGGAAAACATGAGTTCCATCGCGGTCGAGCCTGATTCAAGGATTGCCCCGGAGGGGTAACAGGACCTTGTTACGACGCCGCTGGCGCGGCGACAGACGGTTCCGCTTCTTGCTTCGGCTGCTCGGCCGGCTTTTCGGCGGGTTTGCCTTTGCCCTGGCCGGTCAGCTTCTCGATCACCGAGAAGAACACCGGCGTCAGCAGGAGGCCGAAGAGCGTCACCCCGATCATCCCGCTAAACACTGCGGTTCCCAACACCTGCCGCATCTCCGCGCCGGCACCGGTGGCGATCACCAGCGGCACCACGCCCAGGATGAACGCAAAACTCGTCATCAGGATCGGCCGCAACCGCAACCGCGCCGCCTCGACGGCCGCCTGCACGCGCTCCTCGCCGGCGTCCACCTTCTGCCGGGCAAACTCCACGATCAGGATCGCGTTTTTGCACGCCAGGCCCACCAGCACCACGAACGCAATCTGCGTGAAGATATTGTTGTCCAAGTTCCGCAGATAGATCCCCACCAGCGCCGAGAAAAGGCACATCGGCACGATGAGAATAATCGCCATCGGCAGGCTCCAACTCTCGTACTGCGCCGCCAACGCTAGGAACACGAAGAGCACGCACAACGGGAAGATGAACAGCGCCGTGTTGCCCGCGAGTTTCTCCTGCAAGGAAAGCTCCGTCCACTCGAAGCCGAACTGGTCGCCGAGCGTGTCCCGGGCCGCCGCTTCCATCTTGGCGATGGCCTCACCCGAACTCACCCCCGGCGCGGTCCCGCCGTTGATGTCGGCGCTCGGGTAGATGTTGTAGTGCATGATTTTGTCGGGCGCGTTGATTTCCTTCACGTCCAACACGGTGCCCAGTGGGACCATGCCGCCCGAGTTGTTGCGGGTGTAGAGGTTGCGGATCTGGTCGGGACGCACGCGGTCGGACGGTTCGCCCTGCATGTTCACCTGGTAGGTGCGCCCGAGGAAGTTGAAGTCGTTGACGTAGTACGCGCCGAGTTCCGCGTTGAGCGTCTGGAAGACGGAGGCAATCGGCACATCGAGCGCCTCGACCTTGTCGCGGTCGATGTCGAGATAGATCTGCGGCACCTGCGGGCGCAGCGACGTGAAGAACCCGGCCAGCCCGCCCTGCTTTTCGCCGGCGGCGATGAGCGAGTTGGCCGCCGCCGCGAGCGCCTGCGTGCCGACGGCGCGGCGGTCCTGCACCTGGAGCTTGAAGCCGCCCGCGTTGCCGATGCCCTGCACGGGCGGCGGCGGCACGACGAGGATGAACGCATCCTGGATCGTCGACACCTTGCCCTGCACCGCACCGAGAATGGCGTTCATCGTCTGCTCGGGGTGTCCCTTGCGCTCGTCGAAAGGCTTGAGCGTCAGGAACATCGTCATCGCGTTCGGACGGTTCGTGTTGTCGAGCGCGGACAGGCCGGTGATCTCCACCGTGTTGTCCACGCCGGGCACCTGGCGGCCCAGCTCCGACATCTGCTTGCGCACAGCTTCGGTGCGCTGGAGCGACGCGCCGTCGGGCAACTGCGCCACGGCGAAGATGTAGCCCTGGTCCTGCGTCGGGATGAAGCCCGCCGGGATGATTTTGAAGCCCAGCCCCGTCAGCACGAGCAGCCCGAGGTAGACCAACAGCGCAATCGCCGCGAAACGGATGAACCGCGTCACGAGCCAGGTGTAGCCACGGTTGGTGGCGTCGAACGCCTTGTTGAACAGCCGGAAGAACCAGCCGAGCACGGCGTCGACCGCGCGGGTTAAGAGGTCTTTCTTCGCGTCCCTCGGTCGCAGCAGGAGCGCGGCCAGCGCGGGGGAGAGCGTCAGCGAGTTGAACGCGGAGATCACCGTGGCCACGGCGATGGTCAAGGCAAACTGCCGGTAGAACTGCCCCGTGATGCCCGAGATCAGCGCCGTCGGCACGAACACGCTCGTCAGCACGATGGCGATGGCGACCACCGCGCCGCTGACCTCGTCCATCGCCTTTTCGGTGGCCTCGACGGGCGAGTGCCCCTCCTCCAGCCAGCGTTCCACGTTCTCGACGACGACGATGGCGTCGTCTACCACGATGCCGATGGCCAGCACCAGGCCGAAGAGCGACAGGTTGTTAAGCGAGAAGCCGAAGACCTTCATCACCGCGAACGTGCCGATGAGCGACACCGGCACGGCGCACAAGGGGATGATCGTCGCCCGCCACGTTTGCAGGAAGATCAGTACGACGAGCACCACCAGCACGATGGCCTCGAAGAGCGTGCGGTACACCTCGTGGATGGACTCGCCGATGAACGTCGTCGGGTTGTAAGCGATGTCGTAGCGCAGGCCGGGCGGGAACTGCGCCGAGAGCCGCTTCATCTCCGACTGGATGGATTCGGCCGTCTTCAGGGCGTTGGCGCCGGGAAGCTGGAAGATGCCGACGCCCACCGAGGGCTTGCCGCTCAGGTTGGAGCCGTTGACGTAGGTCTTGGAGCCGAGTTCGGCGCGGCCCACGTCGCCGAAGCGTACGAGTTGGCCGTTGGCCCCTCGCTTGACGATGATGCGCTCGAACTCCCGCGGGTCCTGGAGGCGGCCCTTGGTGTTGACGATGAGCTGGAAGTCCGTGCCCTGCGGGGCAGGCTGTGCGCCGAGGAGCCCCGCGGCGACCTGGACGTTCTGCGCCTGCACGGCGGTGATGACATCGCTCGCCGTCAGCCCGCGCGAGAGCAGCCGGTCGGGGTCCAGCCACAGGCGCATGGAATACTCCGCCGCACCGAAGATCTGCACGTTGCCCACGCCCTCGATGCGCTTGATGACCTCCTGGAGCTGGAGCACGGCGTAGTTCGCCATGTAGAGCGTGTCGTACCGGTCGCCGTCGGAGAGCAGGTTGATGACCAACATGATGTTGGGCGACTGCTTCTGGACGGTGACGCCGATGTCGCGCACCTCCTCGGGGAGCTGCGGGGTGGCGATGGACACGCGGTTCTGCACGAGCACCTGCGCCACGTCGAGGTTCGTGCCGAGCTTGAAGGTCACCGTCAGCGCCATCGTCCCGTCGCTGGACGACTGGCTGTTCATGTAGAGCATGTTCTCCACGCCGTTGACCTGCTGCTCGATGGGCGTGGCGACGGTGTCGGCCAGGGTCTGCGGGTCCGCGCCGGGGTAGGAAGCCGTGACGACCACCGTCGGTGGCGCGATGTCCGGATAAGAGGCCACCGGGAGTTGCGTGTACGAGATGCCGCCCAGGAGCAGCAGCACGACCGACAGCACGATGGCGAAGATCGGCCGGTGGATGAAGAAGCGGGCGAAGTTCATTTGCCGCCCTGCTTGCCGCCGCTCGTTCCCATCGTGGTCGTCTGTGCCAACTGTTCGGAAGCGAAGTCCTCCATCTTGCCGGTCTCAGGCTTGACCTGCCCGCCGGGGCGCGCCTTCATCGTGCCGTTGACGATGACCTGGTCGTCGGCCTTCAGGCCGCTCGTGACCACGCGCAGGCCGTCAATCGTCTGGCCGACCGTGACGTTGCGTTGCTCGACCTTGCCGTCCGCGCCGACGATGAGCACGAACTTTTGTCCCTGGTCGCTGCTCACCGCGCGGTCGGTGATGAGCAGGCCGTCCGTTTCGCCGCTGGTCGGAATCTGCATGCGGATGAACATGCCAGCCAGGAGGTTGCCGTCGGGATTGGGAAAACGGCCGCGGATGGAGAGCGTGCCCGTGGCGGCGTTGATCTGGTTGTCCACGAAGTCGATGTCGCCACGGTGGGGAAAACCCTTCTCGCCGGCGAGTTGGACGCCCACCTGGATCGTGGATTCGCGTGCGTCCTTGACCTTGCCTTCCTGGATCATGTGCTGGTAGGCGATGACGGTACGCTCGTCCACGTCGGCGTAGGCGTAGATGGGGTCCACGCTGACGATGTTGGTCAGGACGGTCACGTCGGTGGTGACGAGGTTGCCGACGGTGACCTGCTCGCGGCTGACGCGTCCGTCGATGGGCGCGATGATGCGGGTGAAGTCCAGGTTGAGTTTGGCCGCGTCCACGGCGGCCTGAGCGGTGGCGGTCTGGGCCTCCCCCTGGCTCTTGGTGCTGGCGGACTGGTCGAACTCCGACTTGGAGGTGACCTTGGTGGCCTGGAGGTCCTCGGCGCGGGTGAAGTTACGGTTGGCGAGGTCCTGCGCCGATTGCGCCTGTTTGAGCTGGCCCTGCGCCTGGCCGAGCGCGGCCTGGTAGGGGCGCGGGTCGATGACGAAAAGCGGGTCGCCCTTCTTGACGAGGTTGCCGTCTTTGAAATCGATCTCGTTGATGTAGCCGCTCACGCGCGGGCGGACATCGACGTTCTCGATGGCGGCGAGGCGGCCGGTGTATTCCGAGTGCTCGACGATCTTGCGCGCGACGGGCCGGGCAACCGTGACGCTCGGGGGCGGCGGGGGCGGCGGCGCTTCCTTCTTTTTACAGCCCGCCGCCAGGCACAACCCGGCCGCCAACAGACCAGCGAGACAAGATCGAAGACGCATAAGCGGAAAAGAAAAACCGGTCCGAAGCCGCGCAGTCGCTGCTCCTGAGTAGAACCCATCGGTACACAAAGTCAAACGCCTGCCGCAGAGGACCGGAGCCGGACTTTGAATCGATCCATGACGGAGCCAAGAACGACCAACAACCATGAGCGCCACGCCCATCCCGCCTCACCCTGACGACGCCACCTT
>CAXUIU010000306.1:0-4994 GCA_964250955.1 uncultured Chthoniobacterales bacterium | reverse complement strand
GTTCGTGCGGGTGGGTTGGCGGATCGTGGGAGAGGTCGCACTGATGGCCGTCTACATGCCGCGCTTCGCCTGGAAGTACCGGAGGCGCTGACGCGCCTTTGCGGTGCTGCCTTGCGGGCACGTGGCCGGAAGGTTTTTCCGGCCGCCGTCGCCGCCGGCCACCCCGTAGCGGTGGCTCCTGCCGCTTTAGCGACTCTCCCAACTGAAGAACCGCACGGCTAGCCCGGTCATCACGAGCACCCACGCGCCGAGCACGAGGCCGTTGGTCAGCGCTGTGTGCAGCGGCGGGGCCTCGACCATCGTCTGGCGCAGGGCGTCGCCGAGATAATTCAGCGGCACCAGCGGAATGATGAAGTCGAACACCCGCGAGAGATGGTTGACGGGGAAGAACACGCCGGAGAGCAGGATCATCGGCAGGTTGATGATGTTGCCCATGGCGATGCAGCTTTCCTCGTTCTTGCTGACCGCCGCCATGAAGAAGCCGATGGACAAAAACACCAGCGTGCCCAGAAAAATCCACGCGCCGAACTGCCACCAGCTTCCCACCATCGCCACCTTGAACGCGTACCGGCCGATGAGCACGGTCAGCGCGGTCTGGAATAGCGCGATGGTCAGACGGAAGGCGATGTAGGCGGTGAGCAGCGTCGTGCGCGGCAGCGGCGTGGCGCTCAGGCGCTTGAGCACGCCCTGGACGCGGAGCGCGACCAGCGGCTGCGCCGTGGCGAAGAGTCCGAGTTGCATGATGCTCAGCGCCAGGATGCCGGGTAACAAATAGTCGATGGTGCGGAGTTCGCGCGCCTGGATCGACTCGGTCTTCACGTCGAGGATCGGATTCTGGCCGCTGACCGCCGCACCCACGCCGTCGAGCAAGCTCTCCAGCACGGGCCGCAGGAGCTGGCGGGCCGGGTCGATGGTCAGCAGGAGGTGCGCAGGTTCGATGGTGGGGCCAGCGTCTGGGCCTTGTCCGTTTTGCGCTTGCTGGGCGAGGGCAGCCCCTTCCAAGGCGTTCCGCTTGGCCTCGGCGACGGTCTTGCTCAGACCGGCGGGGATGAAGACCACGGCGTCCAGTTGGCCGGCCTTCAACTCGTCCAACAACGCGGCGCGCGCGCCCGGCTGGAACGTCAGTTTGGAAAACGGGTTCTTCTCGCCCTCGATGCTGTCGGTGATCCCGTCGCCGTTCGTGTCGCCTTTGACGGCCGCGTCGAGCGCCTGGACGATGCCTTTGGTGACCGGGTCCTGCGGGTCTTCGACGGCGAGACCGACCGTGGCGTCGGCCTTGTCCTGATTGGTGAACACCGCGCCGAAGATGCAGATGAAGATCACCGGGAAGGCGACCGTCAAAAACAACGCGCGCCGGTTCGAGAGGAACTCGGTGAGATTGGCGAGGTAGAGCTTGCGGAGCGCGCGCATGGGCGGAAAGAAGTGCTAGGTACGGATGCGGCGGCCGGTGAGCTTCAGGAACACGTCTTCCAACGTCGCCGTGTGGACCGACAGGCCGCGCAGTTCGACACCGCGCTCCCGGCACAGGTCCACGAGGGCGGTCGTAGAAGCGGTGACGTTGTCGCTCGACAGGCGCACCTGGCCGTTCCTTTCCTCGAAGTGGTCCACGCCGGGCAGGGAGCCCAACGTGGGCTGGTCCAGCTTCGGGTCAGCCGCGAACTCCAGCGCGGTGCGTTCGTAGTGCTCGGCGATGAGCCCCGCGGGCGTGCCTTCGGCGATGACCTTGCCGTGGTCGATGACGACGAGCCGGTCGCAGAGCTGCTCGGCTTCTTCGAGGTAGTGCGTGGTGAGCAGGATCGTCTTGCCCTCGCTGCGCAGGCGCGAGATCACGTCCCACAACGACCGACGCGCCTGCGGGTCGAGGCCCGTGGTGGGTTCGTCCAGGAAGATGATGGCCGGGTCGTTGACGAGCGCCGCGGCGATGGCGAGACGTTGAAGTTGGCCGCCGGAGAGTTGGCTGGAAGCGTTGTCGGCCTTTTCCTCCAGGTTGACGGCGGCGATGAGTTGCTCGGGCGGCAGCGCGCGTGGGTAGAAGGAGCCGAAGAGGCGCAGGATCTGCGTGGGCGTGAGCTGCTTGAAGAACGCCGTGGACTGGAGCTGGACGCCGATGCGTTCCTTGACGCGGCGGGGATGTTTCCTGACGTCGATGCCGAGCACGGTGATGCGCCCGCCGTCCGCCGGACGCAGGCCCTCGATCATCTCGACCGTGGTGCTCTTGCCCGCGCCGTTGGGGCCGAGCATGCCGAAGATTTCGCCCGGCTCGACGCGGAAGGACACGCCGTCGACCGCCCGCAGCGGCCCGTAGGTCTTGACGAGATCGGCGACTTCGACGGCGGGAGCGGACGACATGAGCAGGGCAGGGACGCGGGCGGAGTCCCGACTGTGCATGGTCCCACCGCCGGGTGCAAGTGCCGGGCGGAAGTCACCGCGTCCGCCGGCGCCACCACCACACCGCCGCGCCTACGCCAACGATGACCGCAGTGCGCAGCCACGCCGCCCAGCCGCGTGGCAGCAGGGGCAACCCCGCCGGCTTTCCTCTTGCCTGCCAAGCTCGGAAGCACACCCACGCACCTCCAGTTACCCCGACCAGATAGCTCGCCGAGTGCGCAGCCCAAACCGCCATGAACCGCGTTTCCTTGCCCGTTGGCACCATTGCTTCGACGAACGTCGGCACCGGCAAGAACCCACCCTGCGTCAGTCCGTAGCCTATTAGTCCCGCCGCGAACGCCGTCGAGCCCATCACCACTAACAGGACCCCTACTGGTCGGTAAAAAGCCCTGACCGGCAGCGGTTCGCCTGATCCTGCTCCAGACACGAAGGCAAGTGCCGCCCCTAAAGCCAACCCGACCCACCAAGCCGCCGCTATGCCCCAGCACAAGGCCAGCAGCGTCGGCGAACTCGTCGGGAAAAGCGGCGGGTGCGCGACGCTGAGATATTCCTCGCAGACGCGCACGGTGATCTGGTCATGCACGATCCCATACCCACAGGCGGCTAGCGTGCACAACCCAATGATCTTTGCACGGTTCACCGGGGCGTATCGGCGTCAATGCCCGGCGTGGTGTTCCTCGGGAGCGGTGCCGTGCTCATGGCTGCCTGCGGGTGCGGCGGCCTCGTTCTGGGCGCGCAGGACGCCGCCAGGGTCCAGGGCTTCAACGGTCTTCTCGTCCTCGTTGGCGCCCGTGTGGGCCTTGCGCAGGTCCTGGTAGGCTTCCTCACCGTGGTGGACGTGTTCCGTGGATTCCGCGACCTCGTGGTGGGTGCGCAACGCGGTGCGGCCGACCTGCACGACGCACACCGCCGCTAACACGATGGACACCAGCCACGCCGAACGGCTGCCGAGCAGCACACCCAAGGAGGCCAGCACGATGCCGATCTCGGCGATGAGCTGCGCGTGTTCGTAGCCCTCCGCCCCCTCGAAGTGCGCCTGGACCAGCGGCGTGTAGCTGTCCGACCATTCCTTGGAGAACTGGCGCTCCTTGGCGTAGTCGCTGTAGAGCCGCAACAGCCGGCGCAACACCGGCCGGTCCTCGCCCGGGGCGGGGGCAGGCGCGCCGCGCTGTTTTTCCAGGTCGAGCATGATGAGCCGGAACTTCGTGCTCGCCGAGCTGTAGTCCGAGTGCGCCTGGGTCTGCTCGATCATCGTGCGCGTCAACTCGTTGCGCTCCGCGCCGACCAGCGCGGCGCAGAAGGCGATGAGCACGCCGATGAGCGCCATCGTCAGGCCGATGAGCTTGCCGGGAGCGTGAGGTTTGCCACCGGCGGGTTCGTGGTCGTGGCCGCCGGCGTGGGCGGCGTGTTCAGCGTGTTCGAGGGCTTCGTGGGCGGACATGGGCACGGTTTGTAGCGGCGCCCCTCACAAAAGCAATCGCCAAATACTCACGCGGGCACCGGCGCGCCCGTGATGGCCTCCGTCAACGCACGCGCAAGGTCCTCCATGCGGTAGGGTTTGGCGACCATCGCCATGAACCCGTGCGCGCGGAAGTCGGCGATCACCGCGTCGTTGCTGTAGCCGCTGGACACGATGGCGCGCACCCCCGGGTCGATCTCGCGCAGCCGCCGGATCGTTTCCTTGCCGCCCATGCCCCCGGGGATCGTCAGGTCGAGGATCACCGCCGCGAAGGGCCTTCCCTGCGCGCGCGCCTGTTGGTAGACAGACAAGGTCTCGCCGCCCTCGGCCGTCAACTCCGCCTCATAGCCGATGAGTCCCAGGATGGCCCCCGCCAGGTCGCGGATGTCCGGGTCGTCGTCCATGAAGAGCACACGTCCGCCCGTCCGGCCACCACGTTCGGCGGGGCTCTCGCGCGGCGGCGGCGCGGCCGAAGGGGAGACGGGCAGGTACAAGGTGAACGTCGAGCCCTGCCCCGGCGCGGATTCCACCCGGATCACGCCGTCGTGCTTGCGGACGACCGAATACGCAATCGCCAGCCCCAGGCCCGTGCCGTTGGTGCGTGTGGAGAAGAACGGGTCGAAAATCTTCGAGAGGTTCTCCGGCGCGATGCCCGCGCCCGTGTCGCGCATCTTGACTTCCACGTATGCACCCGCCGGCGAGCCCGCGGCGTCTTCCACGGCCGTGAGCACCTCCGGCGTGGACACCAGGGACGCGTGGACGTGCAGCGACCCGCCGCCGGGCATCGCCTGGACGGCGTTGTGCGCGAGGTTGTGGAATACCTGCAGGAGCTGGTCCTCGTCGGCTTCCACCGTGGGCAAGTCCGGCTCGAAGTGCACGTGGAGCGCGACGCCGGTGTTGCCGGTCGCCCCGCGCACGGCGCGCTCCAGCACGGGCACGAGGTCGAGCGTCTTGCGCACGGGGTCGCCGCCGCGGGCGAAGGTCAGGAGCTGGCCGGTCAGGTCGCGCGCGCGCCAGCAGGCTTTCTCCGCCCGGCCGAGCGCGTCGGCGGCGCGGGTGGGCAGGTCGCCGCCCGAGCGGGCCACGCTCAGGTTGCCGAGCATGGCGGTCAGGAGATTGTTGAAGTCGTGCGCGATGCCGCCGGCCC
>CAXUIU010000305.1:0-5043 GCA_964250955.1 uncultured Chthoniobacterales bacterium | reverse complement strand
CTCTTCGATGAAGATTTTGCTCCTCGTCTGGTTTGTGACGTTCGCTCTACTCAGCCACGCCCCGGCCGTCGAGTTCAGCACCGTTGAAATTGCAGGCAAGCGCGTCACCGTTTGCCGCGTCGCCGTCCGTAAAGAGAACCTCCAGTTGTTCCACCGCGACGAGGCTGGCCAGCCCTTCAAGCGGTTCGACCAACTTGCGCTATGGCTTGAGTCCCGCGGCCAAAAGCTGATCTTTGCCATGAACGGCGGCATGTACCACCGCGATTATTCTGCCGTCGGCCTCTCTGTCTCCGGCGGGCAGCAACTCACCCCGCTCAATACCGCCAACGGCGTTGGTAACTTCTTCCTCAAGCCCAACGGTGTTTTCGCGCTCACCGATGCCGGGGCGCAAATCGTCGAATCGTCCGAGTACCCCCACCTCCACCAACACGTCTTCCTCGCCACTCAGTCCGGACCGCTCCTCGTGCGTGCCGGTAAAATTCATCCCGCCTTCAGCCCCAACTCCGCCTCGCGCCTCCTGCGCAACGGCGTCGGCGTCCCTTCACCCGACTTTGCCCTCTTCGCCATCAGCGAAGACCCTCTGAGCTTCTACGAGTTCGCCACGCTCTTCCGCGACACGTTGCACTGCCCCGACGCTCTCTTTCTCGACGGCAGTATTTCGAGTCTCCGCTCGACCGAACTCGGGCGGAGCGACTTCCGCGTGGATCTAGGACCGATCGTCGGCGTTACCGTGAACGGCGGGGGAGCGTCTGACGCTGAGTCTAGGTAGTCAAGGTTTGTTGGCCAGCAGCCCCTCGATCTTCTCCAACACTTCGGGCGTCAGCTTCGCCACGACTTCGAGCGCGCCAAGGTTATCTTCGAGCTGCTCGACGCGCGACGCGCCCATGATGACCGTGCTCACGTTGGGATTGCGCAGGCACCACGCCAACGCCAACCGCGGCAGGTTCGTGCCGAGGTCGGACGCCAAACTGCCGAGCGCCTTGACGGTCTCCAACTGCCTCTTGGCCTCGTCGTTGGACATGCGTTCCTTGAGCCACTCGTAACCTTTGAGCGACATGCGGGTGTCGCCGGGATCACCAGAGTTGTACTTGCCGGTGAGCAGCCCGCTCGCCAACGGCGACCAGATCGTCGTGCCCATCCCAATGTCCCCGTACAGCGGCGCGAACTCCTTCTCCACTTTCTCGCGCACGAACATGTTGTACTGCGGTTGCTCCATCGTCGGCAGCGGCAGGCCGAGTTCGCGCGCGACGTTGGCGGCCTCGTTGATCTGCGCGGCGCTCCACTCCGACGTGCCCCAGTATAGCACCTTGCCCTGCGCGATGAGGTCGGCCATGGCGCGCACCGTTTCCTCCACGGGCGTTGCCGGGTCGGGCCGGTGGCAGAAGTACAGGTCTAGGTAATCCACCCGCAACCGCTCCAGGGCTGCGTGGCACGCCTCGACGACGTGCTTGCGGCAGAGCCCCTTCTGGTTGGGCTTGTCGCCGCCCCAGAACACCTTGCTCGACACCACGAACTCGTCTCGCCCCCACCCTTCCTTCTTGAGAATCTTGCCCATGACCTTCTCCGCGCCGCCCTGCGCGTACGCCTCGGCGTTGTCGAAGAAGTTGACCCCCGCGTCGAACGCGGTCCGCATCAGGTCGCGGGCGGTTTCCTTGCTGATCTGCTGGGCGAAGGTCACCCACGCGCCGAACGACAGCGCGCTGACCTGCAAACCGGACTTTCCGAGGCGTCGATATTCCATAGAGGTGTCTGCCAGTTCGCGAGCGGAGGGCTTGCTGGTTGCCGGCCGATTTTGCCTGATGCAAGGATCAGGCACCTGCCCGACAACCCGGAGGCGTCCAGCAACCGTATATAGAAGTTGCCGGCCGCCACTGGTTTGCAACACTGACCTCTCAGAACTGAGAAAAAGGCGAGATGGTCAAAAAAAACCATTGGACTCCGGCCCCGGACGCCACCAATATCCCGCGCGAATAAATCCCCCTTCCATCCGACTAATACAGGGAGACATGAAATTGAACCGACCGCCATCCGACTACCCCATTATCGTTCACTCGCACCTTGGCTGGGACTGGGTTTGGCAACGCCCGCAGCAATTTCTCTCCCGATTTTCTAAACGTCACCAGATTCTCTTCGTGGAAGGGCCGGTGCCCTCGGAGGAAGTGACCGAGCCGACCTCGGAACTGCGTGAGGTCACGGAGTTCCCGAACATCACGATCATGCGCTCGAAGATGCCGGCTGCGCGCTGGTTCGACGCTGCGTACGTGGACAAGGAGCGGCGCGGTCTGGTGCAGGATCTCCTCGCCGGTCCGTTGGGCCTGCGCTTCCGCGATCCGGTGCAGTGGTTCTACGACCCGATGGCGGTGACGCCTTTCGCCGGGCACATGGACGAACAGGCCATCGTGTTCGACTGCATGGATCAGCTCAGCCAGTTCAAGGGCGCGCCGAAGGAACTCCTGCGCCGCGAGCGCGAACTCCTCGCCATCGCCGACGTGGTCTTCGCTGGTGGCCCCAAGATCGGGCGCGACAAGATCAAGTACAACGCCAACACGCACTCCTACGGCTGCGGCGTGGATGTGAAGCACTTCGGCACCGCGCGCAGCAAGAGCACGGAGGTTCCTGCCGACGTGGCGAACCTGCCCGGGCCGATCTTCGGGTTCTTCGGCGTGGTGGACGAGCGCATGGACTACGAACTTGTCGCCAAGCTGGCCGACGCCAACCCGCAGGGCAGCGTGGTCATCATCGGACCGATGACGAAGGTCGATCCCTCGGCCATCCCGCAACGGCCGAACCTCCACTGGCTCGGCGGACGCGACTACCAGTTCCTGCCCGCTTACGTGAAAAAGTTCGACGTGTGCCTGATGCCCTTCGCCATCAACGAGGCCACCGAGTACATCAACCCGACCAAGGCGCTCGAATACATGGCGACGGGGAAGCCCATCGTTTCCACGCCGGTCGAGGACGTGGTGCTGCAATTCAGCGGCGTCGTAAAAATTTCGCAGACCAGCGATGAATTCGTCGCGCTTTGCCTGGAAGCGGCGGCCAACCCCGACGCGGCGTGCATCAAGCGCGGTCGGGACCTCGCGGCGCGCAATTCTTGGGAATCCATCGTCGAGGCGATGGAGGCTCACATCGCCGACGCGATTGAGACCAAGCTGCCCGTCGTCGAAAGCGGCGTGGCCTAAGACGGATCGGCTGCCTCCGGGCAGCCCGGTTTTCGACAGATCCCCGGTCGGCGAGGCAAGGATGCCCCGAACCCGACCGGGCTGCCGACGGCGAAGTGGATGCCGTCCGGCGGGTGCAGCGGCATCCATCTCAACTCACCGTTCTTCTTCATGGCTTTTGATTATCTCATCGTCGGCGCAGGGTTCGCCGGCAGCGTGCTCGCCGAGCGCCTCGCGCGCGTGTGCAACAAGAAGGTCCTCGTCGTGGACCGCCGCAACCACATCGCGGGCAACGCCTACGACCACTACGACAACGCCGGCGTGCTCATCCATAAGTACGGCCCGCACATCTTCCACACGAACTCGCGCGACATCTTCGACTACCTGTCGAAGTTCACCCAGTGGCGCGGCTACGAGCACCGCGTGCTCGCCAGCGTAGACGGGCAGCTCCTGCCGATGCCCATCAACCTGGACACCATCAACCAGATGTACGGCCTCAACCTGACGAGCTTCCAGGTGGAGGAGTTCTTCGCGTCCAAGGCCGAGAAGCGTGACCCGGTCAAGACCAGCGAGGACGTGGTCGTCGGTAAGGTGGGCCGCGAGCTTTACGAGAAGTTCTTCAAGAACTACACCCGCAAGCAGTGGGGGCTTGACCCTTCGGAGTTGGACGCGCTCGTCACCGCGCGTGTGCCGACCCGCACCAACCGTGACGACCGGTACTTCACCGACAGCTACCAATCGATGCCGCTGCACGGGTTCACGCGCATGTTCGAGAACATCCTCGATCATCCGAACATCAAGGTCATGCTCAACACGGACTACCGCGACGTGCGGGACTTCGTGCCTTTCAAGGAGATGATCTACACGGGACCCATCGACGAGTATTTCGACTACCAGTTCGGCAAGCTGCCGTACCGCTGCCTGGAGTTTAAGCACGAGACGCACGACCGGCCGAAGTTCCAGTCGGCGGCGGTGGTGAACTACCCCAACGACTACGCGTACACGCGTATCACGGAGTTCAAGTACCTCACCGGCCAGGAACACCACAAGACGAGCGTCGTCTACGAGTTCCCGCAAGCCGAGGGCGACCCGTACTACCCAATCCCGCGTGCGGAGAACAGCGCGCTCTACAAGCGTTACCAGGAACTGGCTGACCAGACCCCGGGCGTGTACTTCGTCGGGCGGCTGGCGTCCTACCGGTACTACAACATGGATCAGGTCGTCGGTGCCGCGCTAACGATGTTCAAAAAGATCACCGGCGAGAAGAACGGCAGCGTCAACGGTAATGGCACGAACGGCCGCGTAGTTGCGCCGGTGGAAAACAGCGCCGTGCGGCCGTAGGCAGCCGGATGGACATCGCCGTCGAAAACCGGCGGCTAAAGCTCGCCAACGTCGAAAAGCGTTGGCCGGGTGCGACGATCATCGACGTGACCTCCCGCGGCGAAGAGCCGTGGGTGCGCTTCAGTCCGTTCTATCCGCACGGCGGCATCCCGATCCCGAACACGCCCGGCGAGACGGCGCAATCCGTCGAGGGCTTGTGGCAGGGTCTGAAAGTGTTTGCACGCGAGGACATCGACCCGGGCAAGTGGGCGGTCATCAACATGACGGGCATCAAACGCGGCGGCAAAAGACGCGGAGCGGTGCGTGGGCACCGTTTCGGGGTGGGCAGCGATGTTTTGTTAGACTACCGGGAAGCCCGGCGCCGCATCTACCTGCCGGCGTACCGGTGGGTGCTGGAACACCGCTTGGTGGCCGAAATCGAGCAACTGCGCCAACTAGCCACCGGAAAGCGACTGGCATTGCTCGATTACGAGACGAACGCCGACGTGGAAGACCTATCCCGCCCCTTGTCACACGCGGCGCTTGTTAGATACTACCTTCA
>CAXUIU010000304.1:0-5070 GCA_964250955.1 uncultured Chthoniobacterales bacterium | reverse complement strand
CCCCGCCGCTCCGCCTGCCCGTCGCCGCCACCCCGCGGCCGCCCGCCCTGATCACGGGGAACCCTGCGTCGTTGCCGAACCCGGAGGCGACCCCTTCGCCCAGCGGGACAAGCCCCGCGCCCGAGGCTACCGAGCCGCCGCCGCCCGTGACACCGGAGGCCACTCTTCCAGCCGCGTCGGCTGACACCGCACCGACGCCGGAGCAGGCCGCGCCCGCGTCGCTCCCACCGCTGGAGGGACGGCTGGACCGGACCGAATCCTCGCCGCTTGGAGACCTGCGCCTGGAGTACCGCCGGACCGACGCCGGACCCTCCGTCTGGCTGATCCCCCGCGCGGACGAATCCCGCCGCCGGCTGCTCTCCCGGGCCGCGCCAGACGCCCGGGCGCTCTTCTCGCCGGACGAACAGTGGCTGCTCTTCGACGGTCGTCCCGCTGACAGCGACAGCGACGGCGTACAACTCCTCCGTCGCGACCGCGCCGACGCTGCCCTCTACCAGGTCCCCGAAGATTTCCGGCGTCCTGGCGCGGGCCTGGAAGACCTCGCTTGGGGCTTTTATCTTGGGGAGGTCGGTCTGCCACCCCGCACGAGCCGCGACCACGTCCGGATCGACGTGGTAGACTGGCAGCGCAACGACTCGGCGTTCACTTTGCGCCTCGTCCCGTCCGGCCCCGGCGGGGCGGACCACGTCCCGGTGCCGTGGCTCTGCCGCTACGACCTGGCGGCCCGGCGCTTCCAGGCGGTGACCGACGTGCGCGAGGTGCGTGCCGCCCTCGCCGAACGCGCGAAAACCAAAGCCCCGTCTGCCGCCCCGACTCCTTCCCCCGCCGCGCCGCGGCCGGTGGGCGACTGGCAGAAGCTCATCGGCGATTTTGTGGACGGCTTCGTGCGCTGCGATCAGACGCGCGACGTACAAGGGGCGCTGGCCTACTACGCGCCGTCTGTGGATTATTTCACCGACGGGCGCGTCGGCCAGGCGCACATCCGCGGCGACATCCTCGGTTTTAACCAACGCTGGCCGACCCAACGCAATCGCATCGTCGGCAGCCCGGACCTGCGCGAAACCAAGCCTGGACAGAGTTATTCGGCCCGGTTCCATCTCGCTTTCTCGGACGAAAGCGACCCGCGCAAAGCCTGGTCGCGCGGCGAGTCCGCCCTGGAACTGGGCATCGAAATCATCCGGGGCGTGCCCCTGATCGTCTCGATCCACGAAAAAGCCGTGCGCCGCGAAAAAGGCCACCTCCCGGCCCGGTGAGCGCACCCGCGCCGCCGACCACGCCTCATTCCCACCGGATGTCGTCGAGGTAGAAGACGACCGGCCGACCGGGACTCGCCACCGACCAGACGAAACCCGTCACGACGCGCGACAGGTCCAGTCCTCCGACCGGGATCTCGTAGCGCCGCCACTCCGGGGTCAGCACGACGTTTAGCCTTTCGCCGTGCGCCGTGTCGAAGTACGGCCGGTCGCGGGGCACGACGCCGAACTTGAAGTCCACGGTTTCGCCTCCCTGGTCGCCGCGCGCCCAGAACACCAACCGCTTCGCGCCGGTGAGATCGTAGCCGCCCGCTCGCTCGCCCCAGTTGTCGGTGGGATGCTGCCACGCGACGCCACCCCAACCCGCGCGCGCGGCGAACTCGCAGCGCAGGCACTCGCTCCCGGTGTGCGGTTCGTGCGGCCAGGCGGGGTCGAGCCGGATGGCCGCGGTGTCGCCCATCCAACCCGACGGCGCGTAGACCGCCGCATCCGCTCCCTCCCCGTAGACCGTGGCGGGCAAGTGAACAGGTTGGGCACGGTCTGCCCGCATGGGTGCGTCAACGCGCCGCGGCACGTTGGCAACCGCGCCGCCCCCGTGCGCGTCGCGCACCGTCACCAGGAGCCGGTACAATCCGCCCGCCGCCGGCAACCGAACCTCGGCCCGGTGCAGGTCGCCGCGCAGGATGGCATCCGGGTAGGCGGCGGGGGGCGGTTCGGCGTCGCCGCCGGTACCGTAGACTTCCGGGTCGCGCACCAGTTCCCATTCCGCGATTGTGGATTCGCCCGCCGCGCCGGTTACCTCCAGCGTCGCCTCAATTGTCGTACCCGGCGCGACTAGCCGCGTGCCCGCAACCTGTAGCCGGACCGCCGGGCACGCGTGGGCCGCCGCCCGGCCGGTCCAGGCCCGGGCCAGCGCGTCCACCGTTGCGAGTCGGGTGCCGTCCGCCAGGAAGAGGCTGAACCAGGTGGGCGTCACCTCCTGTTTTTGCCCCCAGTAAAAGGCGTACGAACCCAGGCAGCGGCTCGGTTGGTCGAGGACGGCGCGTTGGTAGCCGCGGGCGTAGAGGTCTGCCTTTTCCGCGCTCGTCGGCTCGGGGGAAGCCCCGACGGCATCCTTGCCGATCTCCCACACACCGGGCGGGCCGAACGCCGTCACGACGTAAGGCTGGCGGCCGCCGAGGGCTCGGTAGCGGTCTCCCAGCGACTGCACGCCGCCGTAGGAGTTGATGCCCAGGATGTCCACCCGGGGGCAAAGCCGCTGGAAATTGGCCACCGTGTTCCCGCCGATCTCCGCGACGACCGTCATCACCGGGTGGTCGGGGTCCAGTTCCTTGACCAGGCCCGCGAGGTCGTTGATCGCGGTCCAGGCGGCGAGGTTGCTGCCGGTCGGGTCGTTCACCTCGTTGCCGAGCGCCCAGAGCAGCAGAGCAGGGTGAGTCTTGTAACGCAGTACGGTGTCGCGGACATGCGTGCGCAAGGCGGCGACTGCCCCGGCATCGGTATAGTCGAAGCCCTGGCGGAGTTGCGGCAGCCAGATCCCGGCGGTGACGGTCAGGCCGTCGCGCGCGGCGAGGTCGAGCTGGGCACCGAGCCGCTCGTCGCCCCAGAGCCGCACGGAGTTCCCGCCATTGGCGGCCAGGGTGCCCCAGAGTTTTTCGTCGCCGCCAGCCCCGCGGATAAAGTACGGCTGCCCGTCGCGGCGGAGTGCGTAAGCGTCGCCGTCATGGGCGAGCGTGACGGGCGCGGCGTGCGCCACCGGACGGAGCGCGGGTAAGAGGATCAGCGCGAGCAGCCCGGCGGTGCGATTCATGCCTCAGCGGGTTTCCGCGAGCGGGAACATCCGGAAGGGGGCTTGCAGGAAGTGCCAGAACGTCAGCGATTCCGGGACGCCGCGTTCGTCCCATTGGTTCGGGCGGCAGTAGAGGAACGCAATCAGCGCGCGGTGTTGGTCTACCGGCAGGCGCTCCAGCTTGAGCGCGAACCCGCCGTCCTCCTCGCGCGGCAGCGCGCTCACCGGCACCTCGCGCAGACCGCACGCCGGGACGCTGATCGTCAGACCCGCCAGCGGCGCGTATTGACCGGTGGTGTTCTCCAGCAATTCCACCAGGTCGGCGGCGAGCACGAGATCGGCGTCGGAGATCGCCACGACCGTCACCGGCCAGCTCACCCCGCGACGGCGGATCGTGGCGGGCAGTTCGTGCTTGAAGCGCAGGGAGGTCGAAAGTTGCGGCACGTCCAGGGATGCCAGGAAGCTCAGCCAAAGCAACAGCATCGAGTAAATCGACCAGCCGATGGCCAGCGCGAAGATGCTCGGGTCCGCTGCCCAGCGCGCGTTGATCACCGCGTAAACGATGGCGGGCACGTAGAGCGCCATCAGCACCAGCAGCGGCACGCCGACCACGGGGTTGAACGTCAGCCCACTCTTCGTCTCGCCTTTGGCGGACACTTTGAAGGGCTTGCCGAAGGGCTTGTGCAGGGTGCTCAGGATCGTCAGCGTCATCGGCACGCAGAGCATGGTGTCGTACACCTCTGACCAGAAGGCCGAGCGGTGGCCGCCCGCCAGCCAGGAGAGCGCCAGCGCCTGGCAGACCCAGTACGGCAGGAAAAACGTGAGCAAAAGCTGGCCCGACGTGTTCAGGGGCACGACGCCGAAGAAAAAGAACAGCAGCGGCAGCAGCAGGCAGAAGAACCGGCTGACCATCGGTAGATAGTGGATCGGGCCGCAGAGATGCACCACGCGCTGCACCCAGCGTAGGCCGGGCACGGTCAACGGGTTCGTCGGAGCGAAGAACGACTGGATGGTCCCGCGCGCCCAGCGCAGACGCTGCGTGACGAACTCGCTCGTGAACTCGGCGGCAACCCCGGCGGAGAGCAGTTCGTTGAGGTAGTAGGTTTTGTAGCCCGCGGCCTGCAACTTGATGGAAGTTGCCCAGTCCTCGCTCAGGGTCTCGCCGGGGAAGTTGCCGATGTCCTCCAGCGCGCGGCGACGCAGGATGAAGCTCGTGCCGTGGCAGATAATCGCTCCCATGCTGTCGCGGCCGGGTTGTGCGGCGCGCATGAAGACCTGTTGTTCCTCGGTGATCACGTCCGGCAGCCCGAGGTTGCGGCTCACGGCGTCCACGCTGTAAAAGTTCTGCGGCGTCTGCACGAGGCCAACTTGGTCGTCCAGGAAGAAGCCGACGGTGCGTTCGAGGAAGTCCTGCGTGGGGATGAAGTCGGCGTCGAAGACGGCGATGAGTTCGCCAGTGGTCGAGGGCAGGGCAGCGTTCATGTTGCCGGCCTTGGCGTGCTTGTTGTCGGGGCGGTCGCGGTAGTGGCAGCCCAGTTCCCGGGCTAACGCGCGCATGGCGGGCCGGCGCTGGTCGTCCAACAGGTAAATCTGCTTGCGCGGGTAGCGCACGCTCTGGCAGCCCAGGATCGTGCGGCGCAGGATCTCGACGGGTTCGCTGTAGGTCGGCACGAAGATATCCACCGTGGGCAGGTAGCGGCCGGAGACCACCCACTCGGAGAGCCGCGTAGCGTCCGGGCTGCGGTTCTTGGGCCAAAACATCTGCAAGTTGGCCGAGAGCGCCTTCACGTAGATGATGAACTCGGCCAGGAAGAACAGGACGCTGAAAACGATGCTGACCCCATTCGAAAAGTTGAACGTCGCAAAAAGCCGGAAGGCCATGTACACCGTGTAGAGGCCGCTCAGCCCCAGGATGACCAAGGCGCGCAGCCAGTGGGCGGGGTGCGGATACAAGGCGGTCAGGGCGTAGGTCAGGGCACCCAGCACCGCCGACGGCAGGAGCACCGCGAACAGCGGTGTCGAGGCGTT
>CAXUIU010000303.1:2607-5073 GCA_964250955.1 uncultured Chthoniobacterales bacterium | reverse complement strand
CGCTCGCCCCGTCGAAATCCGGTCCCGCGCCCGCCCCGCCGCCAATCGTCTCGTAATACCCGAAAGCCTCCGCCCCTCCACGCCCGAACAGGAAATTGTTCATCGTCCCCTGGCTGGCCGCGGCGACGCCGAGCGCACCGAAGATCACGTCCACGAC
Source organism: uncultured Chthoniobacterales bacterium (assembly GCA_964250955.1). Classification (GTDB taxonomy): domain Bacteria; phylum Verrucomicrobiota; class Verrucomicrobiia; order Chthoniobacterales; family SZAS-18; genus CAHJWO01. Next base: position 4,916 of record CAXUIU010000303.1, on the reverse strand, counting down.
GCGCTGGCTGGTCTCGACGTTGCCGCCGCCGACCGCTGGACAGCGCGCCGGGTCGGGGTCGGCCGGCGGGTCAAGGAGACTGTTGGAAGGGACGAGGATTTCGATGGGGGCGAGCAGGCCAGCGTTGAGCGGGACGGGTTCGCCCAACAGGCAGCGCAGGCAGTAGATGACCGCGCTGGCGACGATGGCGCGGTTGGCGTTGAGGTTGCCGGGATGCACGGGGCCGCTGCTGGCGAAGTCAAACGTGGCGCTGCCGTCCGCGCGCGTGGTTACCGCCACGCAAACCGGCGTGCCATTGTCCAGGGTATCGCGGAAGGTGCGTGTGCCCGCGGGCAGACGGGCGAGGGCGGCGCGAATGCGTCCGGCGGAGGCTTGGTGCAGGTACGTGGCGTATCCTTCAACGACGGCCGCGCCGTGGCGGGCGAGGAGTTCGGCGAGGAGGGCCGCGCCGGTCGCGTTGGCGGCGATCTGCGCGTGAAGGTCGGCGAGGTTTTCGTCCACCGCGCGCGTCGGGTACGGACCGGCCAGCAGCAGGTCGCGCAACGCCGCGTCGGCCGCCGCCGGGTCAGCCGCGCGGTAGCGGAACGCCCGGATGAGGACGCCTTCTTCCGCGAGCGAACGCGCGTCCGGCGGCAGCGAACCGGGCGCGATCCCGCCGATCTCCGCGTGGTGTGCGCGGCTGGCGGTGAAGAACCGCGGCGAGCCCCCGCCGTCTTCCGCGAAGACCGGTGTGACGACCGTCACGTCCGGCAGGTGGCTGCCGCCGCGGAACGGGTCGTTGGTCACGTACACCTCGCCCGGCCGCATGTCGGGCACGTCGGCGCGCAGGCAGCGCACGCACTCCTGCATCGCGCCGAGGTGCACGGGGATGTGCGCGGCGTTGGCGACAAGCGCGCCCGTCCCATCGAAGAGCGCACAGGAGAAGTCGAGCCGCTCTTTGACGTTGGTGGAGAGCGCCGTGCGCCGCAGCGTCGCGCCCATCTGTTCGGCCACGGAGGCGAAGCGGTGGTGAAAGAGTTCGAGTTCGACGGGGTCGGCAGCCGCCGCGGCCTTCGGGACAACCGGAACGCGGGTCGCCCGCGCGATGAGCCGCAGGTCATCCCAGCGCGTGACGTGCGCGGTCCAGCCCGGTTCGACGACCACGGTGGCGATAGGTTCGACGATGATGCACGGACCGTCCAAGCGCATCCCGGGCAGGAGGTGTTCGCGGCTGTAAACCGCCGTTTGCTGCCAACCGAGGTCGCCGTGCCACGCGCGGACGTGCTGCGCGGGCACGGGCTTGCCGTCACGCTCGAAGCGTTCTTCACCCGGGATGGGGTTGGACAGCGTGGCGAGTTCGACCCGGGCGGCGTAGCGTTCGATGGAGCGGCCGGAGAAAGCGAAGTTGAACGTGCGCCGGTGCTCGCGCGCGAACGCCGTGTCGAAGTCGCCGTCGGGTGGTTCGGCGACCGGCAGACGGGTTTCCTGGCCACGGTAGCGCATCTCCAGCGTGCGGCGCGGCGCGGCGAGCGGGGTGCCGGCGGGAAAGCGGGCACGAAGTTCGGCTTCCAACGCGGAGAAGATCGTGCCCGGGTCGTCGCCGGGTAGGAGGGCGCGTTCGGCGAAGTGCGCCGTCGGCGCGAGGCCGATGCCGAGGGCGCTCAGGACGCCGGCGTGCGGGCTGCACAGCACGGTGCCCATGCCGAGTTCGCGCGCGAGGGCGCAGGCGTGCTGGCCGCCCGCGCCGCCGAAGGCGACGAGCGTGTGCCCCCGCACGTCGTCCCCGCGGGCGGCGGCGAGTTTTTTGATGGGCGCGACCATCGCAGCATCGGCGACGCGCAGGAACCCGGCGGCGAGTTCGTCGCGGGTGTACGTCCGACCCGTGGCGGCGGCAATCTCGGCGATGAGTTCATCCAGGCGGGCGTGGACCGCGTCCACGTCGAGCGGGAAGGGGAACGCGGGCACGCGGCCGAGGTAGACGTTCAGGTCCGTGACCGTCAGCGGACCGCCGCGTCCGTAACACGCTGGCCCCGGGTCCGCGCCGGCCGAACGTGGCCCGACCGCTGTCTTCCCGCCGTCGAACCAGCAGACGCTCCCGCCGCCGGCCGCGACGGTTTCGATTTCCAGCATGCTCGTCTGCAAGCGCATCCGGCGCACGCCGCCCGCGCCGCCCGCCTCGGTCTCGTAGCGCCGGGTGAACGCCGCGCCATCCCACCGGCTGACATCTGTGCTCGTCCCGCCCATGTCGAAGGCGAACGCCGGGGCCAGTCCCGCCCGGTCGATGACCCTCGCCGTGCCCACGACCCCGCCCGCCGGGCCGCTGAGGATGG
>CAXUIU010000303.1:0-2597 GCA_964250955.1 uncultured Chthoniobacterales bacterium | reverse complement strand
CCACGAGGCTGCCCGCGCTCGTCATGAAGCGCAGATCCGCCCCAGGCAATTGCGCGGCCAATCGGTGGCAGTAGTCGCGCAGCACAGGCGTCAGATAAGCATCGAGGACCGTCGTGTCGCCGCGGTAGATAAGCTTTGGCAACGAGCTGACCCGATGCGAGAGCGAGACGTGCGCGAAGCCGAGTTCGGCGGCGATCTCGCCGAGGCGCCGTTCGTGCGCGGGGTTGCGGTAAGCGTGCAGCAGGCAGACGGCGAGCGACTCGATCCCCTGCGCATGGAGTTCAGCGAGCGTGGCGCGGGCGGCCGGTTCGTCGAGCCCCGTGAGGACGGAGCCATCCGCGGCCAGGCGTTCGCGGACCTCGACGGCCGTTTCGTACAACTCTGGCGGCTGATCGATGCGCAGGTCGAAGAGCGCCGGCCGGTCCTGGTAACCGATCCGCAACGCATCCACGAACCCGGCGGTGGCGACGAGGGCGGTGCGCGCGCCGCGGCGTTCGAGCAGCGCGTTGGTCGCCCGTGTAGTGCCCAGACGTACGCGCACGGCGCCGACCGGTTCGTCCAGGTGCCGGCCGAGCAGCCAGCGGATTCCGGCGACGGGCGCTTCTTCGGGTGAGATAAATTCGGCGGGGAAGGTCGGCGGCAAGCGCGCCGGCAGCGGCGGGTCGACGGTTAACAGGTGCCGGGCGGAGTCAAAGGCCGTGACGACGTGGTCCGTCCACCCACTTCCGGGTAGCTGGCAGCGGAAGCGGTAGCCGACGAAGTATCCTGCCGGCGCGTCGCGCAGGAAGGGGTTCGGAGCGCCGAAGACCCACTGCGGCTGCCACGAAAGCGTCGCGGGATAGCGCCCGTTGCTCGGGAGCTTGTGCGTGCGCAGAGTTCCGTTGGGCCGGCGGTGGATGCAGTCCGTGAACGTCCCGCCCACGTCGATCCAGAACTCTCCCAGGTTGTCAGGCATCTCCCTGGCCGGGTGCGGGCGGTGCCACCACTTCCATCTTCCGGATCAAGCCATCCTCGAAGGTATAACGATGACCCACCCGACTGTCGTTCAACACGGCACCCGCCAGGTCATGCACGACCTGATGAACGTCCACCAAAACCCGGTCGGCATCCTCCCGGTCGAACGCCACCGGAGTGACGTGCGGGCTGATCTCCCCCCACTGATCGGTCCAATAGGCGCGGATTGCTTCGTGACCTTGCACGAAGCCGCCCTTGAACGCCCGCGGCCACTCCACGCCTGGAGCCATGTGGGCGAGGGCGGCGTCGATGTCGCGTGCGTTGAAGGCCGCGTACGTCGTGCGGAGGCGTTCGGTTTCCAGGGCGAGTTCGTCGGGCATGAGGGAAGTTCAGCGCAAAAATGCCTCGTGCAACCCGCCGTCCACCGGGATCACCTGCCCGGTCGTCTTGCCCAGCTTGTCGCCGAGCAGAAGGTACATCGCCTCGGCCTGGTCGGCGGGCGTGATGGGCGTCTTGGTCAACGTACGGTCCGCGTAGAACTGCGCTAGCTTGTTGCGCAGCGTGTCGTCGTCCTCGTCCTCGGAATGGGGCAGGTTGTACTTCGCCAAGGAGGAAATCACCCGGTCACGCGGGAACATGGCGCTGCCCTGCACGACCGTGGCGGGCGCGACGCCGTTGACGCGCACCAAGGGGGCCAACTCGACGGCGAGTTCGCGCACGAGGTGGTTGGCGGCGGCCTTGCTGGTGTCGTAGGCCACGCTGCCCTTCTTGGACACGACGGCATTGGCGCTCGTCGTCAGCACGAGGCTGGCGGGGAGAGCTTGGTCGCGCAGGGTCTTGCCGATCTCGTCGCCGACGACGTAGGAGCCGGTGACGTTGACGGCGAAAGTGAGCGCCCACTTGTCGTCGGGGATGTGGCCGGTGTTGTCTGGGGCGATGAAAATGCCGGCCGTCACCGCGACCGCGTCGATCCCGCCGTAGCACAGCGACGCGTCGTCGATCACCTCCCGCCCGGCCCCGCGGGCGGGGAGGTCCGCCCCGCCGCCGACCGCGAACCCGCCGCCCGTCACGCCGCTGCCCGCCACGCCGATGCCCGGACCGACGCGGCGGCCGAGTTCGGAGGCGGTGGCATCGGCCGCGCCCTGGTCGAGATCGACGCAGACGACGTGCGCGCCTTCCCTCAGCACGCGGCCGGCCAGTTCGCGTCCGATGCCCGAACCTGCGCCGATCACCACGACCACCCGGCGGGCGAGTTCCTTCTCCGGCGGCATCCGCTGGAGCTTGGCTTCTTCCAGGAGCCAGTACTCGATGTCGAAGGCTTCCTGCGTCGGCAGCGCCGTGTATTGATCAATGGCCTCCGCACCGCGCATGACCTCGACGGCGCACTTGTAGAACTCCGCTGTCACGCGTGATTCCGACTTGTCCTTGCCCCAGGCGATCATGCCCAGGCCGGGGATGAGCACGACGGTCGGGTTCGGGTCGCGCAGGGCAGGGGAGTCGGCGTGTTTGTGCCGGTTGTAGTAGTCGGCGTAATCGGCGCGGTAGCGTTCGAGCGCAGCCGTCAGGCGGGCACGCAGGGAATCGTCGTTACCCGTGTGCGGGTCCCACTCGACGTAGAGCGGCTTGATCTTGGTGCGCAGGAA
>CAXUIU010000302.1:0-5073 GCA_964250955.1 uncultured Chthoniobacterales bacterium | reverse complement strand
GGTATAGGTCGAGCGCCGGCCGGTCGGCTGGCGCTCGACCTATACCTGGATTCGCCCGCCCCGGCGTCGCGCCCGAAGATCGCCGACCGCTGGACGCCGCTCTTCCCTGGCTCGGAGGTGTCCTCGACGTGGGAGGCGGTCGAGAAACTTGCCCCCGTCATGCCCACGCTCGACCGGTTGGCGGTCGGTTCGGCTGCTGTGCGCCGGCTCGCTGTCGTGCTGCATGCGCAGGAGGAATACAACGCTCTCCTCGCCGAACCCGGCGTGGTGCTGTTGGGCAACAGCGTGGAATTTGCCGAGGCCCTCCGCGATGGCCGGGTGGCGCTGCATCTCCAGCGCACCGGCTCCGGGGCCGACGACCCGGCCGAGGCGGCGTTGCGCGAACACGCCCGGCAGACGAGTTGGCCGCTGTTGGCCGAGCGCCTCGACCCGGCGTTGCTGTTCCTGCCGCGCGCGTGCCTGTCGGTGGAAGGGGCCGAGCGCCTGCTCGCGGAAATGGATGGGACGCGCGACGCGTTGCCCCCGGCAGACCACGCGGTATTGGCGTTGCTGCTGGGGGCGGCGGGCGCACGGCCGTTGCCGGCGGGGCGTTACCTCGCGCCCGACCAGGGGCAGTCCGCCGACGAACGCGACGCCGACTACGCGCGGCTGACGGCGCGGCGGTTCACGCCCGCCACGCGTCACCTGCTTTACGCCCGCGGCCTGCCGAGGCTCTGGCGGCAGTGGCGCAAGGAGTGAAGGACGAACAAGAGAAGTTTTTGTGTTTGGGTCGTTTCTCCTTCATTCTTGCGCATGGACATCTTGCAAAAGCTCGGTCCGGCCCTCGGCTTCGCCACGCTCGCGGGGCTAAACCTCTACCTGACCGTTCTCCTCACCGGGTTGGCGATCCACTACCACTGGATCGACCTCGCGGCTTCGTACCCGGATTTGCAAATCCTCGGGCACCCGGCGGTGTTGATCGTCGCAGGCGTGCTTTGCGCGGTCGAGTTCTTCGCCGACAAGGTACCCTGGCTCGACTCGGCGTGGGATAGCATCCACACCCTCATCCGCCCGTTGGGTGGGGCGTTCCTGGCGCTGCACACCCTCGGTCCGCAGAACGACCGCGCCGCCGATGTCGTCATCGCGCTCCTGGCCGGCGGGGTCACGCTGACTACCCACGGTGCGAAGGCCGGCACGCGCCTGATCGCCAACGGCTCGCCCGAGCCGTTCTCCAATGTCGCCCTGAGCGTCACCGAGGATGCCGGGGTCGTCGGTGGACTGGGGCTGATGGCATACTCGTTCCACCACGCGCCGTACCTGTCGCTGGGGGTGTTCGCGGCCGTCGTGGCGATCTTGCTCTACGTCACGCCGCGCTTGTTCCGGTTCGCGCGGGTCCGGGTGTGGCTGCTCTGGAAGAAGCTGTCGTGGCCGGCGTTCGACGCCAAGCGCACGACCCCGAGCGCCGAACTCCCGCCTGATCCCGACCTCCTTTTCGCCCGGCTCAACCCGGCGGGCGACCCCGTGGCGTGGGTCGCGCCGTGCCTGACGGGTTCGTCCAAGGGCGGGTTGCCGGGAGCGTTTCGCGGGCATCTCCTGGCGCTGCAATCGCAGCCGGACAAGCTCGGTTTCGTCGGGCGGCGCGGCTGGCGCAAGCGCGCCGAGACCATCGACCTCGCCGGCTGCCAGGTGTCGCACACCTCGCATTTCCTGAGCGAGGACCTCATCGTCCAGAACAACGCCAAGGGCACGCGGCAGGTCTTCGTCTTCGACCGTTCGCAGGCCGCGCTTGTGGGGAAACTGGCGGATTCGATCCGGGCGCGGCTGCCCGTGGCGGAACCGGAAACGGCGGCGTTGGTCTGAATACTGCTCAAACAGGGTCCGTCAGACATCGCAACCCCGCGGCGAACAAACCGGCCGCGCCCAAACACAGACATCCGTCCAACCTACGTATGAAGAACCATCTTTTCCTCGCCACCCTCGGCCTGTGCGCGCTTGCGCCTGTGACCGCCGTTCACGCGCAGCAGACCGTTGTGACAACCCAGCAGCCCACCACGGTGACGACCGTGCAGCAGCCGGCCGCCGTCGTGCAGACGACCGAGACGAACACCGCCGGCACGGTGACCTCCTTCACGCCCGGCTCCTCGCAGATCGTCGTCAAGACCGCCAGCGGCCCGGCGACCTACAACTACACCAAAAAGACGACCTTCGTGGACGCGTCCGGCAACGTCGTCAGCTACGAGTCGATCAAGGCGGGCGACCCGACCACCGTGTACTACTCGACCGTGGACGGCCAGCCCATCGTCAGCAAGGTGGTCGTCAACCGCACCGCCCCGGCTGCCGTGACTAAGACCGAAACAACCGAGACCACCACGACCACCACGACCAAGCACTAACATGAAGACAAAGCTCACCCTCCTCGCCACTTGCGCCGTGACCGCTCTGAGCCTCGGGGCGTGTTCGTCCGAGCCGGAGACAACCTCCACCACCACGACGCAGACGACATCGTCTGTGACAGCCGCCCCGGCCCCGCCGAACACGACGACCACCACCACGACGCTGCCCAGCGGGCGCTGATCGTCGGTTCAACCCATCTGAATCTGGCGGCGTCCTTTTCCGAACGGGGGAGGACGCCGCTTCCGTTTATCCGTGCTTGCGGGCACGTTCCTCGATGGCGAGCCGGCAGATGCGTTCGCACAGTTCACCGAACCCGATGCCCATCGCCTCCGCTGACTGCGGCAGGAGGCTCGTCGCCGTCATGCCCGGCAGGGTGTTGACCTCCAGGCACCAGAATTGTCCCGCCTCGTCCAGCCGGAAGTCCGAGCGGCTGTAGCCCGTCAGCTTCAAGGCTTGGTGCACCAGCAGTGACAAGCGGCGGCACTCGGCGGTTTGCTCAGGGGTCAGGTCGGCGGGGAACACCTCCTTCGCGCCGCCGCTTTGATACTTACTCTCGTAGTCGAAGATTTCGCCCTTCGGAAAAATCTCTCCGGGGGCGAGCGCCTCGTCACCGAGTACCCCGCAGGTCAGTTCCCGACCGGGGATAAACCGTTCGAGCATGATCTCGCTGCCGTACCGGCGGGCGAGTTCGAGTGCCCCGTCAAGATCCTCCGGCCGCTTGACCACGCTCAGTCCCACGGTCGAGCCTTGCATGATCGGCTTGACCACGACCGGGTAGCCGAGCTTGGTCTCGACTTCCTCCGGAGGCACCGGTGCCATCAACCATTCCGGGGTGGGGACGCCGGCCAGACAAAAGAGCCGTTTGGAAAAATCCTTGTCCATGGCGACGGCGCTGGCGAGATGCCCGCTACCCGTGTAGGCGACGCCCGCCAAGTCAAGGAGCGCCTGGAGCGTGCCGTCCTCACCCGTGCCGCCGTGCAGCGCGAGGAAGAACACGTCGGCGTTACCCGTTTCCGGAGTGCGGGTGAGCGCGGAAGCGTCGGTGGGCAGGAGGGCGAGTGCGTCGTTCTCGGGCGGCTTGACGCCGACGCCGCTCGCCAGCCAGCGGGCTTCCTCGGGCCCGGTGAGCACACCCTTGGCCGTGTCCACGGAGACAACCTCGTGCCCCATCTTGCGGAGGGCCTTGACAATCTGTGCGCCGCTGACCAGCGACACGTCGCGCTCGGCGCTCGTCCCGCCAAAGAGAACTGCGATCTTCATAAGGAATTCCTAACGTGTGATACCCCGCTGTGACGCCTCGACGAACTCCACGAGTTCTCCAACTTCCGGCACCGTGCCCAGCTCGGCGCGGATCTTTTCGAGTGCCTGCGCCGTGTTGAGGTCCAGCCGGTAGAGAACCCGGAAGGCGTCGCGGAGGGCACGGACGGTTTCTTTGGGGTAGCCGGCGCGCTCCAGGCCGACCTGGTTGATGCCGCGAGCGCGAGCGGGGTTGCCGTCCACCATGGTGAAGGGTGGTACGTCTTGAACGATCTTCGAGCACCCGCCCGTGATCGCCAGCCGGCCCACCCGGCAGAATTGGTGGATCGCCGTCAGCCCGCCGACCACCGCCCGGTCGCCGACCTCGACGTGGCCGGCGAGGGTGCCGTTGTTGGAAAAGATCACCTCGTCGCCCACGACGCAATCGTGCGCGATGTGACTGTAGGAGAGAAAGTTGCCGCTGCTGCCGATCCGCGTGGTCCCGCCCGGCGCGGTGGCGCGGTGGACCGTCGTGAACTCGCGAAACGTGTTGCGGTCGCCGATGGTCAGGTGCGTCGGCTCGCCGGTGTATTTCAGGTCCTGCGAACGCCCGCCCACACAGGCAAAGGGATAGAAGACGTTTTCCGCACCGATGGCCGAGGGTCCCGCCAGCGCGACGTGGCTCTGGAGTTGGCAGCCCGCCCCAAGACGCACCCCCGCGCCGACGCCGCAGTACGGGCCGACCTCCACGCCGTCGCCGAGTTCGGCCGCGGGGTCCACGACCGCGCTCGGATGGATGTTCGTCCCCACCGCGCTAGATGTCCTGGATGCTCAGGGTGATCTCGGCCTCGCTGACGATGACCTCGTTGACCGTGCAGTGGCAGGTCGATTTGAGGATGCCGCGGCGCGCCTTGGTGATCTCCGCGTGGATGAAGAGCGTGTCGCCGGGCAGCACGGGCTTGCGGAACTTCACGTTGTCCGCGCTCATGAAGTAGCCCAGCTTGCCGACGTGCTTGTTCTGCCGGAGCATTTGGAGGCTGGTGGCCTGCGCCATCGCCTCGACCTGGAGCACGCCCGGCATGATCGGATGCCCCGGGAAGTGGCCCTGGAAGTAGGGTTCGTTGATGGTGATCTGCTTGACGGCGACGCACTTGTTCTCGCCCTCGGAGGAAATGATGCGGTCCACCAAGAGGAACGGGTAGCGGTGCGGCAGGAGGCGCATGATCTCGTTGATGTCCATGGCCCCCTCGCCGGCGGCGAGCTTGGTGGCGGGGGCGAGCGCGGCGAGCGCGGCGACCTGCTTGGCCAAGGCTCGGGTCAGCTCGGCGTTGGGCGCGTGGCCGGGCCGAACGGCGATGACGTGCCCGCGCACGGGTCGGCCCAGGAGCGCGAGGTCGCCGACGATGTCGAGGATCTTGTGGCGCACGAACTCGTCCTTGAAGCGCATCGGCTCCTTGCTCAGCA
>CAXUIU010000301.1:0-5086 GCA_964250955.1 uncultured Chthoniobacterales bacterium | reverse complement strand
TCGACGACCTGTGCACCAAGCTGGCACATCGGCTGATCGCCGAGTCGGCCTGAGCGATTCAGAGCAATTCAAAGGGGATAGAGATAACTACTGCTTTTAATTATCTCCGTCCCGAATGGCGCTAGGATCAGCGGTTTTGCGTGGCTTTTCAGGTTGCGGCCAGAGCGCTTGGTTGCCGTGGGTGCCGGGCAGGCTAGAAGCAGGTGTCGTCCACGATCTTGACCGACTGTCCCGCCAGCCCAAGTTCGTCGGGGCGCACCCTGCGTTCCAGGTTCCAGCACAACGCCGTGCGGATCGACTCCAACGTGGCAAGTTTTGGGCGGGCGCGGGCTTGGCAGTAGGCGCTCGTTGAAGTGCTCGCTCGTTGGCCGCCACCGATATGTTCCTGCCACCACCTCTCCACGCGACGGACGATCTCGCGGCAGGACGAACCGGGGCTGAGCATCCGCGCGGCAAACGCCCAGAAGGTCGTCCGCGTGCGGAAGAGTCGCTGGCGGCTGCCGACACCTGCCGGTGCCGGTGCCAGCGAGCACTCGGGCACTTTCAAGAAAAAAGCGAGGCGACCTTGCCGAGCACGCTGGAGTACCGGCGCGCCGATGAGAGCACGCGCGCCGTGGTCACCGGCTTCTTGCGCGCTGCCCAAGCGGTCACGCCCAAACCTACCCCGACGAGCGCCGCCAAGGCTACGGCAGAGTGGGCCGGGTGCAACACGGCTTCCGTGTAGGCACTGGTTTCCTTGACGTGACCCGGGAAGCCGCCGCGTTCCTGCAAACGGCCCACGGATTGCCCAAGCCGACACGCTGCGGCTCGCCGATTTGCAACCGTTGCCCTTTATCTCCATGGGAGAAGCGTTCTACCCCGGCGCGCGGGAGTGGATTCACCGGGTCTGCGGCACGGCGGGTTTCACGCCGACGATTTCCTGCGAGGTGGACCGCGCGCCAGCGATGATCGGGCTGGTGGCCTTGGAACTGGGGGTTGCCCTGCTCCCGGAGGCCTGTATAAAGCTTCACCACGCCGGCGCGGTGTTCCGCCCGCTGGCCGAGCAGGTGAAGAGTCGGATCGAGATCGTCTGGAAGGAGCGCAACCTCTCGCGCTCGCTCCAACATTTTATCGGTACGGTGCGAGAGTGCTTTGCGGCTGACCGGTGAGCCTCAGTTTCGAGACTGCGCGGTTTGCCATCCATGCAGAGAAACATTCGGCTCTCGTCTGGTCGTTGTCACGTTTTCCGTCCACCGGTGCTCAACCTGCCTGCGTAGACAGGAAGCCGGCCTCTATCAACGCTTCCGTCAACGCGACTTTGCCGGTTTCCACCACGTCGCCATGACCCACGATCACCCGCTCGAAATCCCATTGGAGCATCGTTTCCAGTGAGCGTCCGAAAGCCGACTGGTCTTTGACCCCGAGCTTCTCGACCCGCGGCACGGCCGTATCATGATCCTGGCCGCCGATGAGACCGGCTGTTGCGAAGATGCGCTGACCTAACCCTGCCTCGGCGGTCACGTGAAAGACGAGGTCGGCCACGATCAACGTGCGGCTGGGCCGATGCAGCATCACATACTCGCGCGTGGCCTCAGACTTGCCCGCCAGTTCGAGCACGGCGAGTTCGTCCCCCCAAGCCGCCGGCGGCGGATCGAGCGGCTGGGTCGGCACGCCCGCCGCTTCGGAAAACCCTGCCGGCGCGAGGTACGGGATGTTCGGGAAAGCCGCGAGCCCTTCTTTGGCGAAGGTGTCGTGGGCGTTGAGCGCTTCCACCAGGTAGGCAGGTTGGCCCAGCGCCCCGATGGCCGCCACGTCTTCTGGGCTGAATGGCGCGGTGGAGTGGATGACCAGTTCCCCGGAGCGCAACTTGATGAGCGTCACGGTGCGGTTGATGTGCGCGCCCAGCATGGTGAGCGGGTACTGCATGGTCCAAAGGTTTTCGGCGACGGCGTTCATGGTAAACTCAGGTTCGCTGTGCGCTCCCGGAACGGTTTCATGATTCTGTCTGGGCAGGAACCCTCGGCCGTTGCATCAAACCCGACCTACCTGCAAAGAGGGCCATGGCGGATAACCGAACTGGTAGCATCCAAACCATCAACCAACCATTTCCCAACGGCCTGGAAGTCGAAAAGGGCTAATAGCCAAAAAACGGTCCTTTTGCCGCTTTGGGGAAATACTCCCTCTAATCTGCCAAGCAACTTTGGTGACGATCCAGGGGCAAGTTCCCCTTCAACAACACAAAAGGACGGCGAACGCATTGCACCCGCATCCGCCGCCCTCGCAAGCTAACCCAACGATTTTTCGGCGTGGCGCTTACTTGGTCGTCAACTTCTCGTCGAGTTCCTTGGCCTTCTCGAGGTGCTCAGCCACGGTCTTCTCGGCTCCTTCGATGTACTCCGTGAGCAGGTGGTCCTTCGTCTCACCCTTGGCTTTCTTGAGCGCGACCAGTTCGTTGCTGTGCGCCTTCACCATGGCCCCCAGGTACACCTTGTCGTACTCGGCACCCTTCATGGCAAGCATCGGCTGGCTCGCTTTGTAGGCGGCCGCCGGCGGGGCGGGCGGGAAGTCGATGTTGTGGTCCTTGGCCACCGCCAGCAACTGGTCGTTGGCCTTGCAGTGGGCGTCGATCATCATCTGGGCGTACGCCTTCACTTCCGGGTTCTGCGAGTTCTTGAGGGTCAGTTCGCCCAAACGGATCATGCCCACGTTGCCCGAGCCGAACATGATGACGTCCAAGGTGTCCTGCGCCGTGATCTTGACCGGGCCGCCGGGTTCGGCCTGGTTGAGTTCGCCCGTCTGGGACTCGATGGGATCGGTGGCTTGGCTCTGCGAAGCGGTGTAGACGGCCGGGTCCGTGCCTTGGGCAAAGGCAGCCATCGGGGAAAGTGCGAGCACGCAGCCGACACCGACGGTTGGCCAGAAAGAGGAAGCGAGCTTTGAGAGAGGTAAGGAAGGAGTTTTCATGGGTGAGATGCTTGGTTTGAAGTGTTTCTCCGATTCGGCGCTCTGGTCATGGGTGGTTCTCCAAACCGACTTGAGCGTGCGGTCAAAATCAGGGTGGTACCGCCGCTACTTCAGGTTGCCGTTGCCTCTCCCATCCTTCCAAGCAACGGCAGGTAGTTAAGTTGGATGGTTCCTGATTTGTGCGGGCCTGCCGCCTGAGAACGAACAGACATCTTACTCGATTCCATCGAACGGTGGCTTCGCATCCCCACGAGTAGTCGAACAAATAGCGTCCAACCGATGGAGCTTTTGCAAGACAACTCGCTGTCTGCTGCCGCCATGCTGCCGGGAACTTGGCGGGCACATCAGACCTTTCGCTGCTACGATGAGTCGGGCAGATTGGTCGAAAATCAACGTGGCTCAGGCCAAGCGGTTGCGGGCACAGCGGCTCCAGGTCAGCAAGCCGAGACCACCGAAGCCGAGCAACCACATCCAGGTGCCCGGCTCGGGTGCCACGTTTTAGCCGCGTGCGATGAACACCAGTCCGCCAACTCCCAGCACATAGAGCAGGAGCACCACCAGCGAGTCCACGCCCATCCGCCCGACCTGTACACGGGGTCGGAAGATCAATCCCGCCATGTACACGACCGTTAACAAGACGCCGAGGCCAGTCAGGTAGATGTCGCTCTTTTGCGCGTGCGGCAACACGGCCTGACCCGAGATGACCGACGCCACCAGAAAGAGCACCGGCAAAAACGCGTTGCCACCGAAGATGTCGCTGACTGCCAGTTGGTAGTCACCCAGCTTGATGGAAGCCAGGCCCGTGGAAAGTTCCGGCAGGGAGGTGGACGCTGCCAGCACCGTGGCACCAAAGAGCACGCCCGTCATGCCGATGTGCTTGGCGATGGCGTCGCCGCTGTTCTCCAGCACCACGCCGCACACCAGCGTCACCAGGGCACCGGCGGCAAACACGAACGCCACGCGCAGCGTGCTCTTTTGCTTGTCCTTGGCGTCCCGCTCTTTCTTCTCCTGGCTGTGGCCGCTCGGTTCCGTCTGGCCGTCGGGCGCGACGCCTTTGTTCTGCCAGGGCAGATCGCTGCGTGACTTGCCCACCAGCCAGATCCCCAGCATCCAGACCACCACGATCAGCAGGTCGGCCGGGGCCACCCGCGCGAACACCAGCGAGCTTGGCAACTGCGTGCCCATGATCACCAAGCCAAGGATCGCGACGACCAGGGCTCCTTCCAACACCAGCGAGAGCGAAGCGGCGCGGTAGGTCAAGGGCGCGGGTTTGCCCACGCCCCAGATGTCGAGAGCAACGAGCACCACGGTTTGCAGCGCAATGCCGCCGAGCAGATTGCCCACGGCGATGCCGAGTTGGTGGCGCAGCGCCCCGCTGACCGTGATGGCGATTTCGGGCAGGTTAGTGACCACCGCCAGGATGATCAGGCCGCCAAGGGCCTGGCCCAGCCTCCAGCGGGTAGACAGGATGTCCGTGGCGTCAGAGAGATAGATGCCTGCGATCCACACCGCCGCGGCTGCTGCGGCAAAAATGAGGAGCAGAACAGGGAGGGACAGCGCGTCAAACATGGGTAGCGCGAAACAGCAAACGGCAAATTTTCTGGCTGGAAGTGGCCAAGGTTAAAGACGCAACCGTCCTCACATCTCGTTTTCCTTGCTCAACGTACCGGCCAGGATGCCGAAGATGCCGGCGGTGACCAAGGTGTCCCGTGCTTTCTCGTGGCGGGAGAAGCCGAACAGCCAGGGAGAGCTCAGCGCGAGCACGCCGCCCAGTATGTCGAGGAGCAGGTGCGCCTTGTACGGCAGCACCCGGAACACGCCCCACTCCGCCCGGGTGAGCAGGCTAGAGACGAGGATGCTGCCGCTCAAGATACGGCAGAGAGTCACCGCAGGTTTGACTTCGGTGAAGCCAACCGTTTTGGGTGCCGTGGAAACGAGCGCGACGTAAGGGTAATCGGTGACCCAGCCGTGCATCTGTCGAGTGATTGGTTTGTTCATCAAGGGAGTCGGTTGATCTATCGGTGCGTCCGGCGGTCAGTTAGAACCAGCTTTTCTTGGTCTTCTGCGGCGGGTGCTTGAACAGCGCGGCCAGCCCGAGCCCGACCAGGGTTGCTACCGCGACCCCGAAGCCCGGCAGCACCGA
>CAXUIU010000300.1:0-5097 GCA_964250955.1 uncultured Chthoniobacterales bacterium | reverse complement strand
TTCGATCCCCGCCAAGAACCCGCAGCGGCGGATTCCGACCACGTGCACCAGCGGGGCAAGGCGCGTTTCCAGTAGCTCGGTGAAGCGCGCGATCTTACCCTGCAAACGCGCCAACACCCCTTCCTCATGGAAGATCGCCAGGTTTGCCGCCGCCGCCGCGCAGCCGAGCGCGTTCGCCGTGTAGCTGTGCCCGTAGTAGAAGGTCTTGCGCTCGCGGTACTCGCCCAGGAACGCTTCGTAGACACGCTCCGTCGTCAACGTCGCCGCCAGCGGCAGGTAACCGCCCGTCAATCCCTTGGCTAGGCACAGAAAGTCGGGGAGAACGCCTTCCTGTTCGCAGGCGAACATCGTGCCCGTGCGGCCGAAGCCCGTCATCACCTCGTCGGCGACCAGCAGCACGCCGTGCCGGTCGCACCACGCGCGCAGGGCGCGCAAGGTTCCCGCCGGCCAGAGCCGCATTCCGGCCGCGCCTTGGACGAGTGGTTCGATGACTGCGGCGGCGAGTGTGTCCACGATCGCCGGGTCCAGCGTGTCGAGCGTCGCTACGTCCGGGACGCGCACCACATCGGCCTCGTCCGAGCCGGCGAGGGGTTTTTTGAAGAGCGGGATGCCACCCAGCCCCGCCGCGCCGAGGGTGTCGCCGTGGTAGGCGTTCTCAAAGGAGAGGAACCGCCGCCGTTCCTCCCGGCCGACGAGTTGCCAATACTGACGCGCCATCCGCAACGCCGCTTCGATGGCCGTCGAACCATCGTCCGACCAAAACACCCGCGTCAGCGTGTCCGGCGGAAACAGCCCGACCAGCGCCGCACCGAGTTCGATGGCCCCCGGGTGGGTCAGGCCCAGAAAGGAACAATGTGCGAACGAGGCGAGTTGCCGTGTAATGGCGGCGTTGATCCGGGGGTGGTTGTGGCCGTGGAGGTTGGTCCAGATCGAACTATTGCCGTCGAGGTATTCGCGCCCGCGACTGTCGCACAGGGTCGCGCCCTGACCGGACACGATGACGAGCGGTTCGTGGTCTGGCGCGCACCAGTCGCGCATCTGGGTGAAAGGATGCCACTGGTGCCGGCGGTCAGCCTCGACCCAGGCGCGGGTGGGATCGTTCACGGTATGCCCTGTTGCTCGCTGATGAGCCGGTCGATGGCCTGCACGTCGTCGTAAGACGCCCGGCGGCGCTGGTACTTGCGGAAGATCAGGTCGCGCAGGGCCTCCAGGTCAGTGAGCAGCGGCTTGTCGTGGTACGTCCAGCCGGGGTCACCCTTGAGCTTGGACTGGATCGTCCAGCGGCCGGCGAACTTGACGGCGCGCACCTCGCGCTTGTCGCCTTCCTCGGTGGTCTCGCGCCAGGTGTGTTCGTTGGGCATGGCGGGTGGGGGTTCAGGCGGCCGGCCGCTTCTCTCGGTAGAGCGACGGATCGACCGCGCGCGCCATCTCGGCCTCGTCGAGTCCGCCGCCCAGGAACGCGTTGACCCGCGCCGCCTCCGTCGCCGGGTCCGCCACGAGCGCGGGATAATGCACCGTGCAGACCCGGAACTCCGGCCGGCTCGCCAACAGGCGCTCGACGCGTTCGAGTTGGTCGACAAAGAGCTTGCCCAACTGCGCGTCGGGCAACGTCGCCGCCGCCTTGCCTTGCCGCGCCAGCATCGCACGCTGGCTGGCGACGACTTCCTCCACCGGCCGGCGCATCATCACGACGCGGTACTGCTCCCCCGTGCCGACGGCGAGTTCGGGCAGGAGCAGGTGAATGATCTTGACCGCCTTGCCGCGCGCCTGCGGCAGCCAGGAGCGGTCCGTCTTGAGCCTTTTGACGGCTTCCAGTTCCAGGTAGCCGCGCGGGTTGCTCGGGTCGGCGGCGCGCTGAGCGTCGGTGAGCGGGGGAAGGCCGCCGGCGGCGAGCGCTTGCATCATCAGCGAGGTGCCCGAGCGCGGCAGGCCGCTGACGACGGTGATCCAGTGAAGCGGTTCCATCTCAGCGCGAGGCAGCTTGTTATTCGCGACGCAGTTCCGCCGCGCGCTTGAAGTGCTCGCGCGCCTTGGCATCATCGTTTTTCACGCGGCGATACAAGTGCGTCAAACATCGGTGGGCAAATGCATACCGTGGAGCCAGTTCCACAGCCACCTCGAACGCCCGGATAGCCCAGTCAAACTGACCCGTGCGCGCTAGCGCGATGCCTAGGTGCGCATGGGCGGACGGCCGGGCGTGTTGCAAGGCGACCGAGCGCATGTGTTCGTGCACCGCTTCCTCGAAGCGGCCGGTGCGTCGCAGAACCACGCCCAAACGGTCGTGCGCCTCGGCATCCTCGTCGTTGCGCTCCAGGGCGCGCCGGAACGTCACTTCCGCCTCGGCCAGCAGCCCGCGGCGCAGGTACACCGCCCCGAGGGCATGGTGCAGATGGGACAGCGGGAAAGGCTGTCGCTCAAGCGGTTCCAGAAGTGCCTGAGCCTCCTCAGCGCGGCCTTGCGCAAGCCGGATTTGTCCGAGTACTAACTGTCGCAGAGGCGAGGCTGTTTGCTCCGCGGAAACCTTAGAGATAACCTCCTCCGCCTCTAGCAGGCGGCCCATGCCCACGAGGCACCAGGATAGGCGGCAGCGTAGGTCAACATTGTCACGTTCGGCGAGGAGGGTTTGTAATAGTTCAAGCGCTTCGGGCGAGCGGCCCGCAGCCATGTACACCTGAGCCAAGTTGTTGCGGCGGTCGCGGTCTGCGTCGACCGCCATCTTGGCGGCGTCGCCATCGGGTGGTAATTCGAGGTAACCCAATTCGGCCAGTTGCTGGAGCGCCTGGCGGGTGGCGAAGGGGTCGCTTTCCTCCGTGGGAACGCCTCGATGCATCCCGTCCCGAGGATGCGGAGGCTCATACGAGGCTACGTGGTCTGGCTCGACTGGTTCGGCGAACATCTGCGTGAGCGCACGGCCATCCATGTCGTCGGGCACAGGTAGGCCCAGGAGCGCCAGCACCGTTGGCGCGATGTCAAGCAAGCTCGCACCGTGGATCAACTCGTCGCGTTTGATGCCTTGGCCTGCTGCCACCAGCACGCCGTGCGGTCGGTGCCACGCCACCGGGTTCATCTCGGGACTGAATTTTTTGGCCGGATCGCGGAAGTGCTCCGTGACCTCCGGCCGCAAGTGGTCGCTGTAAAAACCGTGGTCGGAAAGCAGAATGACGCTGGTCTCCGGTCCGGCCAAGTCGAGCAGTGCACCCAGCATCATGTCGTGGAAGCGATACATACCCGTGAGAACCTCGCCGTAAATAGCGGCGTCCTCGGCACTGACGTGCGCCATCGCGGGCGGGTGGTATTCGACGAAACCGTGACCGATGTGGTCGATGGCGTCGTAATAGACGGCCAGCAGGTCCCAGTCGTCACGGGCAGCCAGCCAAGTCGCGGCGTTGTGTGTCGAGGCCGTCTGAGCCAAGGTGCGGACGAGCATCATCATTCGCGGGTCCTTTGGGTCGGGTAGATGCTCGCGGTTGAAGAAGGCAACAGCCTGCTGGAGCGTGATCTCGGCGGGATGGATGCGCAAGTCCTCCGCAGTCTGGAGCCATTCCGGTGGATGCACCGCCTCCGGGGGTAATGGGGCGAGGTCGCCGTCGGAGCCGGTGAGATCGTTCGTCAGCCGGTTGGTGAAAATCATCCCCTGGATCGGCTCGGCGGGGTGAGAGGCGAACCAGTTGACCACACCGCTGCGCAACCCTTGCTGACCAAGAATGTTCCACAGCGCTTTGACCTTGCGAGAGGTGCTGGTGACTGGGCGCACGCCATGACCGTCAGGGGTCGGCTCGATGAAGCCGAGGATGCCGTGCTTGTCGGCGCGCTTGCCGGTGGCGATGGAATTCCACAGGATCGGCGAGAGCACCGGCTGCAAGGTGGCGATCTGCCCGCTGATGCCGGCTTCTACCAGCCGCTGGAGCACGGGCATCTTGCCCGCCTCCATCAATGGATGGATGAGGTGCCAGTCAGCGGCGTCCCAACCGATAAGCAGGACGCGCTTGGTGAGTCGATCGGACATGGTAGCGCAGCTTACGGCCGTGGCGGAGAACTACAAAAAAGTCCCGGCACCCTGCTCAGGGATGCCGGGATAAAACTTAACCGGTGGTCGTTTGATCGGTATGAACCGGCAGCGGATCAGTCCTGCGCTGCCGCGGCCTTCCGGCGACGGCGGAAACCCACACCCGCCAGGCCCGCCGCGCCGACGGCGAGGGCCGACAGTGTGCCGGGTTCCGGCACGTTCGTCGCTTGGGCTCCGACCGTGATGTCGGTGCCCACCGTCGACTCATAAGCGCCGCCGTGGAAGAGGAGACCGCCAGGCTGGCTCGCGCTGACGTAAGGGTCCGCTTCAAAGCTGACGTAGCCGTTGAGCAGATTCCCGTTCTCCGTGAACTGGAAACCCAGGTTGAGCACAGTGTTCGGTTGCGAAGCGGTGAAGCCGTACGTAGTGCCATTATAGGCAAGCACCATGAAGCTGAAGCGGCCGGCATACTGGTTGAAGGCAATACCAGCGTCTGCGCCCACCTTGCTGCCCGTGGCCAAGGGATAGGTGTAGACCGTGCTGTACGGAGTCAGATACCCCGCCGCAGCGCCGCCGTTGAGCAGGTAAACGCCCGCGAAAAACTCGTTCGGGTTGGACGCACTCTGGAAATAGCCGAATTCGATGTCGTCCGTGCCGTTACCGTCGATGTCGTAGAACGCTTTCTTGCTCGGGCTCGTCGTGGCGCTGGTCGGTACAATGTTGGCCGGATCCCAGTTGACAACGGCACCGTAGGCTTGGGTGGCACCCGCTAACGCGACTGCTCCCATTAATCCCCCCTGCATGACTTTGTTAGCGGTTTGCTTCATGGCGTAACGTCATAGGGATTTCTGTGGTGCGCGTCAAAGCAATCTTCGCTAGTAAAAAATTTTATTTTATAGCATATATTATGCCTAAAGCGGTCCGTTGATCTGACCGTTGAGCCCAAAAACTTTCCGCTCACCGGCCAACGCCACGAGTTCAACCTCGCGCTGGTCGCCCGGCTCGAAGCGCACGGCCGTGCCTGCGGCGATGTTCAGCCGGCAGCCGCGGGCTGCTTCGCGGTCGCACCGCCGCGCCGGGGTGGCCGCGTT
>CAXUIU010000299.1:0-5109 GCA_964250955.1 uncultured Chthoniobacterales bacterium | reverse complement strand
GGGCAGCTCGTGCCGAGTTCGGCCAGGCGCGGCGCGTCGTGGCTGTTGACGAAGCGCAGGATGCGCTCATCACTCTGAATGGTGCCGATGAACCGCTTCTGCTGGCTGACCTGACCGCGCAGCCAGGGCAGGATCGCCGCAAGGGTCCCGTCGCGCTTCGCTTCTTCGAGCGACTGGTACTTCGCGCCGCCGAACGCGCGTTCGTCGCCGCCTTTCTCTTGATACTTCCCCTCGATGTACTCGGCCGCGCGTTCGATGAAGTCCAGCGTGCGCGTGTAGCAGACCTTCTCGTCGTCGTCCCACGAGATGAACCCGTGCTGGCCCATCATGATTGCCTTGGAATGCTCGGCGTCGAGCGTGATTTTCTGCATCGCCAGACCCAACTCGAAGCCGGGCCGCATCCACGGAACATATTCCATCTCGCCGCCGAACATTTCTCTCGTCAACTCCTCGCAACGCTTGCTCGCCGCCACCGCGATGATGGCGTTCGGGTGCATGTGATCGACGTACTTGCTCGGGATAAAGCTGTGCAGCGGCGTGTCGATGCTGCTGGCACGCGGGTTGAGGTTGAACGTGGTGTGGAAGTACATCGCCACCATGTCGTCCTCGGCCTGTGCCTTGAGCCCCTTGTCGTCGCGCGCGGCGTACACGCGCTGGAGGCCGAGGAGTTTTTCCTGGTAAAGCGAGGAGAAGTTCTCGCGCTGGCTCGTACGCAGGTCGCCGCCGGAGCCTTTCACCCAGAGCACTTCGGTGGGATCACCCGTCAATGGGTCGGTCTCGGTGATCTTGGAAGACGTGTTGCCGCCGCCGGTGTTGGTGACGCGCCCATCGCTGCCGAGCAGATTGGAGCGGTAGACCAGGCGGCCCACCGGGTCGAGCGACGCGGCCTTGGCGTCGTCCCAGAGATAGTTGACGTAGCGATAGTTCTTCATGGACAAGGGGGACGATCAGCGGCGCTGCGAGAGGACGCTCTTTTCGTAGCTCTTGACTTCCGCCAGCCACGCTTGGCCGACGGGCACGTCGTTGCGCCGACAATACTCGTCCCACACCCCTCCGAACGGCAGCGTCTTGATTTCCTCCAACAGCGCCAGCCGCGCGCTGAGGTCGCCGATCCCTTCCAGTTCGCGCAGCTTGGCCGTCGGTTCCAGCAGGGCGAGCAAGAGCGCCTTGACGGCGTTGCGCATGCCGACCGTCCACGCGGCGATGCGGTTGATGCTGGCGTCGAAATAATCCAGGCCGACGTGCGTTCGTGCGAGGAAATCGCCGCGAACGAGTTCCTCCATCGTCGCGCGCAACGGATCGTCGAGCAACACGACATGGTCACTGTCCCAGCGCACCCCGCGGCTGACGTGCAGCAGGAGTTCGGGCACGTAGCGCAGCACCGAGCTGATCTTGTCCGCAATCGTCTCCGTCGGGTGGAAATGCCCCGAATCCAGGCAGAGCAACTTCTGCCGCTGAATGGCGTAGCCGAGGTAGAACTCGAACGACCCCACGACGTACGATTCCGAGCCGATGCCGAAAAGCTTGCTTTCCACCGCGTCGAGGTGATGCGAGGGGTCGAAGGGTTCCGCGAACGTCGCATCGAGCGCCGAGGCGAGGCGCTCGCGCGGCCCCTTGCGGTCCACGGGCACTTCCTTGCTGCCGTCGGGAATCCACACGTTGGTCACGCACGGGCTGCCGAGTTGGCGGCCCATCTCCGCGCCGATGCGGCGGCAGACCACACCGTGCTCGATCCAGTATCGGCGCACGCCTTTGTCGGTGCTGGAAAGGGTCAACCCGTCCGAGGCGAGCGGGTGCGCGAAATACGTCGGGTTGAAGTCCAGCCCGACGCCCTGCGACTTCGCCCAGTCGATCCAACTCTGGAACTGCGCGACCGTGTATTCGTTGCGCTCCACCTTCCGGCCGCCGAGGTCGGCGTAGCAGGCGTGGAGGTTGAGACGGTGCTTGCCGGGAATCAGGGAAAACGTTTTCTCCAGGTCGCCGCGGAGTTCCTCCAGCGTGCGCGCCTTGCCGGGATAGTTGCCGGTGACGGCGAGGCCGCCGCCGAGTTCAGAACCCGTCTTCTCGAACCCGCCCACGTCGTCGCCCTGCCAGCAATGCATGGAGACCGGGACGGTCGCCAGGCGGGCGAGGGCGGCTTCGGCGTCCACGCCGAGTTCGGCGTAGGCGGATCGGCTGTTTTCGTAAGATTGCGTGCTCACGGGAGGGAAGTGCACGTAGGAGCCCCGCGCGCCGTACTCACTCGTCGGACTACAGCTTCGACTGAGCACGGGGCTGCACCCTTGGCCGGCTCCAAGTCATGCTCATCACTACCGGCGCGGGCTAGCAGGAGACACACGCCGCCGACCTGAGCGTCGGGTACTCGCACTTTCGGCGGCCGTTCTGCATGCAGACTGTCTTCTTAACGTGGCAAGCAAGCCAATTTCCAGCCATCTCACCGCGGCGGATGCACCAGCGTGTTCGTTGGCCGCTGGAGCTTCCGCCGCCCGAAGGGTCCCTCGTGTGAACGTCGCCGATGAACACGGCGACTTGGGAAAGCGTGTGCGGGCAAGACAGAAAGGCACTCGTTCTCTCTGCTTGCCCCACAAGTAAAGGGCAGACACTGCTAAGCGGTCGCTGGTGCCAAGCCTGCCTGTCCCGCCCCTTCACGCGGACTCACGCCAGCCTCTTCCTCGGTGCGATACTGAGCGATGGCGTGGATGAGCAGGCCGTAGCCACACTTGGCCGCGATGTCGGCCAAGCTATAACCAGCCTGGAGGCCAACCTCGGTGACCGCTTTGTCGAAGTGGAAGAACGGGGCCATGTACGCAATGGGATAGAACCCCCAGGTAAAAAGCGTCAGCAAGGCCGTGTTGCGCAGCAGCACAGACACCTCATGCGAAGAGCGCGCCATTGACGCTCTGATCTCGCCGAGCAGAACGACAAGGATGTATGCAAAGGGGATCGAACTCAGCGTGCCCCACAGGCCACGTGCCGAGAACACGCTCGTGTCGTCCCGATGGCCTTCTCCCACGAAACCGAAAAGGATCATCAGAAAAGAAGCGACGGCCAGCTTGAAAATGAGCGAACCAGTTTCCTTGCGCGGAAGGCCTAGAACGATGACGAGTTCGACCATGAGCAACGGCACGGTGAGCATCCAATCGACGTACCGGTAGGCGGCATTGAAGGGATGACCGGTGGGCGTGTAGCCGCCGGAGACAGGGTCAAGTTTGTAGGCCTCTCCCCAGTTGTTGAAGATGCGAAAGTAGTGGTAAGCGGCGATGAGCACCACCATCGCTCCAGCGGTCACCGCACCACGGTAGCGCATGTTGATCTCTCTACGCGCCAGGGCGAAGTAGATGAACGACGCGAGCAACGAGGCGATGGCGAGCGAGAGCAGGTTATAGACGGTGAGGTATTGGGTGGAGGTAAGTTCAGGCATGTCTTTGGCTGGGGTTAGGGCGAGCGAACTTGACAAATGCGTCCCGGGGTGGAACGCAGGAAGTCATGTGATTCCCTACGGATGTCCGGACGCTGGTGGATGCAAGCAGAAGCCCGGCGCAGGATCGGAACGCCTCCACAAGCCTGCCCGGGCGTCGAGCGCGGCGACGACAAGCGCGTGCGGCACGGTCAGAGCGGCGATGAGGGCGAGATAGATGCCCACGAGCTGGTTGCCGTTGGCGGCGGCGGGCCGGACGATCAAAGCCAGGGCGGTCAACAGGGCAATTGCACCTAAGGTATTAGGCACCGCCCGCCGGACGAGCCGCGGCCAAGTCCAGCCCTCCACGATCAGCAGCCGTTCGATGTGGCGCAAGCCATGCCAGAAGGCAAAATACAAACCAACGGAAGCCAGCGCGGGCAGCGTGCCGAAGAACATCAGCAGGGAAGCGCCCTCGACTAAGTTGAGCCAGCGGGTGCGGGCGCGAGGGGCGGCTAGGACGAAGTCGACAACCCCCAGGCCCAGCGTTGCGACCAAGGCCGCCGCGCGCGTCGCGGGGAATTCGAGCCAGCCGAGGTCGGGCCCGTGCGGCAGGAACAATCCGCAGGTCGCCGCCGCCACGCGCCGGTACAAACCTGGATCGGCGGCGAGGGGTACGAGCATCGGCAACGCCCCGCGCCAGAGCGCGAAGACGATTCGGTGCCCTCGGCTCGTGAAGTAGCCCCGGTCGCGGTTCCAGGACCACCACAGGTCCGCCAGACCCCAGTGCGCCCACGTCAACACGACAAACCCTCCGAACCAGGCACGAGGCGCGACGAACCAGCCGCTCAGTGCCAGCAAGCACACGGCGAGGTAGGCGGCCACGACCGTCGCCATCGCCATTCCCCGACGGCGAAACGGCGGGTACAACGACAAAACAACGTCGTGATCGACCGCCCCGTGGGGCAGGCCAAAGCACACGAAGCTGAGCACCCAGGGCAGCAGCCACCAATTTGCGGGCAGCCAGTGGGCACGTTGTGCAAGGACGGCGGCAGCCGCCAGCGCCAGCGCGGCCAGGGGCCAGAGGACTTGGCGCATGATCATGGGAGGGAAGCGGAGGGAAGGCGGGTGACGGCGACCCGTCGCCAGAGCAGGAGCAGCGTCTGGACGATGAGCAGGTTCGTGACAGCAAAGAACAGCGCCTCCTCCACCGGCAGGCCGAGGAGGGTCCAACCGGTCGAGTGCAGAGGCGAGATGGTCCATATTCCTGCGCCGATGGCCACCCGGTCGGCCACCCACAGGTAAACGGTGGCGAACGCCAGGGCCGGCAGGGCCGCCCGGCGCGAGTTCCATAACGTGTCTCCCCCGTAGAGCCAGTGCAGCGTCAACGGCGGCGCGCTCCAGACCAGGATCAGCCCGGTGTAGAGCCACCTTCCGCCGGTCAACAGCGCGAACGTTCCCGCCGCGCCCAACGAGGCGGCAACGATCACTCCGACCACCCGGAGATGCCAAGAGGGAGATGGGGAGAGGCACCCATGGCGACCAGCGACCTTCGCCGAACTGGATGACCACAGGCACAACCCGGCGAGGATGGGTTGTAGCACGAAGAACAGGTACTCTTCCAACGGGACATAGCCGAGGCGCCAAGAGAGCGCCACCCGCTCGGGTCGATACGACCAGACCTCACGCCATACGAGGTAATTGTCCCAGGG
>CAXUIU010000298.1:4295-5110 GCA_964250955.1 uncultured Chthoniobacterales bacterium | reverse complement strand
AGCGACCACGGGTTACGCTACGGCGAGGAGTTCCGGCCGATCCGCGAACTATTCGCCGGGGACGGCAAGTCGGCCGGCCGGGTCTCGCTTTCCGAAGCGGTGGCGAAACGGGCGGGGGATTACTCGCTCCACCCGGTGCTTTTTGACGGCGCGTTGCAGGTGCTCTCTGCCGGGGCGAAGACGGTGGAAGACCGTAAGTCGGGCATGAAGCTGCCGGTGCGTTTTTCCCGGGTCCTGTTCCTGCGCTCGCCGGGCGCGGCTTGCTTGGTCCGCGCGGCGGTGACAGGCCACAGCGACCAGTTCATGGACGGCCGTATTGGCATCTACGACGAGGCCGGCGCGCCCTGCGTGTTGGTGGACGGCTTCCGGGCCATCAGCGTGGCCGGGGCGCGCCGCGGCAACACGGGTAACCGCAACGTGCTCTACCACCCGGCCTGGGAACAGGCGGCGGTCACCTCGACGCAAGCGTCCGGTTCACCCGTACCTTTGGCGCGACTTCACCAAGCCGCCACCGACGTGATCGGCCAAGTCCTCGACGCCCGGGGCCGCGCCAACCTGCAAAAGGCAGGTACCGACGCCGAAACGCTCGCCGCCGCGCACCTTGCCAATGGCCTGCGCGAGATGGCCCGGTTCTCGAACGCGGGCGCGCTCTTCAACGCCGAAACCTTGCAGGTCTCGGAGGCAATGCGGCCGTCTTTCGAACGGATCACCGGTTATCACCTCGTCAAACGCGGCTTGCTTGAAAAAGTGGACGGTGGTTGCCACCCGACAGTTGCCTTTGAATCGGCAGCCGACGCCGACCCGGAGTTGTTGCC
>CAXUIU010000298.1:2938-4285 GCA_964250955.1 uncultured Chthoniobacterales bacterium | reverse complement strand
CACCTACATCGGCCAGCACGCCGGACACCTCGCCGAGGCGTTGCTCTGCGCGGCGAACTGTGCCGAACTCGGAGCCATCTTCCGCGGGGAAAAGGAGGCTGTCCAGGTGCTCTTCGCCGGAACAGGGGCTGACCTGCTGGACCAGTTCTACGGCGAGGGGCTTTACACGAGCCACTGGCTGGCCGGGATCGCCGGGGCCGTGCGGACGGCCGCCGAAGGTCTGCCGGAGGGGCGCGGGCTGCGCATCCTTGAAGTGGGTGCGGGTACGGGAGGCCTCGCCGCGCAGGTGCTGCCCTCGCTTGGGCACAGGGTCCACTCGTACACCTTCAGCGACGTTTCGGCGGGGTTCTTCTCCGCGGCGGCTCAGAAGCTGGCGAGCTATCCGGAAGTGGAGTTCAAGATGCTCAACCTGGAAAAACCGGGCACCGAGCAGGGGTTTGAAGCGGACGCGTTCGACCTGATCATCGGCACCAACGTGATCCATGCGACCAGCGACCTGCGTTCGGCGCTACGCAACATCCACGCCCTGCTCGCCCCAGGCGGCAGCCTCGTGTTCATGGATGTCGCCAATCCCCAGTTGTGGACGGATTCGGTCTTCGGCCTCACGGCGGGCTGGTGGCGGTTCACGGACCGGGACCTACGCACGCAGCACCCGCTTCTGGGCCGGGCACAGTGGGAGGCTGTCATGAAGGAGGCGGGCTTTGCGGAAACGGCTTCGATCCCGGGATTGCCGGGCTCGGAAGGCGAGGGTCAAATTGGCTTGTTCGCCCGCAAAGCCTGGCACGAGAAAGCTTCGGACGAAGACGCTGCGAAGCCGGTGGAGACATCTTGGCTCGTGCTGGCAGGTGCCACCGGCGAAGCGGACCTGTTGATTGCCCGTTTGCGGGCCGGCGGCGTCCGGTGCCGGGTGGCCCGTCGTGGGGTGAGTTTCACCGTGATGGGAGAGGGGGAGTTCCAACTGCGCCCGGAAGCACCGGAAGATTGGACGCGCCTCGTGCAGGAATGCTCTGCCGACTCCTCGCTGGAGCGAGTCGTCTATTTCTGGAGTCTTGACGAACTCACCGACGGCCCGGATGGCAGCGTGGCCCTGATGGGCGTCGATGCGCTGTTCCATCTCGGCAAGGCGCTCGGCACCGTTAAACCGCCGACCCCGATGCAGCTCGATCTGGTCACGCGCGGGGCACAACCCGCCGGCCGGAATATCTATGCCGTGGCCCCCAAACAAGCTCCGCTCGTCGGCCTACTTCGGGTGCTCGGCAATGAGTTCCCGCACGTCAAGGTGCGCTCGATTGACCTGCCGCCGACCGCATCGGCGGCCGACGCGCCCTTGTTGTGGGAGGAACTGCA
>CAXUIU010000298.1:0-2928 GCA_964250955.1 uncultured Chthoniobacterales bacterium | reverse complement strand
CCCCCCGCCCCGGCGCGCCCTCTTCCCCGCCGCCGCCCGCCCGCGGCGCCCGACGCGCCGCTGCTGTGGACCGAACTGCTGCGCGACGACAAGGAAGCCGAAGTCGCTCTCCGGGGCGAGGCGCGCTACGTGCAGCGGGTGTTGCGTGGACCGGCGGCCAAGGAAGTGTCGCTCAACGGCGATGTGCCGCGCCGGCTCGAGTCCCGTGAGCGCGGGCACCTGGACACGCTGCGCTTCGTGCCGTTCGCCCGGCCGGAGCCGGCGGCCGGTGAAGTGTTGATCCGCGTCCAAGCGGCAGGCATGAACTTCCGCGACGTGCTCAAGGCGCTGGCGCTCTACCCGGGCGAAGCGCCGGACGCCAAGGTGTTCGGCGACGAGGTGGCGGGGGTCGTGGAGGCAGTCGGCGTGGGCGTGACCCACGTGGAGCTAGGCGACCGGGTGTTTGGCCTAGCGATGTTCGGGCTGGCCTCGCTGAGCTTGGCGCGTGGCGGCGACATCCGCCGCATCCCCGGCAACCTCACCTTCGAGCAGGCGGCGACGCTGCCGGTGGTGTTCATGACCTCCTGGCACGCGCTGCAAAACGTAGCGCGGATGCGTCGGGGTGAAACGATCCTCGTCCACGCCGGGGCAGGGGGCGTCGGCATGGCCGCGATTCAGATCGCGCGCCATCTCGGCGTGGAAGTCATTGCATCGGCGGGCAATGCAACTAAGCGTCGGCTGCTGGAAACTCTCGGCGTCCGGCACGTCGTCGATTCCCGGCGCGGCGATTTCGCTGAGGCCGTCATGGAATTGACGGGTGGCCGCGGCGTGGACGCCGTCCTCAACGCGCTCGCCGCCGAGGCGATCCCGATGGGACTGTCCTGTCTCGCGCAGTTCGGCCGTTTCCTGGAGATCGGCAAGCGCGACATCTACCAGAACACCCGCATCCCGCTCTGGCCCTTGCGCAAGAACGCGTCCTTCCACGTCATCGCTATGGACGCGGTGTTCGCGGGCGACGAGTCGCTGACGCGCGACATGCTGGCGGAAATCTGCGCCTTGGTCGAGGTGGGTGCGTTGGGGCCATTGCCTTATCGCTCCTTCCCGGCCAACAAGGTTGACGCTGCCTTCCGGCTCATGGCCGGTGGCAAACACATTGGCAAGGTGCTGGTTGCCTTCCCTGAACCGTTCCTGCCGCCGCGCGGCGAGGCACCGGCTCCCGGGTTCAACGTCCGGCCAGACGGCACGTACCTCATCACGGGGGCGTTTGGCGGGTATGGTAAGGTGGTAGCGAACTGGCTCGTTGAAGGGGGCGCGCGACACCTCGCACTCACCAGCCGCCGCGGCGCGACCACGCCAGAGGCGCAGGAACTCGTCCGCGACCTCACCGCGCAGGGTGCCACAGTGCAGGTCATCACGGCGGACGTCGGTATACCCGGAGACGTGGAGCGGACCATGCAAGAAATCGCCGCTTCGGGCCAGCCGTTGCGTGGGGTCTTCCACCTCGCCATGGTCATCGACGACGCGTTGATGACCTCGCTCGACCGCGAGCGGATGCGGGCTGTCATGGCCCCTAAATCTTACGGAGCCTGGCTGCTGCACGAGGCAACGCGGGACATGGAATTGGACTGCTTTGCGATGTTCTCGTCCGTCTCAAGTATCTTCGGCAACCCGGCACAGGCTAACTACGGCGCGGCGAACGCGTTCCTCGACGCCCTCGCGCACCATCGCCGAGCGCTGGGATTGCCGGCTACGACGATCAACTGGGGCGTGCTCGGTGGCGAGGGCTACGTGGCGCGCAACACCAAGGTCGCGGAGTTCCTCGCCAAGCAAGGCACCACGGAGATCACGCCCAGCGAGGTCACCTCGCTGCTGGAATCGGCCATGGCCGCCGGGACCCCGCAGACGATGGCGATCCGCGTAGACTGGGGCAAATGGCGCCAGTTCTTCCGCGGCGTGGCGGACAATCCGCTGCTGGAACGCATCTTCGCCACGGTGGAAACCCAGGAAAACAAGGGCGGGTCCACCGACCTGCGCGCGAAGATCGAGTCGGCTGGGCCGGGCGAACTGGAGGCCCTCGTCCTCCAGGGAGTGCGCGGAGCCGTCGGCGGGGTGTTGCGCGTCAAGCCGGACACCTTGCGTGATGACCAACCGCTCACCGACCTAGGCTTGGATTCGTTGATGGGCGTCGAGATCGAGAACACCATCGAAAGTTCGCTGGGCGTTTCGCTGCCTCCGGCCAGCCTGCTGCGGGCGCGCACCATCGGGCACATCGTCACGTTGATCGTCGAGCACATCGGCGCAAAGCGCGGTGGGGCTCCGGCGAACAGCGCGCCCGTGCCCGTCGCGGCGGCCTCCACCGACGAGTTGAACTTGGATGCGCTCTCGGACACCGAAATCGACAGCCTGCTCGGCGAAATGGTCAGCGATGGCGAATCTACCGGAGTCCACCTATGAGCAGGCATGGCAATGGATAAGCGCACGGTTCTCAAGGAGTGGCTGCAAAGCGGGAAGGCCTCGCTCCAGCCGCTGACTTTTCCTCAGCGCGAGTTATGGGAAGCGTCGCCGGTCCTGGTCGGAGACACGGCGAATCACATCTGCTCGCTGATCCACGTGCGGGGGACGTTCACGCTCGCGTCGGCGGAGAAGGCGTTGCGCCGCGTCGTGGAGCGGCAGGAGGCGTTGCGCCTGTCGTTTCTGCCCGGCAAGACGCAGCCGCTCCAGATGATCCGGCGCGAGGGCGAGGCCACCATACCCTATCGGGAACTGAAGCCGTCCGAATGCGCCGACGAGGCGGTGGACGAGATCGCGGCGGAGAACTTCCTCCGTCCCTTCGACCTCCTGCAAGGCCCGCTTTACCGGACACTACTGCTGCGGCGGAACGCAGAGGACCACGTTCTGTTGTTCACGATTCACCACGCCGTGTCCGATGGCTGGACGCTGGGTGTGTTC
>CAXUIU010000297.1:0-5142 GCA_964250955.1 uncultured Chthoniobacterales bacterium | reverse complement strand
TTCGCCTTGGGCCCCGAGATCGGGATCACCAAACTCGCAGACCCCCCGCGACCACCCTCGCTGATCCGTCCCAGGACGTAGAACGACTCCTTGATCGGCGTACCCAGCGCGGCGGCGACCTGTGGGTTTGCCCGCGCGCGGGTCAGGGCGGTCTTGTACGGCTCGCTGTTCTTCATCAGGCCGAACACGGACAGGGCGATGCCTGCACCGAACACCGCGAACAGCACCAAGGTCCCTACGCAGCCGACCGGGACGAACCACGGCCAATTGCGTGAGAGCCAACTCGGTGAACTTGGCGGCATGTACGGCTGACCCGGGTACGGCCCCGGTGGTGGCACGGGCGGGAGGGGCGGAGGAACGTTGTCCATGGAACAAAACGAAGTTTAGCGCGGCGGCTTGATCTCGTACACCGTACCGTAATCACCCGAAGCAACGGGTTCGTCGGGGTCGGCCCAGGCGAGGGTGGATTCAGGATAGTGCCGGGTTTCGCGCGGCCCCCAGAAGATGTAGCGCACGCCCAGGCGCGCCGCGGCCTCGCGCCAGCCGGGTTGGCCGTTCAGGAGCGTGTCGAGGTCGCGCGCGAGCGGCGCGTAGTCGATCCCCTGGCTGTGCAGGTGGCCGACGTAGCCCATCGCCACCTTGCGACCGCAGTAGACGAGCGGGTGATTATAGTCGGGCACGGCCGCGAAACGCGCCTCGGTGGGCAGGTCGCGCACAATGACGCGCACGCTGGCGAGTTCGGCGGTGTCGAGCAGACCCAGACGCGTATCAGGCTTGCCGAGCCCCCCCGCCAACGACGCCGCCCCCGAGAAAAACAGCACGGCGCAAACCGCCGCGCGCACCCCCAGCGGCCACGGGCGCACGAAGCGTTCCCAAATGAACGGCAGCACCGCGAGGTAGCACCAGATCATCAGCTTGGTGTTGTCCCATTCCCACGGAGCGAACAGCCACACGCACGCCGCCAAGAACAACGCACCCGCCGGCAGCACGAATGCCGCCGCAGCCGTGCGGTCGCTCTCCTCCCGTCGGCGCGCCACCGCCCACAAACACCACAGCCACAACGCCGGCCCGAGCAGCGCCCAGCCGCCGAAGTTCACCAGCCAGAACCGGAAGAAGTTCTCTTTGTGCTGCATCCAGCCAAGCTGGTAGGTGATGTTCGACCCGGCATGAAAATGGTCCGTCATCAGGTAGACCAACCCGGACGCGGGCAGGAACGCCGCGCCGACTAGCATCAGCAGATGCCAACGCATCGCCGCACGTCCGAAGAACACCACGAACCACCCGCCCAACAATACCGACAGGAACAAAAACGCGAACACGTGGAACGCCGGCATCAGCGCATAGAGCAGCCATTCGACCCAAAAATAAATTAGTCCGCGTTCGTGCCACGGCAGGGCCGATTCAGCAAAGAACTTCTCGCGCCAATGGGCGAGCAGCAGCAACCCCGCGGGCAGCGCAAACAGGAATGGACGCTGCGTGACAAAAATCGCCAGCGGCAGGCTCTTCCAGGCCATCTCTCCCTGGAAGTCGGTCAGCTCCACACCCGGGCCGAACCACTGAAATCCCGCCAACCCACCCGCAAACAAAAACCCCGCCACCGTGAACGCTCCGCCCCAGCGGTACAGCGCCAACGCCGACAGCAGCGACCCGGCCAGGCCGACCCATGCGAGGGCGCGCAGTTCGTCCGCGCCGAGCACGAGGACAAGCGCCTGGAACAAATCGATGCCCGGGTAATAACGCATCGCGTAGCCGCTGGCCTGAGGGTGTTCGGGCCACCAGCGCGTGCCGTTGGCGAAATCACGTGCGTACTGCATGTGCAGGCTGATGTCGCCGAGGTTGTTGGCGTTGCCGATCTCCAACCGCGCGTGGAGGGCGTCGTGCGCGCCGTCCGTGTACACGAGCCAGCAGAACGACCGCAGCGCGAACAAGGCAAACGCCACGAATGCCAGCCACGCCCACGGCGACACCGGCTGCGTTCCTAACCTATTTTTGGGTAATCTGCGCGACCCGACGAACGCCGCCCCTCCCGCCGCCAACCCGACGGCCAGCGACGCGCCGGCAATCGTCGCGTTCAGCCCGCGCCCGGACCCGATCAGAACGGCCAGCGCGGACCCGACGGCGGCAGCCACGAACGCAAGAACGGCAGCGAGAAAGGGAACCATGCGGGAAGAGTTCAGAAGGTCAGCGAAGGTTGTTCCTCGTCCCAGTCGTCGAAGCTCAGTGTCTGCGCGGGTTTGACGGCTTGAAGGAGAGAGCCGCGCGGCTGCTGCACGCACACGTCGAAGGGCACGACACCTTCCGACGTGCGAAAGACGTTGGCCGTGTGCGCGTCGGAGACGAGGAGATTTTCGGTCGCGTCGTAGAACGTCTTGGCGTTGACCTCCGCAAACCCCGCCGTCGTGAAGTGCCGCGCGATGTCGGCCGGGCTCGCGGGCGCGCCGCGCAGGTGTTTCTGCGAGACGACCATCCGCGGCCCCGCCGGGTGGTCGATGACGCCGTGCAGCCAGAAATCATCGCCCAGCCGCCCATTGGCGAGCACCAGCCGGCGCAGGTAGGAAGACGGCAGCGCGTCCTCGGTGATGAGCGTTGGGCGCACCCCGAAGCCCTCTCCGCGCGCGTGGAGTTCCTTGCCGCCCTTGCCGGGCATGGTCATCTTGATCCAGCGGCTGGTGGCGTCGTCCAGGAAGACCTCGTGCTCGACCCCGCCGATGCTCACGAGGCGTTCTTCGAGCCGCCGGTCGATGAGCCGCCGGTTTTTGCGCGCCCAGCGGAGGAGTTGCTGGCCCTGGCGCTCGAACTCCGCGGCGAGGGCGGCGCGTTCGTCGGCTCTTGTTGGTTGGCCGCCTTCACCAACGCCTGGCGGGCCTGCTCGTGCGCTTCTTCGGAGGAGACCTTCGGCTGCAAGGAGCGGATGCGCCGCTGATTCTTCGCGTAGTCGTCGAGTCGGCGGCGGGCGGCCATGGTCGTCCCCGTACTGCCACGGAATGATCCCGTCTTCAAGCAACGCGACGGCGGCGTCCATGTGGGGCGGAGGTTCACTGCCCCTCGGTGGCACTAGCGGCGGGCGGCGTCATGGCGGGTTCTTCGATGTTCACGGCGGGAGCGGTCGGCACGGGCGTGAACTCCGGCGTGCGGTCGGCGGGCATGAGGTGCTTGAAGCGCGACGCGCGCAGGTAGAGTTGGAGTTCCTCCAGGGCCGGGCGCAGGTGGATGGACTGTTTGTAATAGGTGTCGTCGAGCTTGGCCTCCGCCTCGTCCACGCGGTGTTCGGTGACGAGCAAAAAATCGACGTGGTAGCCGTCGGGGTCGGCGGGTTTCCGGTCGTTGGTGTAGTAGCCGATGCTCTCGAAGTCGCCCAACAGCCACGGCAGCGGGTACGTGCTCTCGCACAGGATCACGCCCGGTTCCTTGTAGAAGGTCGGGTCGGCGCGCGCCTCGTCGAGCAGGAAGTTGGACACCGTCCACACGTCGTTGAAGCTCTGCACGTAGACGTAGTCCAACGCGTCATCGGTGGGACGGTGGAAGTTCAGATCCGCCGCAAACGCCGCCGTGAGCGCAGAGAGGGCCGCGCCCAGGCCCATCGCCGCTTCCCGGCCGGTGACGGAGAACCGTTCCGCCAGGTCGGCCAAGGCCGCGCCGCCGATGAAGAAAAACGGCCACAGGAGCGAGATGATGCACCAAGGCGTCTTGTAGCGGATGATGCTGTAGGCCAGGAGCGCGCCGATGCCATAGATCGCCAAGAGCCGCAGCCGCCAGTCGGGCGGCGCAGGCAGCGACAGCGCCGCGAGGGCCGCGCCTATTCCAAGAAATCCCACCGTGAACAACCCCGGCGCGGGGAACACCCACGGGCAGAAAAGCATTCCTACACACGCCGCACCTGCCACCGCACCGTAGAGCCGTAGCCGCGCGTGCGTCGGCGTCGGCAGCACGAGGCAGGCGACTCCCGCCAACGCCACGAGGCCGCCGAGCGACCACCACGTCACCGCCGTGGCGCGGAGAACCGTCGGATGCGCCGTCGTGCCGGCGAGGGGGTGTTCCCACGCGTTGGCCGCCACGAGGACCGCCACGCAGAACGCCGCCGTGGCGACACCGACGCACCGTGCCCGCCGCCATGCGTCCGGCAGCGCGGGCACCGTATAGGCCGCCGCCACGAGCAGGCCGGCGAGCGTCCACGGTTCGTTGCGCACGATCAACTGGCACCAGTAGATGAACGGCTTCTGGTGGCCTTCCCCCTCGTCGGCCTTTTTGCCCCAGGGGGTGTAGGCGGTGAAGATGTTCGTGAACCACGTCAGGCTGTTCGCATGCGCGGCGTCGCCGTAGTTCTTAGGATTGAAGAGCAGGAAGTTGCCCGAGTAGAAGAAGACGATCAGCGCCACGACGACGCCGGCGACCAGCAGCGCGTCGCGCGCGGTCCAGCGTTGCGGGGCCACCGCCAGCCGGCCGCCGAAGAGCGATGGTTCCGGCAGTGTGAACCGCGCCGGGTTGCCGGGCAACGGCGGCGGTTCCTCTGGGTGCAGGAGCGCGCGGCGGGAAGGCTGGAGCGTCTCGGCCAGGAACACGCACACCGCGGCGATACCCAGGCAGCCGACGTGGATGATCCACGTTTCCTTGGTCAGTGCCATGCCCGCCAGCGCCATGCCGACGGCCCAGAGATACTCTTTGGTTCCCTCCTGGCACAACCCGCACACCCCCCAGAAGCCGAGCACGAGGAAAAACAGGAGCCACGCCTCGTGGATGGCGTCGCGTTGGAAGTACAGCGTCGCGGGCGAGACCAGCATCGCCACCGCCGCCCACGCGCTCGCGCGCCGCCCGAAAAACTGCTCGAACCGGAAGCACCATGCCACCGTCAGGACCCCCACGAAGGCCGTCGGCAGCCGCAGCGCCCAGACGTTGCGCCCGAGCAGGCTCTTGAACAAGAACAGGACGTAAAAGTGCAGCGGCCCATGGTAGTTCGTGGGGTCGTACTGGTAGCCGCCGAGGTGGCGCATCTGATCGGTGAACCAGCCGTTGACGCCCTCGTCGAAGTGCGGCGGCCGGCCGTCGAGCCACCACAGCCGCGAGACGACCGCCAGCGCCAGCGTCACCCAGTAGAACGCCCGCCAGCCCGCGGCGGTGCGCGGCGACGCTGCGGCGGTGGTGGTG
>CAXUIU010000296.1:4880-5157 GCA_964250955.1 uncultured Chthoniobacterales bacterium | reverse complement strand
GCGTAGAGCGTCATGCCGACGACCAGCGCTACGCGCGAACCCTGCGAGGCAAGATATCCAAAACCGCAGACAACTACCGCCAACACCAGATCAATGCCGATGCTGAAGTAAGGACCGACCAAACCTAGGTGAGTGGCTACGACGTCAGCGATTTGCGAGACCGCCAATCCCGCTAGGAAAGCGTAGTGACTACCGGACAACGCGATGATGGAGTTGACCAGCGACAACCCGGCCACCCAGTAGAACCAATGTGCCCCTGTGCGAATCGAGTGTTGCA
>CAXUIU010000296.1:0-4870 GCA_964250955.1 uncultured Chthoniobacterales bacterium | reverse complement strand
GCCTGGCTTGGCAGGGTCAGGAGGTGTCACAGGCGGCATAGACACTATTATGTCTAAGTTACGGGCCGCGTTCCTGCAAAGATAAATCGCGCCCCCTTGCGGCGGCCGCGTTCTCTAGTCCTGGTCCAGAAGCTGGTGGTAGCTCTCAGGCTAGCTTGCGCCCGGCAGCGGTGGCCGGGTCGCCGGTGTTGGGCGTGCCGGTGGGCTCGATGAGGAGCAGGTGCGCTTCCTCGCGCGCCACCGGGCGGTGCTCGACGCCGCGCGGGACCACGAACATCTCGCCCGGTCCGAGCGTCACCGTACGGTCACGGAGTTGGATGTCCAACGTGCCCGCCAGCACGAGGAACAGGTCGTCCGTGTCGTCGTGCCGGTGCCAGATAAATTCGCCCCGCACCTTGACCACCATCACGTCGTGCCCGTTGAACTCCGCCACCGTGCGCGGCGACCAGTGTTCGGTGAACGCGCCGAGCTTGGCGGCGAGGTTGATCTTGCCGCTCATGGCCGTCTGCCGCCCCGCCGCGCGTGCGCTAGGGCGAGATACTTGCGCGCCACGGGGTCGCGGCCGTCGAGCGCAGCGGCTTTCTCCAGCGTCCGTACCGCGTTCGCGTCGTCCCGCTGCCAGTAGTACACGACGCCCAACGCGCGCCAGGCCGGTTCCTCACCGGGAGCCAATTCCACGGCCCGCCGCAGGGTGCCGGCCGCGGCAGGGAGTTGGTCGTTCTGGAAGTAAGCAATTCCCAGGTTGGTGAGCAGGCGCGAATCGTTCGGCGTCTGCGTGCGGCAATCCTCGTAAAGCTTGACGGCCGTCGGGTAGTCGCCGTGCCGGAACGCGTCCTTGGCGTCCGCTTCGGCCTCCCGCACGGCCGCGGACGTTCCCGCCCGTGCGTGCATGGACAGGCAACCCGCCACGCACACACCCAGGAACAACGTCCGCTTCATCAACCCTGCGTCTTGGCCGCGATCTTCTTGCCGTGGCTCTGCTCGATCATGTCTTCGAGGATGTTGAGCGACTCCGTCTTGGCGGGGTCGATGGCCTCGGCCTTCGCCGTGCCGGCCCCACCATCCTCGTCGAGTTCGTCGGCCACGGGGTCCTCGCCGGTGGCGTCGGCTGCGTCGGCCTTGGCGGGGGCGGGCTTGTCCTTGTCCTTCTTGACCGGCACGAGCGTGAGCTTGGGCTTGTCCACGTCGCTGAGGGCCAGCGCGTACGTCGGTGGCGACACGTAGTGGCGGGCGAGCCGCTCGGCCTTGATATCCTCGGCGCGCTTCTTGTCGGAGTCGCGCTCGGCGCGACGCTCCCCTTCGTTGAGGGAAAGCGTGTTGCTCTTCATGCGTGCATCCATTTTGTCGATGTCCTGCATGAGATAACGGAACTCCGGATCGGCCTTCACGCGGGTCGCCGACTTCGTGCGCAAGTCGCCGAGGTCGAACCACGGACCCGGCCACTTCTCGTAGTCGGCGGGCTTCACCTCGTCGAAGGGCAGCGGGAATTTCAGCGCATCCTCGCCCACTTCCAAGTGCGCATAGCGCGAGGGCAGGACCACGTCGCTTTCGACGCCCTTGAGCTGCGTGCTCTGGCCCGAAGGCCGGTAGAACTTCTGGATCGTCAGTTTCAAAGCACCCGCGTCGGCCACCTTGAAGCCGAAAGGCGACATGAAGCGGCCCAGCTCCAGGAGCGTCTGCACGGTGCCCTTGCCGAACGTGCTCTTGTCCCCTACGATCACCGCCCGCTGGTAGTCTTGTAGCGCCCCCGCGAAGATCTCGCTCGCCGACGCGCTGATGTGGCTCGTCAGCACGACCATCGGCCCGCCGTAGAGGATCGACGGGTCCTTGTCGGAGGACACGGTGATCTGCTTGTTGTAGTCCTTGGCCTGCACCACCGGACCCTTCTTGATGAAGAGCCCCGTCAGGTTGATGGCTTCTTCCAGCGAGCCGCCCCCGTTGCGACGGATGTCCATGACGAGGCCCGTGA
Organism: uncultured Chthoniobacterales bacterium; assembly: GCA_964250955.1. Lineage (GTDB taxonomy): Bacteria > Verrucomicrobiota > Verrucomicrobiia > Chthoniobacterales > SZAS-18 > CAHJWO01. Next base: position 2,901 of record CAXUIU010000296.1, on the reverse strand, counting down.
TGCCTTCCTTGTTGAGCCGGGTCAGGAGCGCGGCCACGTCCTTGGTCGTGCTCTTGCGCTTGGAGCCGGCCGCGCGCGAACCATCCATGTCCGCGTAAAAACCAGGCAGCGTGATCCAGCCGAGCTTGTCGATGGTCCCGTCGTCGCGCTTGTGCTCGATGATCTCGGCGCGCGCTTCCTGGTCGGTGAGCTTCACCTCGTCGCGGGTGATGGTGATGATCTTGCGCTTGGAATTATCCGTGTTCCCGGCGGCGATGACCTGCAAGCGCACGGTCGAGCCCTTCTTGCCGCGGATCATTTCCACGACCTTGTCGAGCTTCATGTCCACCACGTCCACGAAGGGCTCGTTGCCCTGCGCGACGGCGGCGATCTTGTCGTCCACCTTCAGTTCGCCCTCGACCGCGGCGGGCCCGCCGACGATGAGTTCGACGATCTTGGAATACTCGTCCTCCTTGCGCAGGATGGCCCCGATGCCGGTCAGCGACAGGCGCATGTTGATAGAGAAATTCTCCATCTCACTCGGGCTCATGTACTCGCTGTGCGGATCGTAGGACTGGGCCAGCGCGTTGAGGAAAAACTTGTCCACGTCATCCTTGGTCTGCTCGTGGAGCGAACGCAGCAGCCGCTCGTAACGCTTGGCGACCGTCTGCTCGGGCGTGTCCTTAGGCTTGTCGGGGGCCTTGGCGTCGGCGGGGTCGGTGACCTTCGCGGTGTCCGGGGCGGGCGGGACGTTGGCCTGCGTGTCGGGCGCCTTGGCGGGCTTCTTGTCGACGGGGGCCTCGGCGAGGCGCTCGGTGAGAAGTTCGTTCTCGATGCGGTCGTGCCAGAGCCGGTCGGCGTCGGCCTCGTCCTTGGGCCAGGGGGCTTTGAGGCGGTTGACCTCGATGGTGCCGTGGCCGTTGAAGTCGAACTTCTCGGTGGTCAGAAGCGTCTTGATCTTGGCGACGCGGGCCTCGACGCGCTTGATGTACGCGTCGTAGATGACCTGCGCGGGCTTGAGGTCGCCCAGCCAGATGGCGTCGTCGAGTTCGTGGTCGTACTTCTTCTCGAAGTCGTTGATGTCGCCCTGGGTGAAGAAGAGCCGGTTGAAGTCGAACGTCTCGATGTACGTGTGCAAGAGCCGGTCGCTGACGCTGTCGTCGAGTGAATGCCGGGTGTAATGGAGCTGTTCGAGCGCCTTGGCCTCGGAAACGGCGATCTGGCCGGGCTCGGGCTCGGCCGCGCGGCAGGCGGTCAGGGCGGCGGCGAGGAGCGTGGTGCCGACGGCCAGGGAGAGCGGAAGTTTGGTCATGTGAAGAACGAAGGGCGGAGAGGGAACGTAGCGGATTCCGTGCAAGCCAGCTTGGAAAAGATTCTACGCTCAGACACCGGGGCCAGGCGCAGTGTTCGATTTCTGTTCACTTCGCCGGGGAAGGGGTGGCGGGTTGTGCCTTTGTGGAAAAGGGTGATTGGTTTCCGTGATGAACCCGTCCGACCCGACCCCGTTCGAGACCTTTACCGGCGGCTTTTTCCAGACGAACGCCTACGCGTTGCCCACGCCCGGGGGCGGACGGCTGGTCATCGACGCGCCCGAAGGCAGCGCTGACTGGCTGCGGCGGCGGGGCTGGAAGGCCGAGGCGCTCCTGCTCACCCACGCGCACATTGACCACATCCAGGACGCCGCGCAGATCGTCCGCGAACACGGCTGCCCGATCTACTACCACGCCGACGGGACACCGCTGCTGACGGATCGCGGGGCATATCGGCGCTTCGGGTTGAGCATCGACTTCGAGCCGGTGACGGGCGGGGTGTTGATCGACGAGGCGGCGCGGGCGGAGTTCGCGGGGAGGGTTTTTCGTGTGCTGCTGGTGCCGGGGCATTGTCCGGGGAGTTTGTGTTTTCTCGACGAAGCGGGCGGGCGGCTGTACGGCGGGGACGTGCTGTTCGCCGGGAGCATCGGACGCACGGACCTGCCCGGCGGCGACCACGCCCTGCTCCTGCGCGGCATCCACGAGAAAATCTTGACCCTGCCCGACAGTGCGGTCGTTCTACCCGGCCACGGTCCGGAGACAACCGTTGGCGAGGAGCGGGTGGGCAATCCGTATCTCTGAGCGTTTGGCCGCGGTGGGCGAAGCTCTGTTAGACGAAATCTTCTTTGCCTTTTTCTACGAACTTTTGTCTGATACAAAGTCAGGCCTGGAAGATCATGTTTGATCCTCTAGCTCTTTTTTGACACAGTTTTGCGTGTTTTGCCCCACCGCGCCTTCGCACCGGATTAGACGAACGACGTTCGCCTTATTCGGCGACTTTCGTTCGTCTACTACTAGTTAGGCAGTAGCTCGCGCGTCTTACAATCTCATGCCGTCTTTCTTCCAGTCCGGTCGCTTCCACGGCGTCGTTTACATCACCGCGCCTTCGCACGTCTGCTTGCAGGTAGCCTTTGCGCCCGCACCGGTGCCGGAGCCAGAGTTGGTTCCATTCCCAGCCGCTGGCACTTGCAGCCACGGCACCCTTGACCCGGAGCGTATTCGTGTCGCTGTCGTGGAGGCATCCGCCCGCACCAACCACGAGTTGGGCACCTCGTTCTCCCCTGCCGCCATCGGCTACGTGCTCGACGACTCGCCGCGCTACGAGCTTTTCGGCCATTGTGCCGCTTTGTTGGTGCGCCGGTTGGCCGGCGGGGAGCCTTTTCCGGTGGCTTCTTCCGATGGTCCGCCGCTGCCTAACAAGGCGCTCCAGCGAACGGAGGCTGGCGGTGGGGTCGGTTCCGAGTTCCAGCCTTGACTTCGCCAGCCTCCGTCGCTGAGCTTGGTTCGTTAGGCGCTACCATGTCACAATCCTCTGCTCGCGATACGTTGCCGAGCGAACTCTGCTCGAAGCAACGCACCTGCGTCCGTCGCCACAACTTGAGGGTGTTCGGGT
>CAXUIU010000295.1:0-5169 GCA_964250955.1 uncultured Chthoniobacterales bacterium | reverse complement strand
CTCCAGTAGGTGGTCGGCTTTCGGGGCGGCAAGGGCACTGGGCGGACGGTCGCGCAGCTCTTCGACGAGGGTTTCGACGGTTTGTTGCACGAAGGCCTGCCGATCCTCGCCGAGGTTGCCGAGATGGGCATCCTTTTGCGCCTGGTTGAGCGCGGGGATGAGCACCGCGTCGTAGAAATCGACCACGGGATGTTCTGCGAGGTATTCGTCCACGACCTGCGAGACCTCTTCTTGGTCGAAGGCTAGGAGCCGCTGGTACAGCCGCGACTCGGGGGCGAGGACGGGTTCGTCGCCGAGCAGCGCGTGCAGGAACGCCATCTGCGGCACGTAGCGCCCGAGCACGACGATGCACACCGTCAGAGGCGTGGAAAGCAGGAGCCCCACCCCGCCCCACAGCCAGGTCCAGAACGTCGCCGCGACGATCACCGCCGCCGGAGACAGCCCCGTGCTCGAACCGTAGAGCCACGGCTCGACGGCGTTGCCCGTCAGCGCCTCCAGCGTCACGAATAGTCCCAGCGTCCACAACAGCGGCCACCACGCGTCCGACAGCGCGAGGGAGAGCAACAGCGGAGCCGCCGCCGCCATCCACACGCCGACGTAAGGCACGAACCGCAGCAGCGCGGCCAGCAGCCCCCACAGGGCGGCGTTGGGCACTTTGATAAAAAAGAGCCCCGCCGCCACGAGCACGCCGAACGTCAGGTTCACCGCCACCTGCGCGAGCAGGTAGCGGCTCACGCGCTGGCTGGCCTCGTCCACGGCCTGGGTGGTCAGCGGCAGGCGTTCGGGCCCGGCGAGGTGCAGCAGGCGGTCGCGCAGGTCCTCGCGCTGGATCAGCATGAACACCGTGAACACCACGACGATCCCCGCCGTGCCCAGCGGGCCGAGCAGTGGGCCGAAGAGGTTGCGCAAGAACAGCGGCGGGCTGGCCGGCGGCTCGACGACACGCACCGGCAGCGGCGTCGCCTCCGGGGCAGCGGCCGGGGAGGGTTCCTTGCCGCCGTTGTTGTCGGCGGCAGCTTGCTTCTGGACGGTCTCGACGACCTGCACCGCCTTCTGCCACGGCCCGCCGTGTTCCCGCAGGGAGTCGAGTTTGTGCTGGATGTGTTGCTGGTAGGTCGGTGCCTTGCCGGCCAGGTCGATGACCTGCGAGGCCATCAGCCAGGCGATCAGCCCGAAGAAGCAAAAGAACGTGAGCGCCACGCCCAACACCGCCGGCACCCGCCCGAGGCCATGACGTTCCAGCCGCCGCACCAGCGGCCCGAGCAAAAAGCTAAAAAGCAACGCCAGCGCCAGCGGGACGAGTACCTCCTTGGCGAAGAACAGGACGGCAACGACACCCAGGAGCGCGCCGTAAGGCAGTCGCCGGGAGTGCGGCGCGGGGAGCGGCGACCTCATCGGGTCGGCGGCAGGCTCACGTTACCGGCGGGACGCAACACGCGGGTGACGGCGACGGGCGACGGCGCGCACGAACCACTGCTCCGGCCGCGTCGGCGAGCCGACACCCAGGCGGATCAGGAGCAACCAGGCGAGAAGGGCGAGGAGGAACAACATGGAAGGTTTTCCGTGGAGAGATTCGTGGACAGATCGTGCGCGGAGGCGGCGGGAGGTTGCCTCGAACGAGAAATTATTTCCCACAAACCGGCCGCCACCCGCACCCTCCCCTTTGCTACTGCACGAAGGAGAGTTCCTTGCGGAAGGGCAGCGACTTCTGCGCGAGCTTGCGCAAGGCGAGGTCGAGCCGGGTCTTGATCGTGCCCAGCGGGATGCCCGTGCGCGAGGCGATCTCACGCTGGCTGAGGTCCTGGAAGTAGCTCAGGTGAATCACCCGCCCCTGCTCGGGCGGCAGGCTGGCGACGATGCGCGCCAGGAAGCGCCGCAGGTCGGTCGCGTGCGTCCCGCCGCCGTTGCTGATCGTGCCCACGAAGCTCTCGCCGAGCGCGCCCTGGCCGGCCTCGTTCTCCAGGCGCAGCTTCTCGCCGGCGTCGGCGCGGCGGCGGATCTTGCGGTAGTGGTCGATGGCGCGGCGGCGCGCCATGCAGATGATCCAGCCCAGGGCCTTGCCTTTCTGCGCGTCGAAGTTGGCGGCGCGGTTCCAGATTTCCATGAACACGTCCTGGAGCGCCTCCTCGGCGTCGGACTCGTTGGGGAGGATTTCCAGGACGATCTTGCCGATGAGCGGCCGGTAGCGCGCGTAGAGATCGTCGAGCGCGCCGGACTGGCGGGCCTGGATACGCGCCATCAGTTCGTCGTCTCCGGGGACGAGCGGCGCGGGTTGGTTTTGCGGGACGGCGGCGGGAGAAATCGCTAGCATGCGGATTGCTTTGTAAGAATGGTTTGTCCAGATGAGTGGACGTGGCACGACTGCGTTCTATCCTGCCGCCCTCACGTTGTCCGCACCATCGGGCCAAGGGCGGTTTGGGGGGTGGTTGGCGCGCCTTAGGTCCCTGTCGGGCAAATCCCCTACTCGCCTGCTAGGGAAAGGGCTTGCGTGTCGGCACACTCCGTGGCAAAAACGAAGGGCTGCCTCTGAGGTGTTTTGGCGGAGGCGGCGTGACCCTGCCCCGGGTTCCGTCCAGGTTCGCGGGAGTCGAGCGTAACCATGCCCCCCTCTCCCGAGTCCGCCGAGCCCGAGAAAAAGCGCGTCCTGCTGGTGGACGATCATCCGATTTTGCGTCAGGGCCTGGCCAATGTGCTCAATTCTCAGGCGCATCTCGTCGTCTGCGGCGAGGCCCAGGGCCGTGCGGACGCCATCGCGTTGGCCGAACGCCTGCGGCCCGACCTGGCGCTGGTGGACCTGTCGTTGCGCGCGGGCGACGGGCTTGAACTCATCAAGGACCTGCGCGTGCGCCTGCCGGGCCTGTTGACCCTCGTGCTCTCCATGCACGACGAGACGATCTACGCCGAACGCGCCCTGCGCGCCGGCGCGCGTGGCTACGTGATGAAGCAGGAGAAGCTCGACCGCTTGCTCCTGGCCATCAGCCGGGTGCTGGCGGGGTCGATCTACGTGAGCGACCAGGTCGCGGCCCACGCCGTCCAGCGGCTCGCCGTCGGCAGCCAGGGCGGTGGCGCCGAACCGGTCGGGGAGACCGTCGATTCCTACGTCGGCCGGCTCACGGACCGCGAACTCCAGGTCTTTCGCCTCATCGGCCAGGGCTTGGGCACACGCCTGATCGCCGAGAACCTGCACCTCAGCCGCAAGACCATCGACAGCCACCGCGAGCACATCAAGGCCAAGCTGGGCCTGCGCGACGGCAGCGAACTCATCCAACGCGCCATCCAGTGGGCGCGTCATTCTTCCGACACGGTCGGCATCTAGCGCCCCGTTCTTCCCATGCGCATCCCTTGTTTGTTCGCCGCCGGCGTCGCCCTGTGCCTGTCCGTTTCCCCTGCCCTCGCCGGCGCCACCCTGCGCTATCCCGCGGGCAAGCCGGCCGTGGTCGTCGACGTGCCCGAGGGCTGGACCGCCGAGGAGGACAAGGAGGACGCCGAGAACCACAAACTGACCTTCTCTTCCAAAGACGAGAACCTCCCCTGCCAGATTATCCTCATGTCCTTGGGCAAGCTGGAGCCCAAGCAGTACAAGGAACTCGTCAAGAAGATGGGCAAGCTCTCCGCTCAGAACGCGAAGATGGAAGACCCCGGCTTCACCGGCCCGGTGGAGAACAAGTCGGGCACTGGCATCCCGCTGACCTGGGAGGTCGCCAAGGGCAAGGTCGGCGAGATCGACATTACGTTGATGATCGGCCTGTTCACGCAGAAGAACTCGACGTACGCGGTCATCATCAGCTCCGAGAGTTCGATTTTGGCCGACAGCGCCAAGACGGCCGACGAGATCATCGACTCGGTCGCGGCGCTGAAGTAACACTGTGCCCCGTGCCTTAATCGTCGGTGCCGGCTTCGTGGGCGAGGCCGCGGCGGACCGCTTCCACGCGGCCGGCTGGGAGATGACGGCGTGCACGGGTTCGCCCGAATCCGCCGCCCGGCTCGGCGCAGAAAAACCGTATCCTGTCGCCGCCTGCGACGTGACCGACCCGGCGGCCGTCGCGCGGCTCGCGGCGGAGACTTCCCCCACGCCTGACGCGCTGGTGCTGAGCGTGTCCTCCGGGCGGGGCGGCGGGCCGGAGCAATACCGGCGCGTTTACCTCGGAGGCGCGCGGCACCTGGCGGCAGCCTTCCGTCCGGGGAGGTTCGTCTACACGGGCAGCACGAGCGTCTACGCGCAGACGGACGGCGCGTCCCTCGACGAAACCGCCCCGGCGGTGCCCGACCGCGAGACCGGGCAAATCCTGCTCGCCGCGGAGGCTGCTGTGCTCGGAGTGCCCGGCGGGGTCGTCGCGCGGCTGGCAGGCATCTACGGACCGGGACGCTCGGTGTTGTTGAAGAAATTTCTGGCCGGCGAAGCGGTCATCGAGGGGGACGGCGGCCGTTGGCTCAACCAGATTCACCGCGACGACGCCGCCGCGGCGCTCGTGCGTCTCGCGGAGCCCGACGCGCCGCCCGGAGTCTACAACGTGGCCGACGACCGGCCGCTGACGCAGTTGGCCCTCTACACGGCGCTCGCCGCGCGCTTCGGCCGGCCGCTGCCGCCCGCCGGCCCGGTCGATCTCAACCGCAAGCGCGGCTGGACGAGCAAGCGGATCGTCAACGCCCGTCTGCGTGCGCTGGGCTGGCGGCCGGCGTACCCGTCGTTCCTCGACTGGGCGGTGACCGTGGAAGGCTAGCCGTACCGCTTGGGGCCGATTTGCCGTGACGCCTGCACCGTCGGTCCGCTACGATACGCGGACCCGCCGCTCTCCATTTATGACCCGTTCCGCCTTCCCCCTGCTGTTGGCGTTCAGCCTCCTCGTCGCGCCGGAACTCGTCCGCGCCGCGCCTCCCGCTGTCGAGTTGATCCTGCGCGGCACGCCCAAGTCCGTCAACGCCGACGCCGACGACGAGGACGACAATGACACGTCGGACAAACCTGCCGCCGAACAGGGCCTGATGTACCCCGCTGCGTCGTTCGAGCTGCGCTTCCCCGGGACGATGGCCGCCGCCGACCAGGTGGGCAAGGAAACCGCCTCACCGCTGGTCTTCACCCCGCCGCTGCCGGGGAGCTTCCGCTGGACCAGCCAGCGCAGCGGCGTCTACACCCTCTCCGACCCCCCGCCCCTCGGCGCGACCTACCAC
>CAXUIU010000294.1:0-5170 GCA_964250955.1 uncultured Chthoniobacterales bacterium | reverse complement strand
AGAAGTTCGTGCGCACGGCTTTTCTTCGCTCCATGATAGCAGATGCCAGCCGTCGCCGCCGGGTTCGCCTTTACCACCACGACCCTCGTCGCCGAGGGCAGGCAGGTCGGCGAGATGGCCGCGCTACTCAAGGCCAGTCGGCGCTGGGTGACCAAGGCATTGACACGTTACTGTCAGCGTCGTTGCCCGGACGGTTTGGCCGAAGGCACGCGTTCGGGCTGTCCGCCACTGGCCCCGGCGCTTTCGCGCGACCTGCTCACCGTCGCCTTGGAAGCCGAGCCGCTGGCCTTTGGCTACACGGCCAGCGGCTGGACCGCGCCGCTTTTGGCCGCGCACCTGCGCGCGCTTTTCGGCGCGTCGGCGGCCGTGAGCGTGCGTACCCTGCGCCGCCGCCTGCATGCCGCCGGGCTGGCGTGGAAGCGCCCGCGCTACGTCTTCGCCGCCAAGGAGCCGCACCGCGCCCAGAAAAAGGGGCGCTCGTGCGCCGCCTGAAGGCGCGGCCTGCGCGCACCGTGCTCCTGGCGCAGGACGAGACCACCCTGCGCCTGCTGCCGCCCCTGCGCGCGGCGTGGGCGCCGCGCGGCCACCAAGCCACGGTGCCCATCAGCGGCAAAAACGATTAGCGCGTGCTCTTTGGCGCGCTCAACGTGGCCACGGGCCACCGCGTGACCCTGCGCCGGGCTCGCGCTGGAGCGGCCGACTTCCAGGCGTTTTTGCGCACCCTGCGCGCCCGGCACTACCGCGCGGGTCAGCCGGATCTGGCTCTTGCCGGGCGCCACCGACTCGGAAGCGACCTCCGGAACGGGCAATGAAAATCAGCAGGCGCGAAAGCGCCCAAGTTTTGGCACCCCCTACGATTACATGACTTAGAACTGGCAACAAAGGGCTCAACAGCCATTGACCCGGATCTAATCTTTTCGGTTCAAGTCTCTGAGCAGGAGGCCTTGCACCCGTGAAGACTCGAACTTCAAACCTTCTGATCCGTAGTCAGATGCTCTATCCAATTGAGCTACGGGTGCTCTCCTCTAGGGAAGCCCCTTTCTTAAGCGATTTCCCCCGGTGCGTCAAACGATAATCGTCGCACCACCCGCAAAAAATCGGATGCGCGACTCGTCCGTAGCACCCATGTTCCGGCGTGGAAGCTACCACCGCCATTCCGCCCGTCTCTCTGCCAACTGAACACCTCGATCCCGTCAACGCCCGCATCCTGACCGTCAGCGAGGACAAGATCGCCGGGTTCAGTCCTGATCCCTTTCGCGAGATCGCCGACCGTAGCGGCGTCGATCTGCCCACCGTGCTTGCCCGGATTCGTGCCATGCTGCGCGCCGGCACGATCCGCCGCGTCCGCCAGACCCTCCTCGCTACCAACCTCGCCTCGGGCGCACTCGTTGCCTGGAAGGTCGCTCCCGAGCGTCTCGAAGCCGCCTTTGAATTCATGTTCCGCGATGACCCGTTCAGCGGGCACGTCGTCCTGCGTTCCACCGACATGGCGACCGCTGGGAGCGACTACAAGCTGTGGACCACCCTCAAGGTTCCCCGCGGCGTTTCTCTCCAGGATCACGCCGAACTCCTCCGCCGCCGTGTCGGCGCAGATCACTTTCGGCTCATGCCCGCCAAGGGCATCTTCGCTCTCGGCGTCGGCCACGTCCGGCGCAAGACTCTCGCGCTTGGCGAACGCGCCGATGCCCCTGCTCACATGACCGTCGTTGAGACCGTTGATCTCTCCGCCCACGAGTGGCAGGTCCTCCTCGCCCTCAAACGCGAACTCACCCCCGACGAAATCCACGAAGAATCCCCGTGGGTTGCCCGCGCCCGCGAAGCCGGCGTCAGCTTGGAAGAATTCTGCGCCGTCGCCCGCGACCTGTCCGCCCGCAAGCTCATCGGCCGTTTCTCGACCTTCCTTGAACACGTCAAACCCAGCGAGGCCGGCGTGCGTGTGACCCGCTTCAACGGGCTCTTTCATTGGGCGGTGCCCGCCGGGCGTGAGATCGAGGCTGGGAGCGAAATCGGCCGGCACGTTATCCTCACGCACTGCTACTGGCGCGAAGGCGGCCCCGAGTTCGGCAACGTCAACATCATGGCCGTCGCCCACGGCACCGAGAAGCCCCGCCTCCTCGCCCACAAGGCCGCCATCGACGAACACCTCTCCGCCTGCGGCATCCCTGTGAGCTACACCAACGTCTTCTGGGGCGGGCGCAGTGAGATCAAGCCGTCGGAAATCTCGCCGTTTGCCCACCGGGAATGGTGGGCCAAGATGACGGGAGCTACTTCGCCAGGCTATTAAGCTCCAGGTAGGTGCGCGAACGCGTGTGGCCGTCGTCGGGGTTGAAGCCTTCGATGCGCATCTTGCCAAGGTAGGTCTTGCCCGAGAATTCTTTGACGCCAACGACCTTGAAGCGTTTGAGGAGCTTGCCCTTCCAGTCGTAGCCTTCGACCTCCGACAAGCCGCCGCTCCCCTTGTCCACGTAGACGACCACGCTGCTGTACTGCGTGCGGTGGTTGGGAGCGTTGAGCCGGATTTTCCAGGCGGGGCGGGTCATGACGGTGTCTTCCCCCTCGCTGGTGGCATTCGTCCAGTAGAGGAACCGTAACGCGAGGTCCTCGTACGCCACGTCGGTACCGAGGATACGCTTGTCGAAGTTCGCCGGGGTCAGCTTGCCCGAGCCGTCCGGGCCGGACTCGACCAACTCGGAGCCGTCTGCGTTGTAGCGCACCTGCACGGCCGTGGGCGGCGGCCCCTTGAACTCGTAGCGCACCTGCGGTCCGTCGTCGACCAGGCGGAAGGGGAATGATAGGTCCGTGATGTCGTCGCGCAGCACGCCGTTGATGCTGTCGTGCCGGCTGCCCTGCGCCTCGCGCGCAGCCTGGAGGATGTCGGCGGCGGTCAGCGCCTCGTTGGCGGCGGGTTTTTGTGCTCGGGCCGGGAAGACAGCGAGGGTCGAGAGGAGTACGGCAAGCAGGCTCATCCGCAAAAAGGAGAAATGCATGGTGGCAGTCGGCAATGTGCCCCGGGCGGCAAGTTTTTGCAAAAGACCGCGCCAGGAATGAACTTCCCCGCCTCCCCGTGGACGAAACCCTTCTCCGCCTGATCAACGAACGCTGGACCGGCCCGGTGCTGGACCGGATCATGGTGGTGGCCTCGTCGTTCGACCTGTGGTGGCCGTTTCTCGTCCTCGCCGTGGGGCTGACCCTGTGGTGCGGCGGGGCGCGGGCGCGGCGGTTCCTGGTGCCGCTCGGGGTGGTGCTGGCGCTGGGTGAGGTCGTGGTGTCCAACCCGCTCAAGCACGCCGTCCACCGGCTGCGACCCTGGCAGGCACTGGCGGGCGTGCGGCAGGTGGACCTGGCACGCGGGGTGCATCCGCGGTGGTTGGCGTTGTGGCGGCCGGTGGAGGCAAAGGTCACGACTGCGCCGGTGGAACTTTCCCCGGCTGATCCGCACCCGGGACGCTCGTTTCCGTCCAGCCACGTGGTGAACAATTTTTGCGCCGCGACGGTGCTGGCATTGTTCTACCGACGGCGCGGGGCGTGGTACTTCCTGCCGGCGGCGTTGGTGGCTTATTCGCGCGTGTACGTCGGCGCGCATTGGCCGAGCGACGTGCTGACTTCGGCCGGGGTCGCGGTCACGGTGGCGCTAGCCGGCGCGGCCGGGGTGCGGTGGGGGGCAAGGCGAATGACCGCCGAGTCTGCGAGACAGCCGCAGGCAAATGACGAATGACGGAGGCCGAAAATTCCGCTATGTGTCACCGGCCCCTTCGTCCTTCGTCATTTTCTCCATGTCCCCCACCCGCCTCGTCGTGCTCTGTCTGCTGGTTCTGACCGGCTTGCGGCTCGCGTACGTCGGACACGTAGAACTTTCTCCCGACGAAGCGTACTACCAGATGTGGAGCGAGCGGTTGGACTGGGGGTATTACAGCAAGGGTCCCGGTGTCGCGGCGATCATCCGCGCGGGCACGACGCTCTTCGGCGTCAACGAATTTGGCGTGCGCTGCTTCAGCCCGGTTTTTGCACTGGGCACGAGCCTCGTGTTGTTCTTTTTCGCGCGACGGTTCTACGGTGAGGGCGCGGCGGCGTGGCTGACGTTGATGCTCAACGTCACGCCGCTCTTCACCGCCGGCTCGCTGTTGATGACCATCGACGCGCCCTCGGTGTTCTGCTGGACCCTGGCGATGGCGGCGTGCTGGCGCGCGCTCGAACGGCGCGGCGGCGGTTCGCTGGGCTGGTGGCTGGCGACGGGCGTTGCGATTGGCCTCGGGTTCCTGTGCAAGTACACCAACGCCATGGAGCTTCTCTCGGTGGCGTGGGCACTCCTGATGGTGCGCCGCTGGCGGGGGGAGTTCCGACGTGCGGGATTTTATGCGATGCTCCTGGTCACGGCGATCATCGGCTCGCCGCCAGTGTTCTGGAACGCGAACCACGCCTGGATCACCCTTAGCCACCTCCACAGCCGCGGCCGGCTGGGCACGGCGTTCGACCGGCCATTAGGCGAGTTTTCCAAGTTCTTCACGACGCACCTCGCCGTCTATTCGCCACTGGTGTTGCTCGGCCTGCTGGTCGCGGTCGGCTGGGGCTGGCGGCGGTCGGGGCTGCGCTTCCTCTTCTGGCGACGGCCGCCGGAGAACGCCCCGCGCTCGCCCGGACCCGACGCCGAGAAGGCCCGCTTCCTCCTGGCTTTCGGCCTGCCGCTGGTCGTGATGTACACGCTCCTAGGCTTCAAGACCGCCGGCGAGCCGAACTGGACCGCCCCCGGCTTCGTGAGCCTGAGCGTCCTCGCCGCCGCGCTCTGGCACGAACGCGCTCGCGCCAGCCGCCCGGCAGCCGTCTTCGCGGTGGCGGCGCTCGTCGTCGGCCTTGTGATGAGCGTCGCCGTGCTCGACACCGACCTCGCACGCGCCGTCGGCATCCGCTGGGACTACCACAAGGATCCGACCGGGCGCCTGCTCGGTTGGCGCACGACCGCGCAGGCGGTGGAAACCGTCCGCGCCGACGAGGAACGCGAACTCGGCGCGCCCGTCTTCCTCATCGCCAACCGCTACCAGCTCGCGGCCGAACTCGACTTCTACCTCGCCGACAAACGCCGCGCGGCCCCCGCCGACCCGGCGGTTTACATGCCCGAGTCGCAGAGCATCGACACGCAGTTCTCCTTCTGGCCGCGCTACGACCAAGTCCCTCC
>CAXUIU010000293.1:0-5172 GCA_964250955.1 uncultured Chthoniobacterales bacterium | reverse complement strand
TCGCCGGCCTCGCCGCCGCCGCCGGCTGGCAGAGGCCTTGCTACAGGAACTTTCTCCATGACGACCGCCGCCACCCTCGCTCCGACGGCCGCCCCCCTGCGCGCCGCCGGCCTGCCGCCCGCCGCGCCGGTCCGTCCGCCTGTCGACCTGCGGTGGCTCAAGCGGCTCCTGTGGCTCTACCTGGCGCTGTGGGTGGTCGAGGGGGCGCTGAGAAAGTGGGTCGTCCCCGGATTATCCACGCCGCTACTCATCGTGCGCGACCCGGTCCTGTTGCTCATGTACGCGCTCGCGCTGCAAAAGGGGGTGTTCCCGCGCAGCCTCTTCATCGTCTGGACAGCGGGGATCGGCTTGGTGGCGTTGCTGTTCTCGCTGGTCGGCGGGCGCGCGCCGCTGGTCGTGCAGCTTTTCGGCTTCCGAGCGAACTTTCTGCACCTGCCCTTGGTGTTCCTGATCCCCAACCTCTTCGACCGTGACGACATCCGGCGCGTGGCCAAGTGGGCGCTGCTCGTCGCGCTGCCGATGTCGTTCCTGGTGCTGTGGCAGTTCAAGTCGCCCTCCGGCGCGCGCATCAACGTCGCCGTCGGCGGCGAGGGCACGATGCTCGACGCCGGCATGGGCCACATCCGGGCCTCGGGCACGTTTTCCTTCACCAACGGGCTGAGCGACTTCACGACGTTCGTCACGGCATGCTGCCTCTATGGGCTGCTGACGCCCCGGGCGTTCCCGCGCTGGCTGCAATGGGCCTCGGTGCCGGCCTTGGCGGGGTTGATCCTGCTCTCGTGCAGCCGCGGCCTGGTCGGCTTTGTGGGCATCCTGCTCGTCACGACCGTCCTCATCAGCCTCGTGCAGCCGCGCTACCTCGCACCGACGGCCAAGATCATCGCCGTCTGCCTGCTGGGCGCGCTCGTCGTCGGCTCGGTGGCGGTGTTCGCGGACGGCCTGGAAGTGTTCGCGTACCGCTTCGGCAACGCGGCGAACGTGCGCGACGGGTTCTTCGGGCGGTTTTTCGGTTCGTTCCTCGTGCCCTTCGAGTTGTTCGACCGGGTGGACTTCTATGGGGTCGGCCTCGGGATGGGCACGAACGTGGGCGCGGGGCTGCTGTTCGAGGGGGAGCGCAAGTTCCTGTTCGCCGAGAGCGAGATGGGGCGGGTGATGTTCGAGAGCGGGCCGGTGATCGGACCGGTGTTCCTGCTGCTACGTGCGGCGGTGGTGCTGTACCTGGGCGGCCGGGCGCTGGGGACGCTGCGGCGGGGGGCGCACCCCCTGGCGACCCTGCTCTTCGGCGCGTGCGCGGTGGAACTCTTCATGGGGCAGTTCGGGCAGGCGACGACGCTCGGCTACGTGACGATTGCCGGCGGCCTGTGCCTGGCGGCGAACCAGCCCGGGGAGTCGGACTTCGCGGCAGCCGCGGCACTCGCAGCGGCTGCGACCCCGATGCGTCCCGCACGGCCGATGCCGCCGCTGCCGCCCGCGCCAAATGCCGCCGCGTTACCCGGCGGAAGAACGGCTCCGATGGCGGCACCTACCTTGGCACCCGCGGCAATCCCGACGGTCTCCCGCGGCCGTTCCCTCTACGCCGAACAGATGCACCGCGAGGCCGAGGAACGACGCCTCGCAGCTAAAGAGGAACCGCCCGCGTGACGCCTGAACGCGCCCCGGTGCTGCTCGTCGGCAACTACCCGGCCGACGGGCAGGAGAGCATGCTGCGCTTCGGGCGCCTGCTGCTCGACGGTCTGCGGGCGCGGGGCCGGGCGGTGGAACTCGTCGCCCCCTCGGCGCGCGTGGGCGGACACGGCGAGCGGCCGACCCACTCGGGGATGGGGAAGTGGCTCGCGTACCTGGATAAATACGGGTCGTTCCCGTGGACCCTGCGCCAACGCGTGCGCGCGCTGGGGCCGGACGCGGTCGTCCACGTCTGCGACCATTCCAACGCCACCTACACGCCCGCCGCCGCATCCGCCGGCCACCGCGTGCTTGTGACCTGCCACGACCTCGGCGCGGTGCGCGGCGCGCTCGGCGAACCGACCGACTGCCCCGCGTCGGCCACGGGCAAGGTTCTTCAACGCTGGATCAGGAGTTCGCTCGGGCGCGCGGACACGATTGCGTGCGTGTCGAGCGCGACGCGCGCCGACGTGCGGCGGCTCGTGCGCCGGCCCGACGGCACCGCGCCCGACACGCGCCTGGTACTCAACGGCCTGAACGTTCCCTATCAGCCCATCGATGCGGCGGAGGCTGACGCGCGGTTGGCCGGGTTGGGGGTAGGGAAGGAGTTCGCGCTCAACGTCGGTTCCAGCCTGCGGCGCAAGAACCGCGAGGGCATTCTGCGAATATTCGCGCGGGTCAAGGATCGTTGGCCCAAGGGGAAGATGGTTTTTGCTGGCGAGGCGTTGCCCGTGGAGCTGCGCACACTCGCCGCGGACCTCGGCGTCGGCGACCGCGTGGTGGAAATCGTCAAACCCTCCGACGCCGTCCTCGAAGCCCTCTACAACCGCGCGCGGACGCTGCTGTTCCCGTCGCGCTTCGAGGGGTTCGGCTGGCCGGTGGTCGAGGCGCAGGCGTGCGGCTGCCCGGTCTTGTGCAGCGACGCGGGTTCGCTCGGCGAGGTGGCGGGAGAGAGCGCCTTCGTGCGACCGGCGGCGGACGAGGAGGCGTTCGCCGGGGAACTCGCGCGCCTCGTGAACGACCCGGACGCCCGCGCGCGTTGGTCGGAACGGGGTCACCGCAACGCCGCGCGCTTCACCGCCGACGCGATGCTCGACCACTACGAGAGTCTCTACGACGAACTCGCCACGCGACCCCCGCGATGAAGAAGCTGCTCCTGCTCCTGACCTTGTTCCTGCCGTGGGCGTTGCGACGGTGGGTGCTCTGCCGCGCGTGCGGCTACGACATCCATCCGACGGCGCGCATCGGGTTGTCGTGGGTGTTCCCCGGCCGCTTGCAGATGGAGGCGCACTCGCGCATCGGACACCTGACCGTCTGCAAGAACCTCGGGCTGGTCCACCTCGGCGAGCATAGTTCGGTGGGCAACCTCGACTGGATCACCGGCTTCCCGCCGGGGCCGTCGCGCCACTTCGCGCACCAACCCGAACGCCGCCCCGAACTCCACGTCGGCGCGCACTCGGCCATCACGCACCGCCACCTCATCGACTGCACGGCGACGGTGACGCTCGGGCCGTTCACGACGTTTGCCGGCTTCCAGTCGCAAATTCTCTCTCACAGCATCGACCTCCCCGCCGCCCGGCAGTCGTCCGCTCCGGTGACGATTGGCGCGTACTGCTTCGTCGGCACGAACTGCGTGCTGCTCGGCGGCGCGGCGCTGCCGGACTACAGCGTGCTCGGGGCCAAGTCGCTGCTCAACAAGGCGTTCACGGAGACGCACCAACTCTACGGGGGTGTGCCCGCCCGCGCACTCGCGCCGATCCCGGCGGCGGAGACGGCGTACTTCCACCGCACGGAGGGCAGCGTCGTGTGAGGATCTTGCACGTCGCCTCCTCGCTCGACCCGCGCGGCGGCGGGGTCGCCGAAGCCGTGCGGCAGATGGGCGCGGCGCTCGTGCGCGCGGGCCACGCGACGGAGGCCATCACGGTTGACCCGCTCGACTCGCCCTGGCTGGCGGGGTTGCCGTTCCCGGTCCAGGCGCTTGGACCCTCACGCGGGTCGTACCAATACGCGCGGGGGTTGGGGGCAGCCATCCGGGCGCAACGGGGAAATTTCGATTGCCTCATCACGCACGGGTTGTGGCAGCACCACGGACTCGCGGCGTGGCGGACGTGGCCGGCGGCGACGCGGTTCGTGTTCCCGCACGGGATGCTCGACCCGTGGTTCAAGCGGACGTACCCGACCAAGCACCTCAAGAAGTGGCTCTACTGGCCGTGGGCGGAGTACCGGATCTTGCGCGGGGCGCGGGCGGTGTTCTTCACCTGCGAGGAGGAACGCCGGTTGGCGCGCGAGTCGTTCTGGCTCTACCGCGCGACGGAAGTCGTCAATCCGCTCGGCATCGAGGAACCGCCGGGCGACGCGGAATTACAGAAAGAGGTTTTCCTGCAACGATTCCCCGAGCTGCGCGGGCGGCGACTGGTCTTGTTTTTGGGTCGACTCGTGGTAAAAAAGGGTGTTGCCGATCTGCTGGTCGCCTACGCCGAATTGCGACGCGCGGGAAGGTGGCCTGAGGACGCAATATTGGTCATGGCGGGGCCGGAGGACGAGGCGACCCCGGAGTTTTTGCGCAAGCTGCGCGGCAGCACCGACGCGTCGGGTATTAGCTGGCCTGGGATGCTCTCGGGTGATCTGAAGTGGGGCGCGTTGCACGCGGCGGAGGCGTTCGTGCTCCCCTCACACCAAGAAAATTTTGGCATTGCTGTCGTCGAGGCGTTGGCCTGCGGCAAACCGGTGCTGATTTCCAACAAGGTCAACATCTGGCGCGAAATCGTGGAGGACGACGCGGGGCTGGTCACGGATGACGATGCCTTCGCCACGGCGGTCGGGCTTGAACGATGGTTTGCGCTCTCCGGCGGCGAACGCGCCGTCATGGGCCAACGGGCGCGGGCGTCGTTCGAGCGGCGTTACCAAGTTGATCGGGCTACGGCGGCGCTGGTCGCGCAACTGCGCGGCTTTGGCGTGCGCGACATGGTATGAATGTTGCCTGCTAAACACGCGATGCGCATCACCATCGTCCAGGGAGCGTTCCTGCCTGTGCCGCCGCTGCTCGGCGGGGGAGTGGAGAAGATGTGGTACGGCCTCGCGCCGGAGTTCGCGCGTGCGGGGCATGAGGTCACGTACGTTTCACGCCGCTACCCGTCGCTGCCGGATGAGGAAACGCGCGACGGCGTGCACCACGTCCGCGTCGCCGGGTTCGACGCGCCGAAGAACAAACTGCTCTACCGCGCAGGCGACTTCCTGTACGCCGTGCGCGCCCGCCGCGCGTTGCCGCCAGCGGACATCGTCGTCACCAATACCATCTTCCTGCCTGTGCTCATCCGAGACCCCCGGGTGGGCAAGCTCTGTGTCCACGTCGCGCGGTTCCCGAAAGGCCAGATGCGGATGTACCAGCACGCCGACCGCTTGCAAACCGTCTCCCACGCGGTCGAGTCCGCCATCGCCGCCGAACTCCCCGCCGTGGCCGGCAAGGTCAAGGTCATCCCGCCGTATCTCAGCAGCGACCCCCCGCCGCTC